>NZ_JBIAQQ010000042.1:0-52915 GCF_042889165.1 Streptomyces sp. NPDC002669 | reverse complement strand
GGTACTGCAGGGGGGACCCTGTGGGAGAGTAGGACGCCGCCGAACAATCATTCCGGGAAAGCCCCGCACCTGATGGTGCGGGGCTTTTCTGCGTTCACCACTCGCCTCCAGCGGGTTTCCGTCACCCCTGTGGTTCTCCCCGCAGCGGCTGAAGGTAGGGTCAGGGGGCATCATTGGCACGTTCTTCACAGGAGGCCCCCGGGTGGAGGTCCAGGAGACTCGGGTTCAGACGGACCGGGTGCTCACCATCCCCAACATCCTCAGCATGGCTCGCCTTGCCGGGGTGCCGCTCTTCCTGTGGCTGATCCTCCGCCCCGAGTTCGGCGGGCCCAAGAGCGATGGCTGGGCGCTGCTGGTGCTGATGCTCAGCGGCGTCAGCGACTATCTCGACGGCAAGCTCGCCCGTCGGTGGAACCAGATCAGCAGTCTCGGCAGGCTCCTGGACCCCGCTGCGGATCGCCTCTACATCCTTTCGACGCTTGTCGGCCTGACCTGGCGCGAGATCCTTCCGTTGTGGCTCGCCGCGGCACTACTCGCCCGCGAACTGATGCTCCTCGTGATGGTCGGAATCCTGCGCCGGCACGGTTACCCGCCGCCCCAGGTGAACTTCCTGGGCAAGGCGGCCACGTTCAACCTGATGTACGCCTTCCCCTTGTTGCTGCTCAGCGACGGAAGTGGTTGGCTTGCATCGCTGGCCGCCATTTTCGGGTGGGCGTTCGCAGGTTGGGGTACAACGCTCTATTGGTGGGCAGGGATCCTCTACGTGGTTCAGGTCCGCCGACTCGTCAAGGCGGATGTAGTAGCCGATTGAGCTCGTTGACGCGGTGCCGCGCAGTGTGGCCGGCCCGCCGCTGATGAACCGGATAGTGCCCCCGACGGGCGAAGTCGGCTGATCGTCGTCTCTTCAAGGAGGACGTTTCCGACATGAAGGCCGTCGTGATGGCTGGTGGCGAAGGCACTCGTCTTCGCCCCATGACCTCGAGCATGCCCAAGCCGCTTCTGCCCGTAGCCAATCGGCCGATCATGGAGCATGTGCTTCGGCTGTTGAAGCGGCACGGGCTCAATGAGACCGTCGTGACGGTCCAATTCCTCGCCTCGTTGGTCAAGAACTACTTCGGGGACGGCGAAGAGCTCGGGATGGAGCTCAGCTACGCCAACGAGGAGAAGCCGCTCGGCACCGCCGGGAGCGTGAAGAACGCCGAGGAAGCGCTGAAGGACGACACCTTCCTCGTCATTTCCGGTGACGCGCTCACCGACTTCGACCTCACCGAGCTCATCGCTTTCCACAAGGAAAAGGGCGGCCTCGTCACGGTGTGCCTGACCCGTGTGCCCAACCCCCTGGAATTCGGCATCACCATCGTGGACGAGGGCGGGCAGGTCGAGCGTTTCCTGGAGAAGCCCACCTGGGGCCAGGTCTTCTCGGACACCGTCAACACCGGCATCTACGTCATGGAACCCGAGGTGTTCGACTACGTCGAGGCCGACGTGCCGGTGGACTGGTCCGGTGATGTCTTCCCGCAGCTCATGAAGGAGGGCAAGCCCATCTACGGCTATGTCGCCGAGGGCTACTGGGAGGACGTCGGCACCCACGAGAGCTATGTGAAGGCCCAGGCCGACGTTCTCGAACGGAAGGTCGATGTCGACATCGACGGATTCGAGATCTCGCCGGGCGTATGGGTCGCGGAAGGCGCGGAAGTACACCCCGACGCGGTATTGCGGGGCCCGCTCTACATCGGTGACTACGCAAAGGTCGAAGCCGGTGCGGAGATCCGAGAGCACACGGTCATCGGATCGAACGTGGTCGTCAAGAGCGGCGCGTTCCTGCACAGGGCCGTGGTGCACGACAACGTCTACGTCGGCCAGCAGAGCAACCTGCGCGGCTGCGTCATCGGCAAGAACACCGACGTCATGCGGGCCACCCGCATCGAGGACGGCGCGGTCATCGGGGACGAATGCCTGATCGGCGAGGAGTCGATCATCCAGGGCAATGTCCGCGTCTACCCGTTCAAGACCATCGAGGCCGGCGCCTTCGTCAATACGTCGGTCATCTGGGAGTCACGCGGACAGGCGCACCTCTTCGGCGCCCGGGGAGTGTCCGGGATCCTGAACGTGGAGATCACGCCCGAGCTGGCGGTCCGGCTCGCCGGAGCGTACGCCACGACGCTGAAGAAGGGCTCCACGGTCACCACCGCACGCGACCACTCCCGCGGTGCCCGTGCCCTGAAACGGGCGGTGATCTCGGCCCTCCAGGCCAGCGCCATCGACGTCCGGGACCTGGAGAACGTACCGCTGCCCGTCGCCCGCCAGCAGACCGCGCGGGGCAGCGCGGGCGGGATCATGATCCGTACGTCCCCCGGGGTGCCGGACTCGGTCGACATCATGTTCTTCGACGAGCGGGGAGCGGACCTCTCCCAGGCGCGGCAGCGGAAGCTGGACCGGGTCTACGCGCGCCAGGAGTACCGGCGCGCCTTCCCCGGGGAGATCGGGGACCTGCACTTCCCGTCCAGCGTCTTCGACTCGTACACCGGTGCCCTGCTGCGGAACGTGGACACCACCGGGATCGCCGACGCGGGGCTCAAGGTGGTCGTCGACGCGACCAACGGAAGCGCCGGGCTCGTACTGCCCAGCCTGCTGGGACGGCTCGGCGTGGACGCGCTGACCATCAACCCCGGCCTCGACGAGTCCCGGCCCACCGAGACCGCCGAGGCCCGGAGATCCGGGCTGGTACGGCTGGGCGAGATCGTCTCCTCGGCCCGGGCCTCGTTCGGGGTGCGGTTCGACCCGGTCGGCGAGCGGCTCTCCCTGGTCGACGAACGGGGCAGGATCGTGGAGGACGACCGGGCCCTCCTGGTGCTGCTCGACCTCGTGGCAGCCGAACGGCGCAGCGGACGGGTGGCGCTGCCGGTCACCACGACACGCGTGGCCGAGCAGGTCGCGGCGTACCACGGCACACAGGTCGAGTGGACGACGACATCGCCCGACGACCTGACGCGCGTCGGACGCGAGGAAGGAACCATCTTCGGTGGAGACGGCCGCGGCGGCTTCATCGTTCCCGAATTCAGCAGCGTCTTCGACGGATCCGCCGCGTTCGTGCGACTCCTCGGGCTCGTCGCCCGGACCCAGCTCACCCTCAGCCAGATCGACGCCCGCATCCCCCGCGCCCATGTCCTGCGCCGTGACCTCGCCACGCCGTGGGCCGTCAAGGGCCTGGTCATGCGCAGGGTCGTGGAGGCGGCCGGTGACCGCAGCGTCGACACGACGGACGGCGTGCGGGTCGTCGAGGCCGACGGGCGCTGGGTGATGGTGCTGCCGGACCGGGCCGAGGCGACCACCCATCTGTGGGCCGAGGGTCCGGACGACGCCTCCGCGCAGGCACTGCTGGACGAATGGGCGGCGGTCGTGGAGAGCGCAGGTCAGTAAGGGTGCGCCCGGTGTGCCCGGAGGTGTGGCCAAACGCCTCCGGGTACACCGGTGGGGCCATTCGGCGGTAGCGGTGACGACGTGCGACGATGTGCGGCATGTCGCAGCAGCCCCCCGATCGGAGTACAACCTCCCCACCCGCGCGTCCCGATGCGTCCATGTCGCTGCTGACCAATGTGATGGACCACAGCCTGGACGACGGATACGCCGAAGCCTCGGCGCGTCGCCAGGCGGACGGAAGCGCGGGCATGCCCCGCACGCTCAAGGCGAAGCTCGGCCTCGCCGCCTGTCTGGTGCTCGCGGCCCTCGTCGTCACCCTCGGTGCCGCGGAGGCACGCGTGGCCGCACCCGTCCTCGCCAAGGAGCGCCAGGAGCTGATCGACCGGATCGGCGACGAGACGGAGGCGGCCGACACCCTGGAGTCCCAGGTGGACAAGCTCCGGGCGGACGTGGGCAGGCGCCAGCGCAAGGCGCTGGAGAAGCACGGCGGGGACCAGGGCGAACGGGTGGCGCTGCTCGCCGGGGCCACCCCCGTGGAGGGGCCCGGCGTGAAGCTCGTCGTCGACGACGCCGAGGACACCGCCCAGGGCGGCGGGGGGCCCAGGGAGACCAGCGGGTTCGCCGACACCGGACGGGTGCGCGACCGGGACCTCCAGCGGGTCGTCAACGGCCTGTGGCAGTCCGGCGCGGAGGCGATCGCGATCAACGGCCAGCGCCTGACGGCCCTGTCCGCGATCCGCGCGGCGGGCGACGCCATACTGGTCGACAACAGACCGCTCGTGCCGCCCTACACGGTGCTGGCGGTGGGTAACGGCAAGCAGCTCGGCAACGCGTTCCGGGAGAGCGCCGACGGCCAGTACCTGCAGGCGCTCAAGGACACCTTCGACGTCCGGACGAGTCTGTCCGTGCAGCAGAAGGTGAGCCTCCCGGTCGCACCGAGCCTGATCGTACGTACAGCAGAGCCTTACAGGGCCGCAGACACCGGCAGTGGTGCGGCAGACACAGGGAAGGGCACATCGTGATCGCCGTACTGGGCCTCGTCGTGGGAGTCGTGGTCGGACTGTTGGTCCGGCCCGAGGTGCCGGCGGTGGTCGAGCCCTACCTGCCCATCGCCGTCGTGGCCGCCCTCGACGCGGTCTTCGGTGGCCTGCGGGCCATGCTCGACGGGATCTTCGTCGACAAGGTGTTCGTCGTGTCGTTCCTGTCGAACGTCGTGGTGGCGGCCCTGATCGTGTTCCTGGGCGACAAGCTGGGCGTCGGGGCGCAGCTGTCCACCGGTGTGGTGGTCGTGCTCGGGATCCGGATCTTCTCCAACGCCGCGGCCATCCGCCGGCACGTCTTCAGGGCCTGAGGCCGATGAGCAACGAAGAACTTCCCGAGGGCGGACTTCCCGGGGACGCGGAGAGCGGGGAAAGCGCGGCCGAGCGTCCGGCCGGCCCGGCCAAGGAGCTCACCGGGCGCCAGCGGCTGATCGCCGGACTGTGGCCGCCCCGGGTGACGCGGGCCCAACTCATCGTCGCGCTGCTGCTGTTCGGGCTCGGCCTCGGGCTTGCCATCCAGGTGCGGTCCAACAGCGACAACAGTGCCCTGAGGGGAGCCCGCCAGGAGGACCTGGTCCGGATCCTCGACGAGCTGGACGACCGTACGCAGCGCCTGGAGGACGAGAAGCAGCGGCTGGACGCCCAGCGCACGGAGCTGGAGAACAGCTCCGACCAGGCCGAGGAGGCGCGCAGGCAGACCGTGGAGAAGGAGCGGCAACTCGGTGTCCTCGCGGGCACCGTGGCGGCTCACGGCCCAGGGATCACGCTCACCGTCAACGACCCGGGCAACGGGGTCAAGGCGGACATGCTGCTCGACGCGCTCCAGGAGCTGCGTGCCGCGGGCGCCGAGGCGATCCAGGTCAATGGGGTGCGCGTGGTGGCCAATACGTACTTCTCCGGTGACGGGGGCGACGTCAAGGTCGACGGCCGCAAGATCGCCGCGCCGTACGTCTTCGAGGTGATCGGCAAGCCCCAGGACCTGGAGCCGGCGCTGAACATCCCGGGCGGCGTCGTGCAGACGCTGGAGAAGGAGCAGGCCACCGTGCAGGTCGTGCGGGCCGACGACATCGTGGTGGACGCCTTGCGACCGGCGAAGCAGCCTGACTACGCTCGGTCGTCGTCACCGTGAGTCCGAGGCGCGAAGGGGCCGGAGGAGACGGTCACGAGGTTGCGGGGGGTCGCCGCATCGTATTGGTGGCGCGTGATGGAAACTGTCGAGTGGATACGGACGTTGTGAAGATGTCCGGGTCGGCAGGTGTGTTCATTCAGGGTTCGTCCTGCCCCACGGGCGGGTCTATTTCGGTCAAGGGGAATCGCCCGTGAAGTTGTTTGGGAAGTTGTTCGGCAAGAGCGCTCGCGACGAGGCCGCCCGCCATCGCGCACCGCGCCATGGCCAGGTGGATGAGCAGGGCACGGAACGCCCGCTCTTCCGTGATGAGGTGGCGGGTCAGGGCAGTGACAATTCGGGATTTTCCGGCGCGTCGTCTGTTGACCCTGCCGGTCCCGGCCGCATAGGTTTCGGAGAACCGTCGACCTCAAGTACGGGTGGAGGGTTCACCCCCGGACAGGAAGGCTCGTCCATGCCGGTCTGTACGAGGTGCGGGCACCGCAATGCCGAGGACAGTCGTTTCTGCTCCAACTGCGGCGCGCCGCTGAGGGGCGGGATTCCCGAGCGTGCCTCGGAGACGACCTCGACCATCTCCATCTCCGGTCTTGAGGCGTATGAGGCGGAGGCCACCGGGCAGACGGCCGTACCGTCCCTCTCGCCCGAGGCGCAGGCCGCCGTCGACGCCCTTCCGCTCGGCTCGGCGCTCCTGGTGGTGCGCCGCGGGCCGAACTCGGGCAGCCGCTTCCTGCTGGACAGTGAGCTGACCACGGCCGGCCGCCACCCGCAGAGCGACATCTTCCTCGACGACGTGACGGTGTCGCGTCGGCACGTGGAGTTCCGCAGGAGCCCCGACGGCAGCTTCACGGTCGGGGACGTGGGCAGCCTGAACGGCACCTACGTCAACCGTGAGCGCATCGACTCCGTGCCGCTGTCCAACGGTGACGAAGTGCAGATCGGCAAGTACCGGCTGGTCTTCTACGCGAGCCAGCGCGGCATCTGACCCGTCCCCCGACTCCGTCGGGGGACTCCCAGGAAGGGCCATGCTGAGAACACCGACGGGCGGTGCCGTGACCGGCACCGCCACCGCCGACGACCGCCCGATGAGCATCGGCACGGTGCTCCTGCGTCTGCGGGACGAGTTCCCCGAGGTCACGATCTCCAAGATTCGCTTCCTGGAGGCCGAGGGGCTCGTCGAGCCGCAGCGGACCCCTTCCGGTTATCGAAAGTTCCGCAGCGCCGATGTGGAACGCCTGTCCCAGGTGCTGCGCATGCAGCGGGACCACTACCTCCCGCTGAAGGTCATCCGCGAGCACCTCGACGCCCTCGCCCGCGGCGAGCAGTCCGCGCTGCCGGCCACGGGCGGTGTGCGGGAGCTCGTCGGCGGCCGGGAGACGGAGCCGGGACGGACCGCGGCCCGGATCGGCCGCGCCGAACTGCTCGCGGCCGCCGGGGTCAGCGAGAGCGACCTCGACGAGTGGGAGTCGTACGGCCTGGTCGCTCCGACGGCCGAAGGCGGTTACGACGCCGAGATGGTCACGGTGGCCAAGCTTGTGGCGGATCTGGGCAGGTTCGGTCTGGAACCGCGTCACCTGCGTGCCATGCGGGCGGCCGCGGACCGTGAGGCGGGGCTCATCGAGCAGGTGGTCGCACCTCTGCGCCGGCACCGGAATCCGCAGACCAGAGCGCATGCGGAGGCCACCGCGAAGGAGCTGGCGGAGCTGTCCGTGCGGCTTCATTCGGCCCTCGTCCAGACCGCTCTGGGAATCCGGCTGCACTGATCACGGCGGTGCCCGACTACCCAAACCTGCCGGGCACGTCCTAGGGTTGCTGTGTGAACGAGCTCGACGTTGTGGGTGTCCGGGTGGAAATGCCCTCCAACCAACCGATCGTGCTCCTGCGTGAAGTGGGAGGCGACCGGTACCTCCCCATTTGGATCGGTCCTGGTGAGGCGACCGCGATCGCCTTCGCCCAGCAGGGCATGGCTCCGGCCAGGCCGCTGACCCATGATCTCTTCAAGGACGTGCTCGAGGCCGTCGGCCAGGAGCTCACCGAGGTCCGCATCACGGACCTGCGGGAAGGGGTCTTCTACGCGGAGCTGGTGTTCGCCAGTGGTGTCGAGGTGAGCGCGCGGCCGTCCGACGCCATAGCGCTCGCGCTGCGTACCGGAACGCCGATCTACGGCAGTGACGGTGTGCTCGACGACGCGGGCATCGCCATCCCGGACGAGCAGGAGGACGAAGTGGAGAAGTTCCGCGAGTTCCTCGATCAGATCTCTCCGGAGGATTTCGGTACCAACAGCCAATGACCGTTCCACGGGGTCGCCAGCAGCGCATCCGGCAAGCCTTTCCCGCTCGCGAGACACGGGAAACCACCCTCGGGGTGATTATCACTCGGCGTGCCGAGTGTGGCGATCGTTGACGCACCCCGAGTGACTGCCTACCTTCGAGAGGGCAGGTCAAGGACGGAGGTCGGCGTGAGAAGCAGCGGCGACGGTACGGCAGCGGGTGGGCCGTATCCGCAGCAGGGGAGTACAGCCGACCACACCATCGTGCAGCCGGTTCAACCGGCCGCGGTGGCGGGGGACGGCGGGGCATCGGCCGGCGACATCGGCTACCGGGGGCCCACGGCCTGTGCGGCCGCGGGCATCACCTACCGGCAGCTCGACTACTGGGCGCGCACGGGGCTGGTGGAACCGAGCGTACGCCCGGCGTACGGCTCGGGTACGCAGCGGCTCTACAGTTTCCGGGACGTCGTCCTGCTGAAGATCGTGAAGCGTTTCCTGGACACGGGCGTCGCCCTCCAGAACATCCGCACCACGGTGCAGCACCTGAAGGCCCGCGGGTTCCAGGACCTGGAGCGGATGACCCTGATGAGCGACGGGGCCACGGTCTACGAGTGCTCGTCGCCCGACGAGGTCGTCGACCTGCTCCGGGGCGGCCAGGGCGTCTTCGGTATCGCGGTGGGCGTGGTGTGGCAGGACGTCGACGCCGCCCTGTCGCAGCTGCACGGCGAGCGGGTGGACACCGGCGAGACGCTGATCGGCAACAACCCCACCGACGAGCTCGCACGGCGGCGCAACCGCGCGGGCTGACCCCGCCGCGGCACCGGGCCCGGCGATTGTCAGTGCCGTGGTGCAGCATCGGTTGATGTGAGAACCGCTCCCACCATCCTGCATCTGGACATGGACGCCTTCTACGCCTCCGTGGAGCAGGCGGCGAAGCCGAGCCTGCGCGGCAAGCCGGTGGTGGTGGGCGGGCTGGGGCCCAGGGGAGTCGTGGCGACCGCCTCGTACGAGGCGCGGCGTTTCGGGGTCCACTCGGCGATGCCGACCGCGCAGGCGCGGCGGCTGGCACCCAACGCGGCCTATCTGGTGCCCCGCTTCCAGCTGTACCGGACGGTCAGCAACCAGGTGATGGAGCTGCTCGCACGGCTCTCCCCGCTGGTGGAGCCCCTCAGCCTGGACGAGGCGTTCGTCGACCTGGAGGCCGGTGGGAGGGCCGACGACACGGCTTCGGCGCGGGAGGTCGGCGAGCAGCTGCGCAGCGCCATCAGAGCGGTCACCGGGCTCACCGGCTCGGTCGGGCTCGCCGGTTCCAAGATGCTGGCCAAGATCGCCTCGGAGGAGGCGAAGCCGGACGGCCTGCGGGTCATCGAGCCGGGCACGGAGCGGGAGCTGCTCGCGCCCATGCCGGTGCGGATCCTGCCCGGGGTCGGCCCCGCCACGGCGGACCATCTGCGCCGGGCCGGGATGACGACGGTGGACGACCTGGTCGCGGCGGGGGAGGCCGAGCTGGTGCGTCTGCTGGGCAAGGCGCACGGCGGCTCGCTCCACCACATGGCGTTCGGCCACGACGACCGGCCCGTGGTCGCGGAACGCGACGCGAAGTCGGTGTCGGTCGAGGACACCTTCGACGTCGACCTGCACGACCGGGTGAGGGTCAGGGCGGAGGTGGAGCGGCTGGCCGACCGGTGCGTCCAGCGGCTGCGGGGGGCGGGGCGGTCCGGGCGGACGGTGGTCCTCAAGGTGCGCCGGTACGACTTCTCGACGCTCACGCGGTCCGAGACGCTGCGCGGGCCCACGGACGACCCCGCGGTGGTCCGTGAGGCCGCCGCGCGGCTCCTGGAGGCAGTGGACACCACCGGGGGTGTCCGGCTGCTCGGAGTGGGTGTCACGGGGCTCGCCGACTACACGCAGGAGGACCTCTTCGCCCAGGCCGCGGGCGAGCGGGCCCTCGCGTCCGGGGAACCGGCGGAGGAGGCGACGACGGCCCGGGAGGCCCGGGACGGACCTGCGGACGGCCCGCGGCCGGAGTCCCCGGACGCCTCCGGGGAACCGGCCGCGCGGCACTGGCACGCCGGGCACGACGTGCACCACGACACCTACGGGCACGGCTGGGTGCAGGGCAGCGGCATCGGGCGGGTGACGGTGCGGTTCGAGGAACCCGACTCGGCGCCCGGCCGGGTGCGCACGTTCCGGATCGACGACGCGGCGCTGCGGCCCGCCGATCCGCTGCCGCTGGTGCGCGACCCGGCGGACTACTCCTCCTGGCCCGCCAGCCTGCCGAAGTCCCTGTCGGGGCCGACCCCCTCGGGCGGGGAGTCCAGCCCGTAGTGCCGGTAGAGCTGGAGTTCCTGTTCCGGTGAGAGGTGGCGGCCGACACCGAAGTCGGGCGAGTCCTTGATCAGCGCGCGGTCGAAGGGGACGCGGAGCGCGTCGTCCACGAATTCGCTGGGTTCCAGCGGGACGAACGCGTCCCGGCTGAAGAGTCCGGTACGTACGGCCGCCCATTCGGGCACACCGGTCGCGTCGTCGAGGTACACCTCGTCCACGGTTCCGATCTTGGTGCCCCTGCGGTCGAATGCCTTGCGGCCGATCAGGCTGCGCGGATCGATGTCGGTCTGCACGATCCCTCCCATTGGTCGCGGCTACTCCACAAGCACTACAAAAGGGCAGATTCGAGGGGTCGGCCACTCGAGGGTTCGGCGGAGAACCCCGCTGGTAGGCTGGTGACGGCCGCTGACCCCGTGCGGGAGAGTCCTTTGGAACTGATCCGAAGGGCGCCGAAGGAGCAAATCCTCCCCGGAATCTCTCAGGCCCCCGTACCGCACGGACGAGGTCACTCTGGAAAGCAGGGCGGGTTCCGCGCGGCCGGGTGCCGAATCGGTTCCCTTCCTCACCGACGGTGAAAGCCGGCAGGCCGTAGGGCATGCCGGTGAAGCTCTCAGGTTGAGATGACAGAGGGGGAGGCCGTCCGGGCACCCGCGCCGAGGTGCCCCTCGCAGGTCGTGACAGACCAGGAGGCCTCCACCATGACCCCCCGTCGCACCCCGCTCTCCCAGCTGGAGCAGGGCATTCCGTTCGAACAGCGGCACGTCGGCCCCGACGCCGAGGCGCAGTCGAAGATGCTCGCCCAGGTCGGGTACGGCTCCCTGGACGAACTCACCGCGGCCGCGGTGCCCGACGTCATCAAGAGCACCGAGGCACTCCGGCTGCCGGGCGCGCGCACCGAGGCCGAGGTCCTCGCCGAGCTGCGCTCCCTCGCGGACCGCAACCAGGTGCTGGCCCCGATGATCGGGCTCGGCTACTACGGCACCTTCACCCCGCCGGTGATCCTGCGCAACGTCATGGAGAACCCCGCCTGGTACACGGCCTACACGCCGTACCAGCCGGAGATCTCCCAGGGGCGTCTGGAGGCGCTCCTCAACTTCCAGACCATGGTCGCCGAGCTGACCGGGCTGCCCACCTCCGGCGCCTCCCTGCTCGACGAGGGCACCGCGGCCGCCGAGGCCATGGCGCTCTCCCGGCGCGTCGGCAAGGTGAAGAACGGCGTCTTCCTGGTCGACGCCGACGCCCTGCCGCAGACGATCGCGGTCATCGAGACCCGCGCCGAGCCGACCGGTGTCGAGGTCGTCGTCGCCGACCTGTCCGACGGCATCCCGGCGGAGATCGCCGAGCGCGGTGTCTTCGGCGTGCTGGTGCAGTATCCGGGCGCCTCCGGAGCGGTCCGGGACATCCGGCCGGTCGTCGAGCGGGCCCACGAGCTCGGCGCGATCGTCACCGTCGCCACCGACCTGCTGGCCCTGACCCTGCTCACCTCGCCGGGCGACCTGGGCGCGGACATCGCGGTCGGCACCACCCAGCGCTTCGGCGTGCCGATGGGCTTCGGCGGACCGCACGCCGGGTTCATGGCGGTGCGCGAGAAGTTCGCCCGCAGCCTGCCCGGCCGCCTCGTCGGCGTCTCCGTCGACGCGGACGGCAACAAGGCCTACCGGCTGGCCCTGCAGACCCGCGAACAGCACATCCGCCGCGAGAAGGCGACCAGCAACATCTGCACCGCGCAGGTGCTGCTCGCCGTCATGGCCGGGATGTACGCCGTCTACCACGGCCCGGACGGGCTGCGCACGATCGCCCGGCGCACCCACCGCTACGCGACAATCCTGGCCGAGGGCCTGCGTGCCGCCGGTGTCGACGTCGTGACCGGCTCCTACTTCGACACCCTCACGGTGCGCGTCCCGGGCCGGGCCGCGGAGGTCGTCGAGGGCGCCCGCGAGCGCGGGATCAACCTGCGGCTCGTCGACGCCGACGTGGTCTCCCTGGCCTGCGACGAGACCACCACCCGTGAGCAGATCGCCGCCGTCTGGGCCGCCTTCGGCGTCGACGGGGACATCGAGGCGCTGGACGCCTCCGCCGCCGACACGCTGCCCGAGGGGCTGCTGCGCACCGACGAGATCCTCACCCATCCGGTCTTCCACCAGCACCGTTCCGAGACCGCGATGCTCCGCTACCTGCGCCGGCTCGCCGACCGGGACTACGCGCTGGACCGCGGCATGATCCCGCTCGGCTCCTGCACCATGAAGCTGAACGCGACCACCGAGATGGAGTCGATCACCTGGCCCGAGTTCGGCGCGCTGCACCCCTTCGCCCCGGCGGAGCAGGCGCAGGGCTTCCTCACCCTCATCCGTGAGCTGGAGGAGCGGCTCGCCGAGGTCACCGGGTACGACGCGGTCTCCATCCAGCCGAATGCGGGCTCGCAGGGCGAGTTCGCCGGCCTCCTGGCCGTACGGGCGTACCACCGGGCCAACGGCGACGACCAGCGGACCATCTGTCTCATCCCGTCCTCCGCGCACGGCACCAACGCCGCCAGCGCCGTGATGGCCGGCATGAAGGTCGTCGTCGTCAAGACCGCCGACGACGGCGAGGTCGACATCGAGGACCTCCGCGCCAAGATCGAGAAGCACCGCGAGGAACTCGCCGTGCTCATGATCACGTACCCGTCGACGCACGGTGTGTTCGAGGAGCACGTCGCCGACATCTGCGCCGAGGTGCACGACGCCGGCGGCCAGGTGTACGTCGACGGCGCCAACCTCAACGCGCTGGTCGGTCTCGCCCGGCCGGGGCGGTTCGGCGGCGACGTCTCGCACCTCAACCTGCACAAGACCTTCTGCATCCCGCACGGTGGCGGCGGCCCCGGCGTCGGTCCGGTCGGCGTGCGCGCGCACCTCGCCCCGTACCTGCCGAACCACCCGCTCCAGCCCACGGCGGGCCCCGAGACCGGCGTCGGGCCGATCTCGGCCGCTCCGTGGGGCTCGGCCGGCATCCTTCCGATCTCCTGGGCGTACGTCCGCCTGATGGGCGGGGAGGGCCTCAAGCGCGCGACGCAGGTCGCCGTGCTGGCCGCCAACTACATCGCCAAGCGGCTGGAGCCGCACTACCCGATCCTGTACAACGGCCCGGCCGGGCTGGTCGCGCACGAGTGCATCGTGGATCTGCGGCCGATCTCCAAGGCCACCGGCGTCAGCGTCGACGACATCGCCAAGCGTCTGATCGACTACGGCTTCCACGCGCCGACCATGTCGTTCCCGGTCGCCGGGACGCTGATGATCGAGCCGACCGAGAGCGAGGACCTCGCGGAACTCGACCGGTTCTGCGACACGATGATCGCCATTCGCGGCGAGGTCGAGAAGGTGGCCTCGGGGGAGTGGAGCGCGGACGACAACCCGCTGGGCAACGCCCCGCACACCGCGGCGATGCTGGGCGGGGAGTGGAAGCACGACTACAGCCGGGAGACCGCGGTCTTCCCGGCGGGCGTCTCGGCCGCCGACAAGTACTGGCCGCCGGTGCGCCGGATCGACGGTGCCTTCGGTGACCGCAACCTCGTCTGCTCCTGCCCGCCGCTGGACGAGTACGACAGCTGAGTCATCGGCGCGGGGGAGTGACGCGAACGCGCGTCGGGGCCGGTTCGGAGGGATCTCCGGGCCGGCCCCCGTTCGTACCGGCCGCGGTCAGGCGGCCTTGACCACCCGGTCGGCCTCCAGCGGGCGATGCGGGGCGATGATCTGCCCGTCCGGAAGCAGCTCGCCGGTGTCCTCGAAGAGCAGGACGCCGTTGCACAGCAGACTCCAGCCCTGTTCCGGGTGGTGGGCCGTCAGGCGGGCGGCTTCCCGGTCGGCTGAGTCGGCGGTCGGGCAAGGTGGCTGGTGCTGGCACATGGCTGGGTTCTTTCGCTGCGTGGTGGTGAGTGTCCTGCGACTGGCTGAGCTGTTCATGGCCGCCCCCGTATCGATCGGTCCCGTCCCAGTGTTGCCCCACGGGCGTCTTTCCGCAGGGATTTCGCAGCAGCACTTCTTCTTACTCGGAGGACGCGTCACCCGGGAGGACGGTTCACTGCAACTGCACTGTCCCTTCGGGTGGTTCGGGGTGGCCCGAGCGGGCTAGTCCGGACGGGCGGGAGTGCGCCCCCGCAGCACTGTGCCCCGCCACTCGGGGCGGGGCACAGTGCTGCGGGGGCGCGGCCGTCCTCAGGCGGGCGATCCGAGCAGGGGGCCGGGGCCGGGCGGGATGCGCAGGGTCATCACCCGGAGCAGGTCGGCGACCCGGTGCGGGCGGTGAGCCGCGATGCCCGGCGGGGCGGGGGCCAGCGGAACCAGGAGGTCGGCGGGGGCCAGCGCGCCGCCGGCGGCGTCGGCCTCGGCGTCGGCGTGCAGCCACAGCGCCAGCATGTAGAGCCCCGGGATGGACAGCAGCCGCGGCTGGTAGGACGACGTCACCGCCTCGGCCTGGCGCAGGGCGAGTTCGGTCGAGGCGATGTAGGGCCCCTCGAAGAAGTGCGAGAAGGTCCAGCCGTCCGCGGTGAGGATGGTGTCCGCCGCGGCGACGGCCTGCTCCGGGCCGCGGATCAGGAAACGCCACGCGGCGAGCCTGGTGGCGGGTGCCGTGCCACCCGGCCCGATCCGGTCCAGCACATGGACGGGAAGCGGGAGTTCGGGGCTCAGCGGTCCCTGGGCGGACCGGAGGGCGGGAGTGCGGGCCTCGCGGACGGCGGTGGGTGAACCGAGTGCCGCGAGGACGCTGCGCAGAGCGGGCGCGGGAGCCGGGGGAACATGCAGCGGCATGATGGGTCGCCTCTCACTTGGAGACACGGTGGTGCGTGGGCGGGTGCAGACGGCGTTGTCGGCGTGCGGGGCCAGAGGGGCCGGTGACCGATCCGGTGCGTCAACTCTCTGCCTCGTCCGCGGAGTTTATACGACACGCGTTCACGCGGTGATTCCACTAGCCGTCGCAGCTATTGCCGACAAGGCGGTATCAGGACTTTATTATGCGGAGAATCTACTGTTTTCGTGTCCGCCGCGCAGTCGCCGCCCGGTGTTTCCTACCCGGCGCGGTCGGCCGAATCATGTCGGCGTTTTCACCACGTTCCCGACGGGATACCGCGTGCTGCTCCATGCCCATGGAATGTGCCGCGGGCCGCAGGGCTCAGACTACTGGGTCGGCGGCGTTCGCACAGGCGTTATGGATCACTCGGTCTGGGCATTATCGATCGTGACGCGAGTGGCCTGGGCCGTGGGCCGCCCACTTGAGGGAGGGACGCTCCGATGGGGGAGAAGGTCGTGTCCGGAGCCTTTGACCTGTCCGATCCGCAGAGGTACCGGAGGAAGCTCCACCAGTGCCTGGAGGGGCTGGGGAGACTTCTGGCGGAGCGGAGGTTCGACCGCCCCCGCAACCTCATGGGCATGGAGATCGAGCTGAATCTCGCGGGTTCCGACGGAGCGCCGAAGATGCTGAATGGGGAGGTGCTCCCGCGCATCGCGAGCCGTGATTTCCAGATGGAACTCGGGATGTTCAATTTGGAAGTGAACATAGTCCCGCACCGTCTGGAGGGGCGAGTTTTCGACCAGTTGGCCGAAGAGCTCAGAGCCGGTCTCGGATATGCCCACCGGAAGGCGGGCGAGGTCGATGCCGGGATCATGATGATCGGCATTCTTCCCACCTTGGGACAGACGGACCTCGTGGCGGCGAACCTCTCCGAAGCGGACCGCTACACCCTGCTGAACGATCAAATGGTGGCTGCCCGGGGCGAGGTTTTCTCACTCGATATCCAGGGCGTGGAGCGACTGGCCTGCACCTCCGCCTCGATCACCCCCGAGGCCGCCTGCACCTCGGTCCAGCTCCATCTGCAGGTGACCCCGGAGCGGTTCGCGGCCGTGTGGAACGCGGCCCAGGCCGTCGCCGGGGTGCAGATAGCACTGGGTGCCAACGCGCCCTTCCTGTTCGGCAGGGAGCTCTGGCGGGAATCGCGCCCGCCGCTCTTCCAGCAGGCCACCGACACCCGGCCGCCGGAACTGCGGAACCAGGGCGTGCGGCCCCGGACCTGGTTCGGCGAGCGGTGGACCGGATCGGCGTACGAACTCTTCGAGGAGAACGTGCGCTACTTCCCGCCGCTGCTGCCGATCTGCGACGAGGAGGACCCGCTGCGGGTCCTCGACGACGGCGGCGTCCCGCGACTGCAGGAGCTGGTGCTCCACAACGGCACCGTCTACCGCTGGAACCGGCCCGTGTACGGCCTGGTCGACGGCGTGCCCCACCTGCGGGTGGAGAACCGGGTCCTGCCCGCCGGCCCCACGGTCACCGATGTGATCGCCAACGCGGCGCTGTACTACGGGCTGGTACGGGCGCTGGCCGAGGAGCCCCGCCCGGTGTGGACCCGGATGCCCTTCGAGGCGGCGGCGGAGAACTTCGAGACCGCCTGCCGCCGGGGCATCGACGCGGAGCTGATCTGGCCGCGCCCCGGCCGTACGGGCGGACTGGCCCGGGTGCCCGCCGTCAAGCTCGTACGGGACGAACTGCTGCCGCTGGCCGCGGCGGGGCTCGATGCCTGGAACATCGAGGCCGCGGACCGCGACCGCTACCTCGGGATCATCGAGGAGCGTTGCAGGCGACGGGTGAACGGGGCGTCCTGGCAGGTGGACACCTACCACGAGGCGCGGGAGGCCGGGCTCGGCCGGCACGCGGCACTGGCCGCGACCACCCGGCGGTACGCCGAACTGATGCACGGCGGGGAACCGGTGCACAGCTGGCCGACGGGCGTGCCCCGGCCGTGACGGACCCGCCGCCCGTGATCGGGCCCGGTGCGGTGAACGCGTCGTAGGGGCCCGGTGCGGCCGACGCGTCGTGCGTGCCCCGGGCCGTGGGCGCCGTCCGCCGCGGCCGGCCCGGAGCATGCGGTGCTACTCCTGGTTGACGCGGCCGTTCTGCCCGGCCGTCATGATGGCCTGGAGGATCACCGCCTGGATGTCGGCCGGGTCGGTGACCTGGTAGCCCCCGCCGCCGGTCACCTTCGCCATCTCGTGCACCTCTTCGCGGTCGGCCTCGGGTCCGACGGCGATGGCGAGCAGCGGCACCGGGCGCTCCGGATCGGCGATCCGCTTCAGCTCCGCGATCAGGGCGCTGCGGGACAGGGACCGGACGTCCTGGTTCGACCCGTCGGTGAGGATCACCACGGCGTTGAACTTGCCCTTCACATAGGTCGCCTGGGCGTCCTTGTAGGCGGCCAGCGTGGTGTCGTACAGCCCGGTCGCGCCGCCCGGCACGGGCTGCAGCGCGGCGAAGGCGGCGGAGAGCTTCTCCCGGTGGGTGCCGCCGCCCTTCGCCCGGTCGCCGAGCCGGTGGGTCGGCATCAGCCTGCGGTAGTCCTTGTCGCCGTCGAGCGTGGTGGCGAACTCCCAGAGCCCGATCTCGTCGTTCGGGGTGAACTGGTCGAGGGCCTGGATCAGGGACGCCTTGGTCACGTCCATCCGGGACTGGTTGCGCCCCGGCACGATCGTGGCCATCGACCCCGAGGCGTCGACGACCGTGGTGAGCCGCGCGCTCTGGACGGTGATCGTCCACATGCCGAGCGTCTGCTGGAGCTCCTCGGCGGTCGGCTGGGTGGTGGCCGCGGTGGCGTACGGCTGGGGCTTCTTGCCACCCGCCGAGGCGACCACCGATTCCCCGGCCGTTCCGTCGACCTTCCGGAAGCCGCGCTTCTCCAGGAACGCCTGCGAGGCCGGCTCGTTCAGCAGGGTCATGAACCGCAGCGCCGCCCGGCCCTCGGCCGTGCTCATCCTGTTCTCGTCGACCATGGTGTACGGGTAGTTGAGGAGCGGGGTGCCGTCCTCGGGATAGAAGAGGTCGAGCTTCGCGGCGTCGGCCGACTCCGCGTTGTGGGCGAACGCGGCCTGCTCGGAGAGCAGCAGTGCCTGATTGTGGTCCGGATCGCCCTTCTTGGTGCCCGAGCCGCTCCGCGCCAGTGTCTTCAGCACCTGGCCGTCGCTGTCCGACATGCGTTGGGCGAGCAGCTTGGCGGTCGCCGCCACCCGGGTGTCGCCGTCACCGTCCTGTTTTCCGGAGGACGTGCCGATGCCGGCGAGGGCGAGCAGCGCGGTGGCGCTGTGCGCCGGGTCGGCCGAGCCCAGGGCAGTCCTGTCCGACTCCATGGTCGCGGCCGTCAGTTCGGTCCAGGAGTACTTCTTCTTCGGCCAGCCCAGCCGCTTGGCCGCGGACGGCACCATGGCCATGGTCACGGGGGAGGAGGCGACGGAATCGCCCGGCGTCAGCGGGACGCCGTCGCCGGAGCCCTCGGCCCGGTCGAGCCAGAGGTCGGAGTCGGGCAACCAGATCTGGTAGTCCGGGGCGCGGGTGTCCCTGGAAAGGGCCTCGGCGACCTTGTAGGAGTCCCGGGCGGTCACCGTCACGTACAGACAGCGGCCGTCGGACCGCACCTGGTCCTTGCGTGCCCGGTCGGCGAGGGCACGCACGGAGGGGGCGATGTCCGGCGAGGCCACCATGGACAGCCGTACGGCCGAGTCCTCGCAGGATTTCGAGAACGACAGCAGACCGCCCCGGGCGGCGACCGCCGTTCCCGCGGCCACCACGAGGACGAGCGCGGTCGCGATCACGACGGTGCGGCGACGGCGGGGCGGCGAACCGTCCCCGCTTCCGTCCCTCGCGTGGTCGTCGGGCAAGCTGTGACGTCCCATGTCGGTGGTGCCCCTCCTTGAGGATGAACAAGGAAAAGGGGGACCACCCCATCACCATGGTGGTCGTCCCCCGGCCAGTCGCGCATGATCTTCGTACCTGCATTCGAGACCTTAACCGGACGGGGAGCGGGACGGGGCGTGAATGCACAACTCAAGGCAGGTGTACAGGTGGAGACGGGGTTTGTGGCTGATTCTTTTCCCCGGGAGGCCGTGCCGCGACGGATTCTGCGGTCCGAGACAGTGCTCGTGCTGGCCCTCTCGTTGGGCGCCAGCGGCGTTTCTGCCCTGATCAGTTTTGTCGGGTCACTGACGAAACCGGGTGGTTTGAAGGATCAGGCCGCGACGCTCAACGGATCGTACGCACCAGGGCGTCCATGGCTGGATCTCGCCTGGCAGCTCTTCGGCATCACGACCGCTCTGGTGCCCGTCGCCCTGGTTGCGCACCTGCTGATCAGAGAGGGGACGGGGCTGCGGGCCATCGGCTTCGACCGCACCCGGCCCTGGCCGGACCTGGGGCGCGGCACGATGATCGCGGCGGGCATCGGGAGCGCCGGACTCGCCTTCTACCTGGTGGCGCGGGCCGCCGGGTTCAACCTGACGGTGGTGCCGGAATCCCTGCCCGATGTGTGGTGGAAGTTCCCGGTCCTGATCCTGTCCGCGCTCCAGAACTCCGTCGTCGAGGAAGTGATCGTCGTCGGGTACCTGCTGCGCAGGCTGGACCAGTTGGGGTGGACGCCGACGGCGTCCCTGGCGGCGAGTTCGGTGCTGCGCGGCTCGTACCACCTCTACCAGGGCATCGGTGGCTTCATCGGCAACATGGTGATGGGCGTCGTCTTCGTGCTGCTGTACCGGCGCTGGGGCCGGGTCGGGCCGCTGGTCGCGGCGCACGCGCTGCTGGACATCGGGGCGTTCGTCGGATACGCCCTGCTGGCGGGGAAGGTGGGCTGGCTGCCCACGCCGTGAGACGGCAGACCGCGCCGGGCCCGTACGGAAGCCTTCCGTACGGGCCCGGCGCGGTCTGCCGCGGGGCCGGGGCTCAGGGCGCCGTCAGCAGTTCGCCGTCGATGACCGTCACGGCGTTGCCGGTCAGCAGGGTCCGCCCGCCGCGCAGCGAGGTGCGGACCAGGCCGGAACGGGCGGAGACCTGGAGCCCGGTCAGCTCGTCCCGGCCGAACCGCGCGGACCAGAAGGGGGCCAGCGCGGTGTGGGCACTGCCGGTCACGGGGTCCTCGTCGATCCCGAGGCGAGGGAAGAAGCCCCGGGAGACGAAGTCGTGGCCGAGGGCGGGGTCCTGCGCTGCGGCCGTGGCGATGACGCCCCGCCGGGAGAGACCGGCCAGCGCGACGAGGTCGGGCCGCAACCCCCGTACGGTCGCCTCGTCGGACAGCTCCACCAGCAGGTCACCGACGTACGGGCCCGTGTCGTGGACGGAGAGCGGCTGTGCGCCCAGGGCGGCGGCCAGCCCGTCCGGCGCGGGCTCCGGCGTCAGCGGGGCGGTGGGGAAGTCGAGCGTGATCGCGCCGTCCGGTCCGACGGCCGCGGTGAGGATTCCGCACCGGGCCGTGAAACGCATCGTGCCGCTCGCCGCCCCCGTGGTGTGCAGGACGTGCGCGGTGGCGAGCGTGGCGTGCCCGCACATGTCGACCTCGGCGGCCGGGGTGAACCAGCGCAGCGCCCAGTCGGCCCCGCCATCAGGGGGCAGGGGGCGGACGAAGGCGGTCTCGGAAAGGTTCAGTTCCGTGGCGATCCGCTGGAGCAGACCGTCGTCGGTGAAGGTGTCGGCGTCCAGGATCATGACGCCCGCGGGGTTGCCGGTGAAGGGACGGTCGGTGAACGTGTCGACGGTGCGAATCCTCATGACGTGAACGTAAGCGGGGAGCGGAGCCGCGGGCCAAGGCCAATCCCATGACATTGGCCCCGAAAACCGGACGGCGGTGGTGGGCGCTGGATAGCGGTGGGATGGGCGGCGACAGCGGGACGAGCAGGACTGGTGGGACCGGTGGGGGCTGGGGGATCGATGGACAAAATCGGTTGAGCCGCCGGGCCGGGGGAGGTGGGATCGAGCGGTACGCCGCCGGGCCGCGGGTCGCGCACAGGGGACGGGGTGGCGGCCGCCGAGATCGTGAGGTGGGAGTGGCAGACATGTCGCTGGACGCGGCGCTGTGGCACCGGCTGGACGCGGTGCCCTGGGACCGGTTGGAGTCGGCACTTCCGCAGCACCCGGTCGCGGAGGTGCCGCGCACGCTGCGCCGCCTCGCCCGGGCGGGCGGGGCGGCGACGGAGGAGGACTGCTCTCCGCTGTTCTCCTGCCTCGTCACGGAGAACGGCCGGGTGATCCCGGCGGCGACCGCCGCGCTGCCGTTCGTGGTCGCGCTCGCCGCCGATCCGGGCATGGGCGCCCGCGGCACACTCGTCGAGCTGCTGGAATGCCTGCACCGGGCGGCGACGAACGGGTCGCGACCGGCCGACGAGGAAGGCTCCGACGAGGAATGGTCCGCGGCATGGCGGCGCCAACGGGACGCGATCCGGGCACTGCGAGCAGACCCGGACCCTGTGGTGCGGCGGGCGGCCCTTCCCCTCGTGGCCGGTGTCGCGCCGCTGCTGGAGCGGTGGCGGACCGAGACGGATCCGGCGGTACGGCTGCCGGTGCTGCTGGAACTGGGCGAGGCCGCCGCCACCGCCGGGAGGAAGACGGCCGCACCCGGCGAGGCGACGACGACGGACGGCGGGCCGGCGGACGAAGGGGCGGCGGAAGCAGGAGCGGCGGAGCACGCGACGGCGGGAAGCCGCACCGATCCGGTCGAGGAGGTGCGGGCGGTGCTGGCCGACGTGCTGCGCGACGGCGAGCCCGTCATGAAGGTCGCGGCCCTGCACGCCTGGGCGTGCCTGGACCGGGACGTGCCGGTGCGGCGGGCCGACGCGCTGGTGGAGGTCTTCACCGACGCCGGTTCGCGGTCGCGGTTCGCGGAGATCTGGTGGGTGCAGGGGGTCGATGACCCCTTCTCCCGCGAGGACGTCATCCGCTGGACGGGGCGGCTTTTCGACCACGTCCCGCAGGCCGCGGCCGAGTTCGTGGTCCGGCTGGCCGGGGCGGCGGACCGGACCGGGGACACCGTTCTGCGCCGGGCCGTGCTGGACGAGGCGTGGCAGTTGTTGGTGCGCCGGCCGTCCGCCGCGTCCGCGCTGCTGCCGGTGGCGGGCGGACTGCTGGCCGACCCGGACGACACCGTACGGCTCAAGGCGGCGAGCCTCCTGGCGGTGCTCGGCCGGCGGGCCGCCCCGTACGCCGACCGGCTCGCCCGGCTCGTCGACGACCCGGCGGAGGACGACCACACGTACATCGAGGGCACCGTCGGCGCCTACGCGCGCTGGGCACTCGCCCGGATCGGCGACACGCGCGCCCTTCCGGGGCTGGTGGAGCAGCTCTACGAGCCGTACCGGGAGCACTACTCACGCGGTTACTGCGGCGACGAGCCGAGGCTTCCGGACATCGATGACGTGCTCGTGCCGCTGCGGGCGCACGCGGACGTCCTGCTGCCGCCCCTCCGGGAGAGGATGCGGCACCACGCCGCGCACTGCGGCGGCCACGGCCCGTTGACGGGCGCCTTCCTGCGTGTTCTGGAGGGGTGGGGGCGGGACGCGCTGCCGGCGCTGCCCGAGGTCCTGCCGCTGCTGGGCGACCCGCGCGGCTCGTGGGCGGCCACCGACGTGCTGGTGGCGATGGGACCTGCTGCGGCGAGAGCCGAACCCGTCCTGTGCGAGCGCGTGCACCCCGACCGCCCGGCGGGCGACTGGAGGGCGGCATGGGTCGCCTGGCGCCTGGGCGGCGACGCCACGTCGGCCCTGCGGGTCATCGGCGGCGCGGTGCTGGACGGGAAGGGCCCGTCCGACGGCCCGGTCCACCTCCTGGCCGACTTCGGCGCCGCGGCCGCACCGTACGCCGACCGGGTGCGGCACATCATGGAGAACACCGACGGATGGCGCCGGACCCAGGCGGCGCTCGCCCTGTGGGCGGCCACGGGCGAGCCGGAGCCGAGCGTCCCGGTCCTGGAGGAGTTCGTCCTGGCGGTCGCCGCCGGTGACGACGGTTACGGGGCCTTCGGCGACGCGCTGCGGGCCCTGATCCGGATCGGCACGGTCACCCCGGCGGCCCGTGCCGCCCTTCGGACGATACGGGAGCGCGACGGGCGCCTGTCGCCCTACTGGGACTATCGGGCGTTCCTCCAGGACGAGGAGCTCCGGGCCGTGATCGAGGACGCGCTCGCCCTGCCCTGACAGGGGGAACGGCGGAAACGGCGGATCAGCCGTTCGGGCATTCAGCTGTGCAGTCGTTCAGCAGGAGTTTCAACGGCTCGTGGAGATCGGAGGGTTCGCGGTAGTGCACGCCGGTCATGCCGAGCCCGACCGCGGCCTCGACGTTCTCGATCCGGTCGTCCACGAAGAGACACCGGTCCGCGGCGACCCCCGCCCGTTCGGCCGCGATCTCGTAGATCCTCCGGTCCGGCTTGGCCACCTTGACCCGGGCACTGCTGACGACGTGGTCCGCGAGGCCGGCCAGCCCCAACGACGCCAGATCGTCCTCCAGCGCCATGCTCGCATTGGTCACCAGCACCAGGGGAACGTGGGCCCGTACCCGACGAAGCATGGCCACCACGACCTCGTCGGCCCGGAACGGCGCCCGGGCGAGCGCGGTGCCCAGTTCGCGCGCCCGGTCCTCTCCCACCTGTCCCGAGAGACCGGTCACGACGGACTCCACCCATTGCTGCTCGGTGATCGTGCCGAGAAGCAGCGGAAGATCCGTCTCCGGTGCGTAGGCCACCCGCATGGTCGTGCCCTGCGCCACCCCCGCGTCACGCTCCAGGCGGGCCAGCTCTGTCGTGTCGTAGAAGCGGATCACGTTGTCGAGGTCGCACAGCACCGCGTCGAAGGGTCTGCCGGGGAGTCTGGAAGCCGTCATCGCCCCTGGATAGCACGGAGCTCGGCGGTGTCCGGCATCCGACCCCGGCCCCCGACATCTGGCAGGTGGTCATGTGCCCGTGCCGCCGACGTTCGAGCGACGCGGGGCACGCGACCGTCCGCCCCGGGGGCCCGGCCCTTTCCCGGCCGGCCGGCGATGGCCGGGGCCCGGGTTCGACGAATGACCCACGAGGAGCTGAGGCATGCCCGGTCGCCCGAGCGCGCGTTGACGCCGTAGGCCGTGATCGGCCCGACAACGCGTGCTGCCCCAGATGCTGCGGCACAGCGAGGCTTTTCCCGCCCGAGCCGTCGGTGCGCCCGTCGCGCACCGGGCGACGGGCCGCCTCATCGGCGGCCCGAGGGGTCGCCGTGCCGTCCGCTTCGTCCTCCGCCGTATCCGATTCCGGCCGTCCCGTGCCGTCGACCCTGTGGCGGGACGACGACTTCGGCCGCCTCCGGGTGGGGCAGACGGCCTCCCGACTGGGCGAACACACAAGCCTGTTGGTGCTGACGCTCTTCGCCGTCCTGACGGTCGACGCCGGCGCCGGCCGACTGGGCGTGCTCCGCGCGGCGGGGCAGGCACCGGCGCTGCTGCTCACGCTCTTCGTCGGCGCGTGGGTGGACGGATGGCGGACCCGCACGGTGATGGTGCTGTCGGACGCAGGCCGGGCCCTGATACCGGGCACCGCCGCGGTGGCCGGACTCCTGGGCCTGCTCGGCCCGCCCGCGCTCCTCGTGGTCGCCTTCGCCGTCGGGGCCCTTTCCGTGTTCTTCGACGTGGCGTACCAGGCGTCTCTCGTACGGCTGGTGCGGCGCGACCGGCTGGCGGGGCAACAGCGCGCTCGAGGGCAGCCGGTCCGCGGCACAGGCCGCCGGTCCCGCCCTCGGCGGTGGGCCGGTGTCCCTGCTGTCGGCGCCGATCGCCGTGGCCTGCGGGGCGTTGTTCGTCGTTCCTGTCGATCCGGCGGATCCGGCGCCGTGAACCGGTTCCGGGGCGTCCGGAACATTCGGAGGGGCCGGAACATTCAAAGCGGCCGAAGCTCGCGGCGCTGGGCCGGGCGCCCTCCTGGGGTCGGCGCCGGCCGCCCGCCTGCCGGGCCGGTTCGGTTACGGCGCGGTGCTCGTGTCCGCGGCGGTACCGGGCGACGGCGCATTCCTGTGCGTGCCCGCACTGCGGGGTTCTCCCGCGGTGACGGGCCCTGCGCTTCTCGCGATCGGCTTCGTGTTCGGGGCGGGCGGTCAGATGGTGAACGTCACGGTCATGGCCGTCCGGCAGGCGGTGACTCCGGCCGGGACGCAGGGCCGGGCGGCCGCGACGATCACGTTCGTCGGCATGGGCCCGGCCCCGCTCGGCTCGCTGCTCGGCGGCTTCCTCGCGCAGCAGTGGGGACTGCGCACCGGCCTCCTGGCGGCGGCCGTGGGCATGATGCTGTCCCCACTGCTGATGACTCCGTCCCCTCTCGCACGCCTGGGACAAACCCTGCCGAGCTGAGGGAGCGTCACATTCCGGTCCCCGCGTAGCGAGCTGCGCGGCCCGCCGGGTGGGCCCGGGCGGAGGCATCGGCCCGGAAGTGGCGCCGCTCGCCCGGGTGCTGCGCCGGCACGACTGCCGGAGCGACAGACGTCGAGGCCGGCGGACGGGAGCAGCGCCCCAGCGGTGAAGGGCGGCCATGCCGACACGGTGGCCGTACGAGGCGCTGCCGCATGGTGAGGAGGTCCGGAGACCTCGACGTCAGACCTTCCGGATCCGGTCGGCGATCTCCGGCCCCGCCGCGAACCCGGCCGCCCTGTACGTCGCGACGCCGCCGACGTTGGAGCTCGGCGTGCACACACGGACACTCGACGAGCCCATCTCCCGCAGCGCGACCGCCCCGGCGACGGTGATCGCCCGGCCGTAGCCGCGGCCGCGGTGGTCCGCATGGACGCCCATCGGCTCGACCAGCCCCGGTCTCCCCGGGCCGGCCGACCAGACCGTCACCATCGCCGCGGGGTTGCCCCGGTCGTCGTAAGCGCCCAGGCACCGGGCGTCGGCGTAGAACGGTCCCGCGGACATCTCGTGCCAGTACTCGCGCGTGGGCCTCGTGGTGTTGAACGCGGACCGCAGGACGTCGGCGAAGTCCTGTGCCTGCTCCGGGCCGATCGCCTCGATCCGCACGCCGGGGTCCTCCACCGCTTCGGCGAGGTCGCGGAAGAGCGGCGTCCACGGCTCGTCGAGACCCCAGCCCTCGTCGGTCAACAGGTCGTGGAGCAGCAGGCCCTGCGGTGCCTCGATGGACACCGCTCCCTCCGGCAGCACGCCGCGCTCGGGCAGCGAGAAGTCCTCGACGAGCCGCCGTGCCAGGTCCTCGTCCCGGAAGGCGTCGGGAGCGACCGTCATCCGCACCAGTGTCGGCGAATCCAGCATCCCGACGGCGAGGATCCGTCCGTCTCGGCTCCAGGTCCGGACCACCGCGGCCGTCTCGACCGTTCCGAACCGGTAGTTCCAGCCGAGGTCCCCGGGATGCAGCTGCATCGGCGCTTCGTCGTGCTGCCACTCCCGCAGCGCCGCAATGGCCTCGCGCATCCCGTCGGCCGTCGGCGTACTCAGCGCAATAGTCATAACCGGGATCCGACACCCCGTCTCGGTGGCGTGCAACCGATTAACGTGACGGCCGAGCGGTCGATCGCGGCCCAGGACGCTTGGCACCGGGTGACGGTGACAGCCGAGGCGACCGGCCTTCACCGGGGTGGGCCGGTGATCCGCTGGAACGAAGTTGGTCGGGCCGGCCCGCGTTGACCTGCGGGGACTGGATTGAACGAGAGTGCTGAGGGTCGGCCAGGCGTCCGTCAGGATGCCAGGGTCGTGGTGACCGCGGGCACCGAACCGAACGTCACGAGCGTCGCGACGTACTTGATCCCCATCACCGAACGCCCCAGCAACGGCCATGGTGCGGAGAGGATTGCTCTGAGTCGCGACAGTTGGTGCCGAGCCGGGCGAAGAGGCGTGCAAACCGCAGGGGGGAACAGTGGAGCGGATAACCGAGGACCAGATCGCGCAACTGACCGGTTTCGTGTTTGCACGAATCCCTGACGTGACCTCACTCCAAGGCGAAGCCCGTCGCGCTGCCACGGCCCTGCGGCCGGCCGCAACCAAACAGGCTGCGGCGGTGCGTTTCCGCCGGGTCTCACCGCCCGAGAACGCGGCGGGGACCGAGCTGCACGCAACCGTCTCATGGAACCTGCTGGTCGCCTTCGCCCAAATTGGCACGACCATCCGGATTTTCCTGCCGACGCCGCCATGGAGACCTTCGAGTTTGACTCCGGGTCTCCCCTCTCGATGACCGAACACCGCGAGCAGTAGGCATTACGGGACTCGGTGCAGAGAAGCCGCGTCGAGCTGAAACCAGTCCTGGGCGTCCATAGCCTCTCCCGGGCCAGCCCGACCGTGGGAAGTCGGCCGGCATGTGTGGCGGCGTATTCGTCGAGGACGACGTCGATGGCGGGACCGACGCGTCCTTTGGCCCGGCCCTGGATGGCCGCGCGCTCCTTGCGCGGGGCGAGGGCCTGGCGGACCATGTATGGGCTCACGCGATGGGCGACAGCCACCGCACGTTCGCCAGCAGCACCGCCTCCGGCGTCCCGACCTGCTCGAACCCCCAGCCGGCCTGAGCACGGGCCAGCCGCGGCATCTCGAACGCTTCCGCGTCCTTCGGCTCGATCCGCTCATCCGCGCGGACGTCGATGACCACCGCCGAGCCGTCCGCGTGGCGAGCGAAGTGGTCCGGGGCGTGCCGACGTTCTCGTCCGCCGTCGTGCCAGTACAGCCAGAACGGCTGCGAGGCGATCCCGACACCCTCGGGCCGAAGTCAAGGAGCAGGAGCCGATCCCGCTCCGACCAGGACTCGAAGCCGATGTGCTGCCCAGTTGCTGCCGCCCAGTACCGGCCCGGGAAGTGACGCTCTCCGCGAGACCAGCGAAAGGGCCGCACCGGCGCCACGTTCTCGAAACGGGTCGTCACGCAGTCGGGCAGCGGGCGCCGTTGTCGCTCGCGTGCGAGAGCTCGACGTACGGTCCTGGAAGATCCACCCTTGCCGGTACAGCCACCCAGCGCCCCCAGCGCGGTCACCTATGCGCCCAGGTCCACTGAGACGGAAGGCCAAACGACCGGGTTCGCTGAGTGAACGACTCGACTGAGTGAGAGCGGTCAGCAATCGATCACCGATCACCGACACAGGTCACGTGACCCGTGACAGTGAACCTTGACCGTTTGCCACCGAAGGTTAACCACTGCTCATTCGTGCCAACGGAGATTGACCACCCAGGTTCATGTGCTGGACACCATCCCGGTTTTCGGTGGCTTCGGAGCGGGGCGGGGCGCCGAGGCGGACTCATCGGCACCCGAGCCGGAACGACTGCGCGGTGTCGAAGCAGCGAGAACCCCCTTGGTCCATGAGGAGCCGCAGCCCGTTTTCGATGGCTCGGGTCATCCGGTCCGCCCAGAGGCCGGGCCCGCTGTGAGCGGAGGGGCTCAGCGCAGCCGCCGCGCACGCAGCACCAGGTCGTCGGTATGGTGCGCCCCGGCACCGCCCTCGGGTGCCACGCGTGGCCTCTGCTCGTCCACCTCCACCTTCCAGTCATCGGTGAGCAGGGCGGCGACCATCGAGGGCCAGACGTAGTCAGCCGGGTCGAAGCCGCTGTCGTGCGCCTGCTGGGTGTCCATCCCCGCGTGGTGGACGAGCAGCAGCACGCCGCCGGGCGCGACGGCCGCGAGCAGCGCTCGCTCGGCTGCGGCGTCGGGGGTGCGCAGCAGGGCCGGATACTGCGCGGAGACCAGGTCGAAGGAGGCCGGCGGGAGCGCCGCTTCCGTCAGCGCGGCGTGTACCCAGCGAACGGCGACGCCTGCGTCCCGCGCGTGCCCGGCCGCCCGCTCCAGCGCCACGCCCGAGACCTCGAGCGCGGTCACTTCCCAGCCGCCGCGCGCGAGCCAGACGGCGTCCGCGCCCTCGCCGCAGCCGACGTCGAGCACCCGCCCGGGCGTGAGCCCGGCGACCTCGGCCACGAGCGCACCGTTGGGCCGGCCGCTCCACAGCTGTTGTCGGTCGGCGTACCGGTTGTCCCACTCCGCCCGCACCGCGGGGTCTCCGACGTATCCGTCGCCGGGCAAGGAAGTGTCGGACGCGGGCGCTCCCGCTGCGATGTCGTCGGTCATGGGCCCAACGTCACTCATCGTGGCCCGGTCACGCCACTCCTGTTGCCGCTCCGGCAAAACGGCGCCCAAGAGGCGAGGAACAGCCGGGCGCAGTCGCACTGGACGTCCTCGAAACAGACCGGC
Source organism: Streptomyces sp. NPDC002669 (assembly GCF_042889165.1). Classification (NCBI taxonomy): domain Bacteria; kingdom Bacillati; phylum Actinomycetota; class Actinomycetes; order Kitasatosporales; family Streptomycetaceae; genus Streptomyces; species Streptomyces sp. NPDC002669. Next base: position 23,784 of record NZ_JBIAQQ010000042.1, on the reverse strand, counting down.
CGCGGCATCCCTGGCCCGCGCAGTCAATCTTCGAGGGCGCAAACCGTCGTCAATCGATCTCCGGTGACAAGCGGGCAGGGCTCGCTGTCACAGGTCATCACGAGCGCAGTCGGGAAGGATTGCCATGCGATCGGTTCCGATATATCGTCGAAGCATCGCGACAGATCAACGATAGAAGGAGTGCCGGTGATGCGTTCACATGGACACGAGCATGAGTACGGGCATGGGCGCGGCGGTCCCCACCGGGGATTCAGTGACTTCGAGGGGCACCGGGCGGCCTTCGGGCAGTTCGGGCCGCCGTTCGGTGGCGGGCCCTTCGGTGGTGGCCCCTTCGGCGGTGGGCACGGCCGGGGCGGCAGGGGAAGGGCGCGGCGCGGTGATGTGCGTGCGTCGATCCTGGCGCTGCTGAAGGACCGCCCGATGCACGGGTACGAGATGATCCAGGAGATCGGCGAGCGCAGCGGCGGGGCCTGGAAGCCCAGCCCCGGCTCGGTCTACCCGACCCTCCAGCTGCTGGAGGACGAGGGGCTCATCGTCAGCGAGAGCGAGGGCGGCAAGAAGCTGTTCACGCTCACCGACGCCGGTCGCACCGAGGCCGAGTCGGGGACCGAGGCGCCCTGGGAGGAAGCCGGGCGCGGGGTCGACTGGGAGAGCCTCAACGAGATCCGGCAGGCCGGCTTCGGTCTGATGGAGGCGTTCGGCCAGGTCTGGAAGACCGGCTCCGCCGATCAGCGTCAGAAGGCGCTCACGGTCATCAACGACGCCCGCAAGAAGCTCTATCTGATCCTTGCCGACGAGCAGTGAGCCCGTGGGTACGGTGTCGGGGCCTCGCGGCCGGGTCGCGAGGCCCCTCTCCGTCGGTGGGCGGACGGTGTCGGTGGGCGGTCCTCGCGCCCTCGGGTGAGGGAACGTGGTCCTCGCGCCCTCAGGTGACGAGGCCCTCCAGCTTGTGCAGCGACTCGACGAGCGCGGCCGTCGCCGAGTCCTTGAGCCTGCCCGCCATCAGGGACACCGCGGCGCCGGTGAACTCGCCGTCTATCCGGACCGTGGTCGCGTCCCCGTCGGGGGTCAGGGAGTAGCGCATGGCGAGCGTGACCCCCATCGGTCCCTTGCCCCGGGTGGTCAGCAGGCGTGCGGTCTCCAGCTCCGCCACCGTCCACGTCACCTCGGCGGGGAAGCCCATGAGCTTCATGTTCTCCTCGTAGGTGGCCGAGAGTTCGAGCGTCTCGGGGCCGCCCTTGGGGAAGCTGGTGTGGGTGGCGTTCCATCGGTCGTACGCGGTGAAGTCCGTCAGCTGGGCCCACACCTTCTCGGCCGGTGCTCCGATGCGCGCTTCCGCACTGACTTCGGCCATGCGACCACCCCTTCTCGGCGGGTAACGGTGTCGCGGAACGTAGCCGCAGTGGCGTGAACATTCAATACTGATGAACCGTCAGATCTGTTCGGCCGGTTCCCTCGGCCCCCGCCCGCCAGATCAGGGCGGCGTCGAACCGGTCGCAGGCGCGTGGGTGCGGGCCGTCGTCGTGGCAGTGGAACGCGGCCCAGAAGAGGTCGGCGCGCAGCGCGTCCTCGGGCGCGTGGACCCGGTACACGTACTCCCGCCCGTCGAGAGCCGGCAGGGCGACCAACCAGGACACGTCCGCGGTCTCCCTTCCGGCTGTCGCATGGGTGTGGGCTGTGGGGGACGTACGGGAGGCTGTCCGCGGTTGCCCGGGGAGCGCGTGGCAAGACGGCGCGCGCCGTTTTTCCCGATCGGATCCAGAAATGGCGAGATCTCATCCGCAAGGAGGAGAAACCGCTCTGGTGTACCCAACTTGCGTGGGATGCCTGAATGGGCCCCTCCGGCGATGTCCCGGCGTCGCGGAACTGGTGGGGTGGGAGACGTGCAGAACCGGACGTCGCGGATCCCCCAGCAGCTCGCCCTCGGCCATGCCGGGCTCGACGCCAGGCTCACCGCGGAGCTGGCCGTCGTGGTGACGGGTGCCCGCAGGCGTGCGCTTCGCGACGGTGACCGACAGATCGACACGGCTCATCTGCTGCACTCTCTCATCGAATCGGACCCCGAGGTGCGGTCGGCCTTCGAAGGGGGGCCGCAACTGGCCAAAGTGCTCGGCTACCTCGTCCAGCGCAGCATCGGGTACGGGCTCCGCTGGCAGGGGTCGGTGGAGGACTCCGGTGCGGTTCCGGTCGTCCCGGACCCGCAATCCATCGTGTGGGACGTCGCGGCGGAGGGCTGGTCGCCCTCGGCCGCCTCGGCGATGGCCGGGGCGCGGAAACGGGCGGAGCTGCGCGGTGAGGCGCGGGCCGGAGGGCTCGATCTGCTCGCGGCGCTGGCCGCGGACCGCGAGTGCCGGGCCGTCGAGGTGCTGGAGCGGGCCGGGGTCGACGCGGAACGGCTCGCCGCCCGGATCGTGGGAACCACCGACCGGGAGGCGTGGGAGGCCGACGGCTGACCGGGGCCGGTCGGGCCGGTCGAGGGCGACCGGGCGGACCTGAGGGCCGGGGCGACCGGGAAGGCCGGGCGGACCGCACGGCCGGGGAACCGGGTGGGGCGGAATTGCTCATTCCATGAGGAGCGCGAGTCAGGGGTCACAGGGGTGACGCTCCTGACCTCAGCTGTCATGATGTGCCGATGCACGCGTCTCAGGGGAGAAGCGCCGGCCTGGGAATCGCCCTGGCCTCGGCCTTCGCATTCGGTGGTTCAGGGGTGGCGGCCAAGCCGCTGATCGAGGCCGGGCTCGATCCGCTCCATGTGGTGTGGCTGCGCGTGGCGGGTGCCGCCGTCATCATGCTGCCCGTGGCCTGGCGCCACCGGGACCTGGTGCGCAGCCGGCCGATCCTGCTGCTGGGCTTCGGGCTGCTCGCCGTCGCGGGCGTACAGGCCTGTTACTTCGCCGCGATCTCCCGCATCCCCGTCGGTGTCGCCCTTCTCGTCGAGTACCTGGCGCCCGCGCTGGTCCTCGGCTGGGTCCGGTTCGTGCAGCGCAGGCCGGTCACGCGGCGGGCCGCGGTCGGTGTGGTCCTCGCCGTCGGAGGGCTCGCCTGCGTGGTCGAGATCTGGTCGGGGCTGAGCTTCGACGTCGTCGGGTTGCTGCTCGCGCTCGGTGCCGCCTGCTGCCAGGTCGGCTACTTCGTCCTGTCGGACCAGGGCAGTGGGGACGGGGCGGACGGCGTCGAGCCGCCGCACCCGGTCGGCGTCATCGCGTACGGGCTGCTGATCGGCGCGATCGTCCTCACGCTGGTCGCACGGCCCTGGGGCATGGACTGGACGGTTCTGGGCGGCGACGCGGGCATGAACGGCACGGAGGTCCCCGCCTGGCTGCTGCTCGTCTGGATCGTGCTGCTGGCGACCGTGATCGCCTACGTCACCGGCGTGATCTCGGTGCGGCTGCTCTCGCCGGCCGTGGCGGGGGTGGTCGCCTGTCTGGAGGCGGTCATCGCCACCGTGCTCGCCTGGGTGATGCTCGGCGAGCACCTGTCCGCACCCCAGCTCATCGGCGGTGCCACGGTCCTGATCGGCGCCTTCATCGCCCAGTCGGCGACGCCGAAGGCCCCTTCGGGGCCCGTCGCGTCGGGAGGAGCGGGCCCCGATGAGGCGGACGGCGGCCGGGGCGCCGCCGCCGGGGGAGAGCTGCCGGCCGGCAGGGCCGCGCGGTAGGACCGGCCGTCGCCCGGTCAGAGCACCGTGATGTAGTCCGGGACGCCGATCGCGGGGTCGAGGTCGTCCGACGGGAGCGGCGTCCCGTAGCCGCGGGCGAGCGGGACGACCCCCGCCCAGTGGGGGAGCGCCAGGTCGCGGTCCTCGTCGTTGGGACCACCGGTGCGGATCTTGGCGGACACCTCCTGGAGGTCCAGCCGGATCACCGCCGTCGCCGCCAGCTCCTTCTCGTCGGCGGGCCGTGAGTCCGCCGACCTGCCCGGCACCACGTGGTCGACGATCGCGTCGAGGGCGGTCCGCCGCTCCTGCGGGTCGGTCACGGTGCGGGCGATGCCGTGCACCACCACGGAGCGGTAGTTGATCGAGTGGTGGAAGGCGGAACGGGCCAGCACCAGGCCGTCCACCTGCGTCACCGTGAGGCAGACGGGCAGGCCGGGGTCGGTGCGGCCCGCCTCGCGCAGCGGACGGGAGCCGGTCGAGCCGTGCACGTAGAGCCGGTCGCCGATCCGGCCGTAGAGGGTCGGCAGGACGACCGGCGCGCCGTTGCGGACGAAGCCCAGATGGCAGACGTACGCCTCGTCGAGTATCGAGTGGACCAGCTCCCGGTCGTACGCCGCGCGCTCCCGGGAACGGGTCGGGACGGTCCGTCCGGTCGGCGGGTACTCGGTCGCGCCCGGGTCCGTGCTCTGCGGGGAAGGGGTGTCCGACATTGCGTACTCCATTGCACTAGTGCATAATCTTGTTTGTGCTAGGAGAGTATCGGATTGTCGGGCGGCGCGCATCGGAGATTGCCGCCAGTGTGGAGCGCGGGGTCGGGTCGGGCGAGCTCGCGCCGGGTCAAGTGCTGCCACCGATGCGGGAGTTGGCGGAGGTTCTGGGGGTGAACGCGAACACGGTGGCCGCCGCGTATCGCACGCTGCGCGAGCGCGGGGTGATCGAGACGGCCGGGCGGCGGGGCAGCAGGGTGCGACCGCGCCCCGCCAGCACGGCGCGCGGTTCGCTCCGGGTCGAGGCGCCTCCCGGCGTACGGGACCTGGGCGAGGGCAACCCCGACCCGGCCCTGCTGCCCGCGCTGGGGGACGCCTTCGCGGCGGTCGCGCAGGAGTACGCCCGGCGGCCCGGTCTGTACGGGCAGGCCCCGGTGGACCCGGAGTTCGCCACGCTCGCCCGCGCCGCGCTGGACGCCGACGGCGTGCCGGCCGGACCCGTGGTCGCGGCCTCCGGCTCGCTGGACGCGATCGAGCGGGTCCTGGCCGCGCACCTCAGACCCGGTGACGCGGTGGCGGTCGAGGACCCGGGCTGGGGCAGCATGCTGGACCTCGTGCCCGCGCTGGGGCTGCGCCCCGTGCCCGTCGCGCTCGACGACGAGGGGCCGCTGCCCGATGCCGTCGAACAGGCGCTGAGGGCCGGGGCCCGTGCCCTCGTGGTCACCGGCCGGGCCCAGAACCCGACCGGCGCGGCGATCGGCGCCGGGCGGGCCTTCGAACTGCGGGGAGTCCTCGCCGGACACCGAGGGGTCCTCCTGATCGAGGACGACCACGGGCACGGCATCGTCGACCTGCCGCTGCACCCGCTGTCGGGTGCCACGGACCGCTGGGCGTTCGTGCGCTCCGTGGCCAAGGCGTACGGCCCGGACCTGCGGGTCGCCGTGCTGACCGGCGACCCGGTCACCGTCGACCGGGTCGCGGGACGGCAGCGGCTGGGGCCCGGCTGGGTCAGCAGACTGCTGCAACGGGCCGTGGTGCACCTGTGGACCTCGGGGGCCGTGGACCCCGGCAGGACGGCACGGGCGTACGGGGAGCGGCGGGACGCCCTCGTCCGGGCATTGGAGGAGCGGGGGGTGGAGGCCCACGGGCGCAGCGGGATGAACGTGTGGGTGCCGGTCAGCGACGAGACGGGCGCCGTGGCGCGGCTGCTGCGCTCCGGCTGGGCCGTCGCGCCCGGGGCGCGGTTCCGGGTGGCCGCGTCCCAGGGGATCAGACTCACCGTCTCGCCGCTCGCCATGGCCGACATCGAGCCGCTCGCCGACGCGGTGGCGGCAGCGGCGGGTCCGGCGCAACCGCTGACCTACGGATGACGCCGGGGGCCGGGGGTGGGCGGGGGCGGCCTCGGGACCCCTGGGGCCTTGAGGTTCCCCGAAGCCTTCGGGGCCGCCGGGTGTCGTCAGCGGCCGCGGGTCCTGCTCTGGGTGAGGGCGGCGCCCGCCAGCACGACGAGGGCGCCGACCGGGGTGTTCCAGCTCAGCCGTTCCCCGAGCAGGGCCACCCCGGCCGCGGTGGCGATGACCGGAATGAAGTAGGTGACCATCTGCGCGGTCGTCGGGCCGACCTCCTCCACCAGGCCGTACTGCAACAGCACCGCGAGGCCCGTGCCGAGCGCCCCGAGGGCGAACACCGCCAGGGTCGGCAGCAGCGGGAAGCCGTCGGGGGCCGAGGTGAACAGCGGGGTCACCACGGCGAGCTGCACCGTGCCGAGGAAGAGCTGGCTCCCGGTGAGCGCGAGCGTCGACGAACCGCTGCCCGCCAGGGTCCTGCGGACGTAGATCCAGCCGATCGGGTAGCTCAGCGAGGCCAGCAGGGCCATGGCCGTACCGCCGAAGTCCAGCCCGGAAAAACCCTGCCAGGCGCCGAGCACGGTCAGCACCCCGAGGAAGCCGAGCCCGAGACCGGCGACGCGGCGCCGGGTCGGACGGTCCTCGGAGAGCGCCACGAGCGACAGCGCCATGCCCCACAGGGGCGACGTCGCGTTGCAGATGCCCGCCAGCGTCGAGGGGATGCTCAGCTCGGCGTAGGCGAAGAGCGAGAACGGGAGCGCGTTCAGGAAGAACGCGGCCACGGCCAGATGGCCCCAGGTGCGCGCGCCGCGCGGCAGCCGTTCGCGCCGCACCGCGATCGCGGCCACCAGCACCGCCGTGCCCGCCACGAGGCGGCCGAGGGTGACCTGGAACGGGGCGTACCCCTCGGTGCCGACCTTGATCAGCAGGAAGCTGAAGCCCCAGATGAGCGAGAGCGCCCCGAAACGGATCCGCCAGTCCAGCGCCCGGCGGGCGGGGGCCGGGGCCGCGGCCGGCGAGGACGTTCCCGTCGCGGTGTTCGGCGGCAGGACAGGGGCTGGGGCGGGGACGGGGGACTCTTCGGGAGGCGTGGTCCCCGGTGCGGCGGTGGCGCTCATGGGATCAACGATGGAGGCCATGACCGCGTAGGACAAGCGAGATTTTGTGCGAGTGTCTGCGTAGCATTGCTTACATGTTGAATCTGGAGCGCCTGCGCACCCTGGACGCCTTCGCCCGGCACGGTTCGGTCAGCGGCGCCGCGGAGGGGCTGCACGTGACCACCTCGGCCGTCTCCCAGCAGATGGCGAAGCTGGAGCGGGAGGTGGGGCAGCAGCTCCTGGCCAAGAACGGACGCGGGGTCCGGCTCACCGACGCCGGCCGGCTGCTCGCCGACCACGCGGCCCGGATCCTGTCCCAGGTCGAACTGGCCCAGTCCGACATCGAGGCGCAGCGCGGCGAGGTGGTGGGTGAGATCCTGCTCTCGGCCTTCCCGACGGCGGCGCGCGGGCTCTTCCCCGCGGCGCTGCGCACGCTGCGCACGGACCATCCCGAACTGCGCGTGCGCACCCGGGAACTGGAGCCCGAGGACGGAATCCGCGCGGTGCTCAGGGGCGACACGGACCTCGCCGTGGTGCTGGACTGGAGCAACAAGCGCCTGCCCGTGCCCGGCGGCCTGTCCAAGGCCGAACTGCTGGACGACGCACCGGACATCGCGATGCCCGCAGATCACCGGTTCGCGGACCGGACCGAGGTGGACCTGGAGGACTTCGCCGACGACGACTGGGTGTCCTGGCCCGAGGGAGAGTTCTGCTACGACTGGCTGATGTTCACCCTCCGCTCCAAGGGCATCGAGCCGCGCATCGCGCACCTGGCGGGCGAACACCACACCCAACTCGCCCTGATCGCCGCCGGGATGGGCGTCTGCGTGGCACCGAGACTCGGCCGCGGCCCGGTGCCCGAAGGGGTGCGGCTCGTGCCGGTGCGGCAGAAGATGCGCAGGCATGTCCACGCAGTGTGGCGCACCGACGCGGACCGGCGCCCGTCGATCAGGGCCGCGGTGGGGGCCCTGCGCGCGGCCGGCCGGATCCTGGACGTGCCGTGAGCAGCGGAAGCGTCCTGAGCCATGGACGTACGCCGAGCCGCGGCCGTGCCCTGAGCCGGGTATGCCCGCGCGGCGTGCGGGGGTTCTCCCCCGTGGCCAGGTCCACCGATCGGTGGACGGCAGGTTCAACCTGACACCTCTGTCCGTCAACTGCCCTGGTCAACAAGGCTTTCGGGCATGAACTCATTCACTGTGCGCATGGCGCGCCGCAGCGCGCGGCACCCCTGGTGGGCACTCGCCGGCTGGTTGGCGTTCGTGGCGCTGTGCCTGGTCGTCGGCGGGGCCGTCGGCACCCACGAGGCCAGGACGGCCGACTACCGCGTGGGGGAGGCGGGCCGGGCCGAGGCCATGGCGGCCGAGGGGCGCCTGGAACGCCGCTCCACCGAACAGGTGTTGATATCAGCCCGCTCGGGCACCGTGGACGGGCCGGCCGCCGAGGCGGCCGCACGGGACCTCACGGCCCGGATGCGGAAGCTCCCGGAGGTCGCGGACGTGGCCGCTCCGCTGTGGTCGGACGACGGCCGGATCCTCATGGTCGAAGTGGCCCTGAAGGGCGAGGAACGGGACGCGGAGGACAAGGTCGACGCGCTGATGGCGCAGACCTCGGCCGTTCAGGAGTCCCGCCCCGGGCTGCTGCTGGAGCAGACGGGCAGCCCCTCCACCAGCAAGGGCGTCGACCAGCAGCGCGACGACGACCTGGCCCTGTCCGAGAAGATCACCCTGCCGGTCACCCTGATCACACTGCTGGTCGTCTTCGGATCGGTGGTCATGGCCGCGGTGCCGCTGCTGCTCGCGCTCTCCTCGATCGCGGCGGCCATCGGCCTGTCGATGGTGGTCTCGCACCTGTCGCCCGATGCCGGGGTCGGCACGAACGTCATCCTGATGATCGGCCTCGCGGTCGGCGTCGACTACACACTCTTTTACCTCAAGCGGGAACGCGAGGAACGGGCCCGCAGCGGCGGCCGGCTGAGCACCGGGGCGCTGGTGGAACTGGCGGCGGCCACCTCGGGCCGGGCGGTCGTGGTCTCGGGACTGGCGGTCGCCGTCTCCACCGCGACGCTGTACCTGGCCTCCGACGTGATCTTCTCCTCGCTCGCCACCGGAACCATCGTGGTCACGCTGGTCGCAGTCACCAGCTCCCTGACGGCGCTGCCCGCGCTGCTGACCGTGCTCGGACGGCGGGCGGAACGGCGCGCCCGGCACCGGGCCGAACACGGGAAACGGCCCCGGCGCCCCGCCCGCGAGGGCCCGGGCCGGATCTGGACGGCGCTGCTGCGTCCCGCGGGCCGGCACCCCCTCGCCACGCTCTGCGTCCCGGTCCTCGCCCTGCTCGCGCTCGCCCTGCCCCTCACCGGGCTGAAGATCACGGAGATGAGCCGGGACACGCACTCCCGCGAAATTCCCGCGATGCGGGTCTACGACCGCCTCAACGAGGCATTCCCCGAGCAGCGGGTCACCCATGACGTCGTCGTGCGCGCCGACGCCCCGCGCAGCCGGGAGATCACCGCGGCGCTGCGCGAACTCGCCCGGCTCGCCGACAAGGATCCGCTGTTCGCCGACGGCTCGCGCATCGACACCTCGGCCGACCACCGGATCGGCGTGCTGCGGCTGAGGACGCCGTACCTCGGCAACTCCCCGCAGGCCCGCGACTCCCTCGCCCACCTGCGCGAGGAGTACCTGCCGGCCACCGTCGGACGGATCGCGGGAGCGGAGTACGGCGTCAGCGGGGACGTGGCCCGGTACGCCGACTACCCGGCCCACCAGAACAGCAGGATCCCGCTCGTCCTCGGGGCGCTGCTGCTGGTGACCTTCGCGATGACCGTGTACGCCTTCCGTTCCGTGGTGCTCGGCCTGATCGGGGTCGCGCTCAACCTGCTCTCCGCCGCGGCCGCCCTCGGACTGCTCGTCCTCGTCTTCCAGGACACCTGGGCCGAGGGGCTGCTGGGCTTCACGTCCACCGGCTCGATCGGGTCGCGCGTCCCGCTCTTCCTCTTCGTCATCCTCTTCGGGCTCTCCATGGACTACCAGGTGTTCGTGGTGAGCCGGATCAGGGAGGCGGTGCTCGCCGGTGTACCCACCCGGCAGGCAGTCCTCGACGGAATCCGTACGTCGGCGAGCGTGGTCACCAGCGCGGCGGTCGTGATGACGACCGTCTTCGTGAGCTTCGTCCTGCTGCACATCATCGAGATGAAGCAGATCGGCTTCGTGCTCGCGGCGGCCGTGCTGCTCGACGCCTTCGTCGTCCGCATCATGATCCTGCCGGCGGCGCTGCTCCTGCTGGGCGAGGCGACCTGGTGGCCGTCGCGCCCCGCTCGGACCGAACCGGCCACGGACGTCCGCGTCGAACTCCCGGCCGACGTACGTTGATCGGCATGACTGCTCTCGCCGGATCCTCCGCCGACGCCCTCTGGACCACGTCGCTGCGCCGCTGGAGCACGGTGTGCTGGGCGCTGTTCGCCGCGATGGCGGTCGGGCTCGCCACGACGGACGGGTCCGTCGGGAGCAGGTACGCGGCGCTCGCGCTGCTCGGCGGCGTGGTGCTCTGCTACGCGCTCCTCGACCGCTTCCCCGGCAACCCCCTCGTACGGCCGCACACCTACCTCTCCGTGCTGGTGCTCGCGCTCGGCGGGCTCGCGTATCTGCGCGGCGGCTACGCGGCACTGTTCATGGTGACGCTGCCGCACTACTGGATGTTCGGGCGCAGCCCCAGGGCCTCGATGGGGTTCCTGGGGCTGGCGACGGCGGCGACGCTGGTGGGGAGCTGGTGCCGGCAGGGCTGGTCGCTGGGGTTCTTCGGCGAGACCATGGTGTCCACCCTGATCGTCGTCGCCGTGGGGGTCCTGATCGGCCTGTGGGCGCATTCGGTGGTCGCGCAGAGCGCCGAACGGGCGCGGCTGATCGACGAGTTGGAACGGGCTCAGGCGCAGCTCTCCGAGGCGCACCAGCGGCAGGGGGCGGCGGACGAACGGGAACGGATGGCGCGGGAGATCCACGACACCCTCGCGCAGGGGCTCGCGTCGATCGTCGTACTGGCGGAGGCGGCCGGGGCGGCACTCGCGTCGGACCCGGCGCGAAGCGCCCAGCAACTGCGCTCGATCGAGTCGACGGCCCGGGAGAACCTCGCCGAGGCCCGGGAACTGGTGGGCTCGGTCCAGCGGCACGGCGGGGCGGGGGCCGGGTCGGTGGCGCACACGCTGCGCCGCATCCTGGACCGTTTCGCGGAGGACACCGGACTCACGGTGGCCGGCGACCTGACGGACGTCGAGTGCGACCAGCAGACCCGGATCGCGCTGCTGCGCTGTACGCAGGAGTCCCTGGCCAACGTCCGCAAACACGCGCGCGCCTCCACGGTCGGTGTGATGCTGAGCCGTCACCCCCACGGGGTGGAACTGGAGATCACCGACGACGGCACCGGATTCGTCCCGGAGGAGTCGACGGGCTTCGGGCTCGACGGGATGCGCAAACGACTGGCGGAGCTGGGCGGCCGGCTCACCGTCACCAGCTCGGTGGGCGACGGCACGAGGATCCTGGGGGTGATCCCCCTGGAACCGGCGCCCGGGGTCGGCAGCGCGGAGGGCGACGAGGGAAACGGGGGGACGCGATGACCGGCGGACGGATCAGGGTGGTCGTGGTGGACGACCACACCGTCATGCGGGCGGGTGTCGTCGCCCTGCTCGTCGGTGAGGACGGCATCGAGATCGTCGGGGAGGCGGGGGACGGCAGGGCGGCCCTCGACCTCGTCGGACGGCACGACCCCGACGTTGCCCTGGTCGACCTGCGGATGCCGGTGCTGGACGGGGTGGGCGCGACCGCCGGGATCGTCGCCAGGTACCCGCGCACCCGGGTCCTGATCCTGACGACGTACGACACCGATCAGGACATCGAACGCGGTGTGGAGGCGGGCGCCATCGGCTACCTCCTGAAGGACACCACCCGGGAACAGCTCGCCGACGCCATCCGCGCGGCGGCGCGCGGCGAGACCGTCCTCGCGCCCCGGGTGGCCGAGAAACTGATCGCGCGGATGCGCCGGCCGGTGCAGGAACCGCTCACCGCCCGCGAGACCGACGTGCTGGAGGCGGTGGCCGACGGCCTGACCAACGCCGAGATCGGCAGACGGCTCGTCATCGCGGAGGCCACGGTCAAGACCCACCTCCTGCGCCTGTTCGCCAAGCTCGACGTGAGCGACCGGACGCGGGCGGTGGTGGTGGCCATGGAGAGAGGACTGCTGCGACGGCCCTGAAGGGGACGGGCCCCGAGGTCCCGTCGGCACGCGTACGCACGGTCCTCGGCGGCCGCGTACCGGGCCGAGGACGGTTCGCCGGCCGTCGGGACCGATGCATCCGGCGACGGCCGTCCCGTGGGTCAGGCCGTGGGCGGTCCGGGGAGCTTGTGGAAGTCCCAGGAGGTGATCGTCCTCGGCGACAGCCGCAGCCAGGCGTGACGGCCGTCGTGCGGCATGGCGTCCATCGCGAAGTACTTCTTCGCGAACAGCCTTTCCGGTACGTCGAGTTCGGCACAGGGCTCGCTGGTACGGGGCGCCTCGCCCACGGGGACGGCCTCGCCGCGCAGCTCGATGCCGCGCAACTGGGTGTACTCCGCCCCGTCGTCCACGACCACCGCGACCCTCGGATCCCCGCACAGCTGGGACCAGCGCAGGCTGCGGGTGATCGAGTACAGCCAGAGGGAGGCGCCGTCCCAGACGAACCAGAGGGCGCCGACGTGCGGGCTGCCGTCCGCGGACACGGTGGCGACCCGGCAGGTGCGCTGCTCCGTGAGATAGGCGTCGCGCTCGGCGTCCGTCATCATGATCCGGCGTCCACGCCGCTGACCGGTGGTCATGGGTGCCCCTCCTGTAACTGACTGAGTGTCAGAAATCATGGGGCCTCTTCCTCCTTCGCGCAATGGCGGATAGCCTCGCGCGCCCCGTCCGCCGCCGAAAGGGGCAGCCGTGCCGTCGACGGAACACCTTGCCGCACAGCTCGATCCGGCCACCACCGCGTTCATGACGGTCGAATGCCAGGAGGGAGTCGTCGGCCCCCGGAGCGCCCTGCCCGAACTGGCCGGGCAGGCCAGGTCCTCCGGCGTCCTCCACCGGATCGCCCGGTTGGTCGGGGCCGCCCACGGAGCCGGGGTGCAGGTGCTGCACGCGGTGGCCGAACGCCGCCCCGACGGGCGGGGCTCCAACGGCAACGCCCGGCTCTTCCGGGCCGCCGGACGACTGCCCGTGCAGCAGCACTCCGGCAGCGCGGCGGTACGGGTCGCCGCGCCCATCGAGGTGGCCCCCGAGGACCTGATCGTGCGCAGACTGCACGGGCTCTCGCCCATCGCCGGGACGGAGGTCGACGCGCTGCTGCGCAACCTCGGCTGCCGGACCCTCGTCGTCACCGGGGTCTCCGCCAACGTCGCCGTGCCCAACGCCGTGTTCGACGCGGTGAACCTCGGTTACACGGCCGTGGTGCCGGCCGACGCCATCGCGGGGGTACCGGCCGAGTACACCACCGCGATGGTCCGCAACACACTCGCCCTCGTGGCCACCGTCACGACCACCGACGACGTGCTCGGATGCTGGCCGGACCGGACACGGTTCAGGACAGGAGCCTGATCGAGCCGTCCGCGACGGCGATCTTCCTGGCGGGCAGCGGTACGGTGGCGGGCCCGTGCACCACGGCGCCCGACGTGGCGTCGAACCTGCTGCCGTGGCAGGGGCAGTTGATGGTGCCGCCCGACACGCTCGACACGGTGCACCCCTGGTGGGTGCACTTCGACGAGAACGCCTTGAACTCGTCGGCCTTCGGCCGGGTCACCACGACACCCCGGTCGGCGAAGATCTTTCCGCCGTTCTCGGGGATGTCGGCCGTCGAGGTCAGGACGGCTCCGCCGCCCGTTCCCCCGTCGGAGGGCTTCACCACGTCCGAGCCGCCCGACTTCTCCCGGCCGCCGCACCCGGCGAGTACGGCGGCCAGTGGTGCGACCCCGAACGCCATGACGACGGCCCGGCGGCCGGAACCGGTCCAGGGGTCCTGCGATGTGCTCATGCGGCTTTCCCTTCCGAGGCGTCCACGTCCGTGCCGTCGGGTCGTGACGCGCCAGCGGGGACCGGTGCGTCACGACGGCGGCCCTCACGTCATCGGCAGGTCCGTGCGCCGGCATGAGCGGCCGGGGCGGACGGCGCGGCGGCGCGATCAGTGCGCGCCCGTGCGGAAGACCGGCTTCCCCTCGCGCAGCCGGGCGAAGAGGAGCGTCTGGTCCAGCTGTTCCTCCTCGCCCTCCTCGTTGCCGAACACCTCGTCCACCAGCAGCTCGCGCAACTGCTCCTGCACGCCCTCGCCGTACCCCTGCTGGAATTCGTCCAGGTCGAAGTGGGTGTCCGCCTCCACCGTCGCGATCGTCTCGTGCTCGTCCTCGATGACCAGACGGGCGCGGATCGTCCCCGCCCGGAGCGTCTGGTCGTTGTAGTAGCCGTAGACGACCTCGGCCTCGATGACGCCGCCGACGGACATCTCCCCGTCGGTGTGCACCCCGTGGGCCGTGACGTCACCGCCCACGGCGACGACGGAGGAGTGGCCGCAGTCGACCAGACAGCCCTCGACCGTGAGCGAACCGGTGACCAAGAACGGCGCCTGCACGTCCAGATGCCCCTTCACCAGCAGGTTCCCGTGGTGGAAGAACGGCTCACGGATCCCCTGGTCGCCCGTCAGCGTGCGGTCCGTACGGGCCTCGTCGCCGAGTGTCCGCGCGCACAGCTCCGGTATCAGCGGCACGTGGTCGGGGTCGAAGCCGTCGCGCAGCCCGGTGAGGAGGTCCTGGTAGCTGTCGAATTCGGACCGGGTGAACTCCGTCAGCCGGCCGCCGTCGTCCGGCACCCCGGCGGCCCGGCATGCCTCGGACAGCTCGGCGTGCATCTCCTGCGCGACCCGGCGGGCGGCCGTCATGTCGATGGGCAGCGGTCCGCCCTCCACCGCGGGGTACTCGACCCGGGCGGGCGCGCCCGCCGCCTCCAGCGCGGCCACCAGCTCCGCCCGTGTCCTGCGCTGCTCCTGGCTGAGCCGCGGCAGCCGCAGTGCGACGCCCAGGGGGGTCCGGCCGAGGCGGTCGACCGCGCGGGTGTCGGCGTGCCGCTCCAGCAGCAGTTCCACCAGCCGGGGGCGGCCGCAGTCAACTGCGGAGTGCAGGGGGGTCCTGCCGCGGTCGTCGACCGCTTCGACGGGGGCACCGTGGTCGAGCAGGAACGCGAGGACCGGGGGCGCCGCACATCCGTAGTGGGCGAACGAGCCCCCGGCGGCCAGGGAGCAGCGCCCGTCGAGGCGGGCCCCGGCTCCGACGAGGAGCCCCAGCACCTCCACCGAACGGTCCACCACGGCCTTCGGATCGGAATCACCGGCGACGGCCCATCCGGCGGCCGTCACCCCGTGCTCGTCGACCGCGTGCACGTCCGCACCGCACTCCAGCAGCGCCCGGACGATCTCCGGGGACGGCAGCGGCCCGTTGCCGTCGTACGGGGCCCTCACCGCCCGGTGGAGAGGGGTGGCTCCTTCCTCGTCACGTGCCGCCGGGTCCGCTCCGCCGGCTGTCAGCGCACGCACCTCGGCGGCCCGCCGCACGGGGTCGGCGTCGGGGGCGGGGGTGACGGCGGCAAAGAGTGCTCTGTTGGCCAAGTCGCTCATGGACGGGACTCTAGGGGCCGCCTCTGACACCCCGCCCCCGGCCGTGACCGCCTCCGCCCGGGGCGAAGTGACCGGACGTCAGACGCTGGAGGCGCGGTGGGTGGGGCGGCCGTCGAGGACGGTGAGCAGGACGGGCAGGTCGGACAGGTCGGTGTCCGGCACCGTGAGCGGGTTGTCCGCGAAGACGGCGAGATCGGCGCGGTGGCCGACGGCGAGGCGTCCCGCGATCCCCTCCTCGCCCGCGGCGAGGGCGGGGTTGAGGGTCATGCCCCGCAGCGCCTCCAGCGGCGTCAGGGCCTGGCCGGGGTTGTGCGGGGGCTGGGTCAGGTCGCGGGTGGGGCGGCGGTGCCGGCTGCCCGCCATGACGGTCAGCGGGGGGTAGGGGGCGATCGGCCAGTCGGAGCCGAGCACGACGGTGGCGCCGGAGTCCCACAGGTCGCGGCAGCGCCAGGCGCGTGCGGCACGCTCCTCGCCGAGGCGCCGGGACCAGTTGTCGGTGTGGTCGGCGCGGGTGAAGTCGCAGCAGTGGGTGGGCTGCATGGAGGCGATGACGTCGAGTTCCCGGAACCGCCTCAGGGTGTCGTCGGGCACCGTCTCGATGTGCTCGATCCGGTGCCGCACCCCGGTGTTCCCGGTGGCGCGGGCCTTCTCCACGGAATCGAGGACATGGCGCACGGCGGCGTCCCCGATGGCGTGCGTGGCGGTGGGCACCCCGGCACGGTGGAACTCCCCGATGACCTCCGTGTACCTCTCGGGGTCGGGCCAGAAGGCGTGGGTGGACTCGCCGTGGCAGTCGGGGTGCTCCAGCCAGGCCGTGCCGTTGTCGACCGTGCCGTCCATGAACAGCTTGACGCCCTCCGTGCGCCAGAGCCGCCCGCCCGCGCCCTGCCCGTCGATGAGCGCGCGCAGCGCCTCCGCGTCGGTGTCCGGGCGGCACCAGGGAGCGACCCGGAGCCGGAGCGGGAGGGCGTCGTCGGCGTCGAGCCCGGAGTACAGGGCGAGGCTCTCGCCGTTGGCGTCCATGGCGTGGCCGCCGGTGAGACCGGTGGCGGCCATGCTCCGCAGGGTTGCGGCGAGGTGCTCGCGCAGCTCGGCGCGGCTCGGCCGGGGCGCCGCCGCCTCGACGACCGCGCAGGCCGCCTCCTCCAGCAGGAGCCCGGTGGGCCGGCCCTCGTCGTCGCAGACGATCTCGGACGCCTCCTCGAACCGGCGAGGCCCGTCGACGCCCGCGAGTTCGAGGGCGCGGGCACTGGCCAGCATCGAGTGCGCGTCGAAGAGCAGGAGGAGGGCCGGGACGCCGTCCAGTACGGGCCCGAGCGCGGCCGAGGTGACCGGCCGGTCGCCGAACACGTTGGGGTCCAGGCCCCAGCCGTGCAGCCAGGCGCCGGGCTCCAGCGACCGGACCGCACCGGCCAGGGCGCTGCGCACCTCGTCGAGGTCGCCGCACCCGGAGAGGTCCAGCCCGCGCGAGAGGTCGGCGCCCGTCACCGGGTGGATGTGCCCGTCGACGAGGCCGGGCGTCACCACGGCGCCCTTCAGGTCGATCACCGTCGTCGAGGCGTCCGCGAGCCCGCGCATCCGGCGGTCGTCGCCCAGATCGGTGATCCGCCCCCCGGAGACGGCCAGGGCGGTCTGGGGCAGCAGCCCGCCGGTGAGCGGGTCGAGCAGCCGGGCGGAGAGCAGGACGAGACTGGTGCGCACAGGGACTCCTTGAGGTGGTGCGGGCCCGCCGCCCGTGCCGGAGCGGTCGTCGCGGACGGCGGGGGCAGAACAGGGGATCGGGCCGGGGAAGGACCGGGGAGGGGCCCGGCGGGCTCAGGCCCCGGAACCGGCGGGGGCGTCCTCGGCGCCGGACACCGCCGCCGTGGGGCGGCCCGTGTCGAGCCCTTCGGCGAGTTCGGTGAGCGTGCCGCCCGCCAGGCCGAGTTCGCGTTCGGCCGTGCTGACGGCCATGCGGGTCACCGCCTCGGGACGGTCGGCGGTGGCGGTGTTGGCGTGTGCGCCGAGACCGTCGATGACGACCAGGATCTGAATGGTCGCCACACGGGCGTCGGCGGTCCGGAACTCGCCGAGGCGGACTCCGTCACGGACGAGGTCCTCCAGCCTGCCGCGCCACAGGGCCTCCTGGTGGTTGACCCTGCCGCGGAGGACGGGGCGGTAGCGGCTGAGGTGCCGGGCGTTGATCCACAGGCGGCTGATGTCGTCGTACGCGGGGCCCGTGGCGAGCGCGAAGAAGCGGGCCAGCCGCTCCGTGGGCGTCCCCGCCGCAGGGGCCGCGGGCAGGAGCGTGTCCAGTTCGGCACTGGCCGCGGCGCCGAACGCCTCGGCCACGAGATCCTCGACGGCGGGGAAGTAATGGCTGATGAGACCGGGCCGGACATCGAGCCGGTCACCGATCCGGCGCAGGGTGATGGACTCCAGTCCTTCGGTCAGGGCGATGGTCGCCGCCGCGTCGACGATCTCCGCGCGCCGGTCGGAGGGAGACTTCCGGATCCGCTTCCGCTGCATGCTTGACGACATACCGGGGATGCTATTGAGTGCTCGACCAATAAGCAACCGGTGGGCGCGACAGGTGTTTCCGGTTCCCATGGTCCCGGGCCCGCGCGCGAGCCGCCCGAGGGGCCGCGTCCGCCGGGTCCGGCAGGAACCTCGCCCGGACGGCGGGCGCGGGCGAATGGATAGCCTGGGGAAATGCTTACAGAAGTGACAGCGACCCGCTATGTCACGCCCCTGCGTGAGGGCGGCTCGCTCCCCGGGATCGTCGAGGCCGACGACTCCGGCACCTACGTCATGAAGTTCACCGGTGCCGGGCAGGGGCGCAAGACACTGGTCGCGGAGGTCATCTGCGGGCAGCTCGGCCGCAGGCTCGGTCTGCGCGTCCCCGACCTCGTGCAGATCCAGCTCGATCCGGTCATCGGCCTGGCCGAACCCGATCAGGAGGTGCAGGAACTCCTGAAGGCCAGCGGCGGCCTCAACCTGGGGATGGACTTCCTGCCCGGCTCGATCGGCTTCGACCCGCTGGCCTACCGGGTGGACGCGCGGGAGGCCGGACGGGTCGTCTGGTTCGACGCGCTGATCAACAACGTCGACCGGTCCTGGCGCAACCCGAACATGCTGGTCTGGCACGGCGACCTGTGGCTCATCGACCACGGCGCCACCATGATCTGGCACCACAACTGGCCCGGGGCGCAGGCGTCCGCCGCCAAGCCGTACAACGCGTCGGACCACGCCCTCGCCCCGTTCGCCCCCGACATCGCGTCGGCCGCCGCCGAACTCGCCCCGCTGGTCACCGAGGAACTGCTCGCCGAGGTCGCTTCCGACGTCCCCGACGAGTGGCTGGTGGACGAACCCGGCTTCGCGTCCCCCGACGACCTGCGCCGCGCCTATGTGGAGGCGCTGCTGCCGCGTGCCGCGACCATCCACGAGCGGATCACCATGGACGCCCCCACCGAGCCCAAGCCGTCCCAGGCCCCCGGCTGGCTCACCGAACACCTCACCCCCTGGCCGCACCCCACCAAGAAGAAGGACCACCGGCCGTGAGCGAGCGCGATGTCTTCGAGTACGCGCTGCTGCGCGTGGTGCCGCGGGTGCAGCGCGGCGAGTGCTTCAACGCGGGCGTGATCGTCTACTGCCGCGCCCGGAGCTTCGTCGCCGCCCGCACCCACCTCGACGAGACCAAGCTGAAGGTCCTGGACCCGGCCGCCGACGTGGTCGGCGTACGGGCCGCCCTGCGTGCCGTCGAGGGAGTGTGCCTGGGCGGAACGGAGGCGGGCCAGGCCGCCCGTGACGACGCGGGCCGGCGCTTCCGCTGGCTGATCGCGCCGCGCTCCACCGTCGTCCAGCCGGGCCCCGTGCACAGCGGCCTCACCGCCGACCCGGAGGCCGAGGTGGAACGGCTGCTCGACCTGCTGGTGCGCTGACCCCTCCGCGCCGCGCCGCCGCCCGTGACCACCCGGCGGCGGCGCCACCGGGTGTGACATGCGCCCCGGCCGCCGCGCGCCGTTGACACCGGGTGCCGGGGCTTCTAGCGTCTCGTCTGCTGAAGGTACTAAGCGGTCGCTCAGCCATCGGGAAGGTTCCGCGCACACGAGGTCCCGTGCCGGGGGCGCCCCGACGCCCGCTGGGCGGCGATCCAAGGGCGAGGAGAACCAAGCATGTCCACCACCGAGCAGCGCGTCGCCATCGTGACCGGAGCGGCGCGGGGCATTGGCGCCGCCACCGCGGTACGCCTGGCGGCCGAGGGTCGCGCCGTCGCCGTACTCGACCTCGACGAGGCGGCCTGCAAGGACACCGTCGAGAAGATCACCGCCGCGGGGGGCACCGCCCTCGCCGTCGGCTGCGATGTGTCGGACAGCGCCCAGGTGGAGGCCGCGGTCGCGCGGGTGGCCGCCGAGCTCGGCGCTCCGACGATCCTCGTCAACAACGCGGGCGTGCTCCGCGACAACCTGCTCTTCAAGATGAGCGAGTCCGACTGGGACATCGTGATGAACGTGCACCTCAAGGGCGCGTTCCTGATGGCCAAGGCGGTCCAGAAGCACATGGTGGACGCCGGGTTCGGCCGGATCGTCTCGCTCTCCTCCTCCTCGGCGCTCGGCAACCGCGGTCAGGCCAACTACGCCGCCGTCAAGGCCGGTCTGCAGGGCTTCACCAAGACCCTGGCCAAGGAGCTCGGCAAGTTCGGTATCACCGCCAACGCCGTCGCCCCCGGCTTCATCGTCACCGAGATGACCGCGCAGACCGCGGCCCGGATCGGCATGGGCTTCGAGGAGTTCCAGGCCGCCGCCGCCACCCAGATCCCGGTGCAGCGCGTCGGGCGCCCCGAGGACATCGCCAACGCCATCGCCTTCTTCACGGGGGACGCGGCGGGCTTCGTGTCCGGCCAGGTCATGTACGTCGCCGGCGGACCGCTCAACTGACCCGAAGGGCTGCGGAATCATGACTGTGCAGGACAGCGGGAAGGTCGCGCTCGTCACGGGCGCGAGCCGGGGCATCGGCTACGGCATCGCCGAGGCGCTGGTGGCCCGGGGCGACCGGGTGTGCATCACCGGGCGCGGCGAGGAGGCGCTCAAGGAGGCCGTCGAACGGCTGGGTTCCGACCGGGTGATCGGGGTGGCGGGCAAGGCGCACGACGCGGAGCACCGCACGGTGGCCGTCGAACGCACCATGGAGGCATTCGGCCGGGTCGACTTCCTGGTCAACAACGCCGGTACGAATCCGGTCTTCGGGCCGATCGCCGAACTCGACCTCGACGTGGCCCGCAAGGTCTTCGAGACGAATGTGGTCTCGGCGCTCGGTTTTGCGCAGCAGACCTGGAAGGCGTGGCAGAAGGACAACGGCGGGGCGATCGTCAACATCGCCTCGATCGCCGGCGTGTCCGCCTCGCCCTTCATCGGCGCCTACGGCATGAGCAAGGCGGCCATGGTCAATCTGACCCTCCAGCTGGCGCACGAATTCGCGCCGGTCGTCCGGGTCAACGCAATTGCTCCCGCGGTCGTGAAGACGAAATTCGCCCAGGCGCTGTACGAGGGCCGCGAGGCGGAGGCCGCGGCGGCCTATCCGCTCGGGCGGCTCGGGGTCCCCGAGGACATCGGCGGCGCCGCGGCGTTTCTCACGTCGAGTCAGGCCGACTGGATCACCGGTCAGACCCTGGTGGTCGACGGGGGAATCTTCCTGAACGCGGGCGTGGGCTGAGAACGGCCTGAGAGGGTTTGGCCCCGATTGACTCAAGTGCCCCGCCGGACCTGCGGATTGACCTGGCGGGGCGCTGCGGTATGGTCTGCCGACCCATGGCTGATCGAGGAGCGTTCACGTGTTCTACCGGGCCGGTCGTCAGGCCGTTGCAGCTCTTGCTTCCCTTTCTCTGCTGTCGGGCTGCGGACTTTTCTCCGACAGCGGATCGGAGGTCGAGCAGAAAATAGTCGTCGGTACGACCAGTGAGCCTTCCACTCTCGATCCGGCGGCCGCATGGGACAACTCCTGGGAGCTGATGCGCAATGTCTTCCAGACCCTGGTGAGTTTTCCCACCGGAAGTACAAGTCCTCAGCCCGATGCCGCGGAATGGTGCAAGTTCACCGATACCACCAGTACCTCCTACCGGTGCAAACTTCGCAAGGGACTGAAATTCTCCAACGGAGACGTGCTCGATGCCGAGGCCGTGAAGTACTCCATCGACCGGATCAGGGAGATCAATTTCAAGGGCGGCCCGGTCGGCATGCTCGGTTCGCTCGACCGGATCGAGACCAAGGGGGAGGACATCGTCGTCTTCCACCTCACCAAGCCGGACGCCACCTTCCCGTTCGTCCTCACCACGCCCGCCATGTCGTTGGTGGCCCCCAGCGCCTATTCGAAGCACAAGCTGCGCAGTGACGGAAAGATCACCGGATCGGGTCCGTACCTTCTCGATTCGTACAAGCCGGGAAAGCGCGCCGAACTGGTGAAGAATCCGGACTACAAGGGGTTCGCCAACCGCAAGAACGATTCCGTGACGATCCGTTACTTCAAGGAGTCCGCCCCCGTCGTCGAGGCGCTCCGGAAGAACCGGATCGACGCGATCTACCGGGGCCTCACCGCCGAGGAGGTCATCGCCCTGGAGAGCGGCCAGAACAAGGACGGCAGCCCGCAGATCGTCGAGACGGTCGGCGCGGACATCCGTTTCCTGGTCTTCAACCCCGAGGACCCGGCCGCGGGCAACGTGGCCGTGCGACGGGCCATCGCCCAGCTCGTGGACCGTGACGCGCTGGTGGCCAAGGTCTACCAGGGTACGGCCGAGCCGCTGTACTCCATGGTCCCCAAGGGCATCACGGGGCACACCACCAGCTTCTTCGACGCCTACGGGGACCCGAACCAGGTCAAGGCCAAGCAGATCCTGACCAAGGCCGGCATCACCAAGCCCGTCAAGCTGACGCTCTGGTACACGACCGACCGGTACGGCTCCTCCACGGCCCTCGAATTCGAGGAGCTGAAGCGGCAGCTGGAGGATTCCGGGCTGTTCCGGATCACGTTGAGGAGCAAGCCCTGGAAGACGTTCCAGGAGGGCTTCACCAAGGGCGAGTACCCCGTGTTCGGCCGGGGCTGGTTCCCGGACTTCCCGGACCCGGACAACTTCATCGCCCCGTTCCTCGGCAAGGACAGCGTCACGGGCATGCCGTACATGAAGAACGAGATCACCCAGGAGCTGCTGCCGCAGACCCGCAAGGAGAGCGACCGGGGCGCGGTCGTCAAGCAGTTCGAGCGGGCCCAGAAGGTCCTGGTCGACGACGTGCGGATGCTGCCGCTGTGGCAGGGCAAGCTGTACGTCGCCTCGGGCGAGGACATCGGCGGCGGCGAGCGCGCCCTGGACCCGCAGACGGTCATGCAGATGTGGGAGTTCTACCGCAAGACCAGCTGGTAGGGCGAAAGGGGTGGAACCGGACCGGCGGGAGGCGTTGTCAGTGGGCCCCGGTAGGTTCTCGGATGAAAAGCTGATTGCTCACCGGAGGTTGTTCACGTGACCGACACCGACCTGCTGCCCGAGTCCTGGCGCGGCGTCCTCGGCGAAGAGCTGCAGAAGCCCTACTTCAAGGAGCTCACCGAGTTCGTCGAGGAGGAGCGGGCCAAGGGGCCGGTCTACCCCCCGCGCGACCAGGTGTTCGCCGCCCTGGAGGCCACGCCCTACGACAAGGTGAAGGTCCTTGTCCTGGGCCAGGACCCGTACCACGGGGAGGGGCAGGGGCACGGGCTGTGCTTCTCCGTGCGGCCCGGCGTGAAGACGCCGCCGTCCCTGCGGAACATCTACAAGGAGATGAAGGAGGAGCTCGGCCTGCCGGTCCCGGACAACGGGTACCTGATGCCGTGGGCCGAGCAGGGCGTGCTCCTGCTCAACGCCGTGCTCACGGTCCGCGCGGGCGAGGCCAACTCGCACAAGGGCAAGGGCTGGGAGAAGTTCACCGACGCGGTGATCCGCGCCGTCGCGTCGAGGCCCGACCCGGCGGTCTTCGTCCTGTGGGGCAACTACGCGCAGAAGAAGCTTCCGCTGATCGACGAGGAGCGCCACGTGGTGGTGAAGGGGGCGCACCCCTCGCCGCTCTCGGCCAAGAAGTTCTTCGGCTCGCGTCCGTTCACGCAGATCAACGAGGCGGTGGCGGCGCAGGGTCACGACGCGATCGACTGGCGCATCCCCGACCTGGGCTGACCCGCCCGGTCCGTGGGGCCGGGCCCGCCCCGGCCCCCGGGGGCCCCCGGGGGCGGGCCCCGGGCGGCCGCCCCCGCCGCCAACGGCTCGCCCGCGACTGCGGGTTGGGGGGGGGGGGACCGGGGGGCGGGGGGTGGA
>NZ_JBIAQQ010000041.1:0-56359 GCF_042889165.1 Streptomyces sp. NPDC002669 | reverse complement strand
AGCCTCACCGACCCCGTCGCCAACATCACCGCGGCCGCCAACTACGCCGCCGACCGCTACGGCTCCATCGACAACGTCAACTCCGCCTACTGACACCGGCACCACCCCCGCCTCCGGCACAAACCGTTCGCCGAACGGGCCGACACCCTGCTTGGCTCGGCCGATGGACGATCACCGAAACGACCTCCGCATCCGCCATGCCGGCTTCCCCGACATCGACGCCATACTGGACTTCTGGCGCGAGGCGGCGGAGGGAACGAGCATCAGCGACGACCACGACGGGGTGGCCCGGCTGATTTCGAGGGACCCCGAGGCCCTGCTCCTGGCGGAGCGGGACGGGCGGCTCGTCGGAACGGTCATAGCGGGCTTCGACGGCTGGCGGTGTTCCGCCTACCGCCTGGCCGTGCACCCGGAGGCTCGCCGACAGGGCATCGCCGCCGCACTGATGACGGCGGCGGAGCAGAGGTTCACCGCTCTGGGCGGGCGCCGCGTTGACGCCATGGTCCTGGAGGCCAACGAACGGGCGCAGCACGCATGGGCCGCGGGCGGCTACCACCGCGAGGATCACTGGCGGCGCTGGGTGAAACCCCTCACGGAGTGAGACGATTGCCGAAAGAGTGATCGACTTTGCCGATCCTTTACTATGGGTGTTCTTCTGTCCGTCCCTTCCGAAAGGTGTGAGCGTCCTTCCATGGGCGAGCCTCCCAGTAGCCGCTGTCACAGGCACCGAGCGACCCTCCTGCCCCTGCCCGATCATGGGACGGAGGTGAACCGATGACCGAAGTGCTTCTTCTGCTCGTGGCGGTCCTGCTCTCGCTCGCCTGCGGCGCCTTCGTCGCGGCGGAGTTCTCGCTGACGACGGTCGAGCGCGGACAGCTGGAACGGGCCGTCGAACAGGGCGAACGGGGCGCGGCGAGCGCCATGAAGGCCGTTCGCAGCCTCACCTTCCAGCTCTCCGGCGCACAGCTCGGCATCACCGTCACCAATCTGGTGGTCGGCATGCTCTCCGAACCGTCCATCGCGAAGCTGATCCGCGGCCCGGTGGAGGCCATCGGACTGCCCCCGAGCCTGGCGTCCTCCGTGGCCCTCGTCCTGGGAACCGCGCTGTCCACCGTCTTCCTGATGATCGTCGGCGAGCTGGTCCCGAAGAACTGGGCGATCTCCTCCCCGCTGGCCGTGGCGAAGACCGTGGCCACCCCCCAGCGGATCTTCACCGCGGTCTTCCGGCCCTTCATCAGCCACCTCAACAACACCGCGAACCGGATCGTGCGCCGCTTCGGCCTGGAACCGGCCGAGGAGCTCGCATCGGCGCGCAGCCCCCAGGAGCTGGCCGCGCTGGCACGGCACAGTGCGAAGGAGGGTGCGCTGGAGGCGGACACCGCGGAGCTGTTCGTCCGCACCCTCAACCTGGCGGAGCTCACGGCGGAGAACGTGATGACCCCCCGGGTCCAGGTCACCGCCCTCGACGCGCAGGCGACCGCCGAGGACGTGGCGAACGCCACCCGGGCGACCGGCCTGTCCCGCTTCCCCGTCTACCGCGGCAACCTCGACACCGTCATCGGCGTCGCGCACATCAAGGACGTACTGGCGATCCCCGCCGAACAGCGGCCCCGTACGCGCGTCTCGGAGATGCTGCGCGAGCCCCTGCTCGTACCGGAGACCCTCACCGTGGACCGGCTCCTGGACCGGTTGTCCGGCAAGCTCACGATGGCCGTCGTCATCGACGAGTACGGCGGCACGGCCGGGGTCGCGACGCTGGAGGACATCGTCGAGGAGGTGGTCGGCGAGGTGCGCGACGAACACGATCCGCACGAGACGCCGGACCTCGCACCGGCCGGCGAGGACGCCGACGGGCGGACCCTGTGGTCGGCCGACGGCGCCGCGCGCGTCGACCAGCTGAGGACGATCGGGCTGCGAGTGCCCGACGGACCGTACGAGACCCTCGCCGGAGTGGTGGCCGCCGAGGTGGGCCGCATTCCCGCCGTGGGTGATTCGGTCGAGATGGCGGGCTGGCGGATCGACGTGGTCGACGCGTCCGGACGCCGTGCCGCGCGGGCCCTGCTGCACGCGCCGCTGCCCGAAGACGAGCGGACGGAGGACGAACGATGATCGCCGTCCAGCTCCTCATCGGACTGTTGACCCTGGTGGTCAACGCCTTCTTCGTCGGCGCGGAGTTCGCCCTGATCTCCGTGCGCCGCAGCCAGATCGAACCCGAGGCCGAGGCCGGGAACCGGCGGGCACGGAGCGTCATCTGGGGCCTCGAACACGTATCGGCACTGCTCGCGGCGGCGCAGCTGGGCATCACGCTGTGCACGCTGGTGCTCGGCATCGTCGCCGAACCGGCCATCGCGCACCTCCTGGAGCCCGTCTTCGACGCGGTGGGGGTGCCGCACGGACTGATCCATCCGATCTCGTTCGTGATCGCGCTGTCCGTGGCCACGTACCTGCACATGCTGCTCGGCGAGATGGTGCCGAAGAACATCGCCCTGGCCGAGCCCGTGCGGGCCGCGCTGCTGCTGGGACCGCCGCTGGTGGCGCTCGCCAGGGCGCTGCGCCCGGTGATCTTCACGATCAACGCCTTCGCCAACGCCCTGCTCAAGATCCTGCGCGTCGAGGCGAAGGACGAAGTGGCGGCGACGTTCTCCGACGACGAGCTGGCCCGACTGGTGAAGGACGCCGGAGACGCCGGACTGGTCGACGACCGCTCGGCCGAACGGCTGCACCACGCCCTCGAACTGGGCCGCCGCCCGGTGCGGGACGTGGTGATGCCGGTGGACCGCGTCGTGTACGCCAAGGTCGGCACCACGCCGGAGCAGCTGGAACGCCTCTCGTACGAGACCGGCTTCTCGCGCTTCCCCGTGATGGACAGCGAGGAACGGACCCTGGGCTACCTCCACGTGAAGGACGCCCTCGACGCCGTGCCACGCGACGTCCCGTTCCCGGTGACGGCGATGCGGCCGATCGCCCGGGTCCGGGCCGACACCCCGCTCGATGACGTACTGACCGCGCTGCGGCGCAGTCGTACGCACCTGGCGGCGGTCCTCGACGAGGACGGCCGACTGGCCGGAATGGTCACCATGGAGGACGTGCTCCGCGAACTGGTGGGCCGCCCCAAGGCCCACTGAACCGCCACTTCGGTCACCACCACCCGGACGGGCCGGTGGCACCCCCGGCGGGGGTGTCACCGGCCCTCTTCCGTTCCGGGCCCTTTCCTGGGCCCGCTCCGGGCCTTCCTGGGTCCCTCCCAGTCCGCTCCGGGTCCGCCTCCGCACCGCGGACCGCGGGTGACCGAGAACTCGGAGAGGGGCCGGAGCCACCGCGATACGATCGCTTCGCCATGGAAATAAATGCCTCCTACAACAGTCTTGTCGCGGTCGGCGACTCGTTCACCGAGGGCATGTCGGACCTGCTGCCCGACGGTTCCTACCGCGGCTGGGCCGATGTCCTCGCCGGCCGGCTCGCCGCCCGCGCTCCGGGATTCCGCTACGCGAACCTCGCCGTGCGCGGCAAGCTGATCGGCCAGATCGTCGACGAGCAGGTCGACGCGGCCGCGGCCATGCGCGCGGATGTCGTCACACTCGTCGGCGGGCTCAACGACACCCTGCGCCCCAAGTGCGACATGGGCATGGTCCGGGGGCGGCTCGAAGAGGCCGTGGAGCGTCTCGCCCCCTCCTGCAAGAAGCTCGTACTCATGCGGAGCCCTGGCCGGAACGGCCCGGTGATGGAGCGTTTCCGGCCACGGATGGAGGAGCTGTTCTCCCTGGTCGACGCACTCGCGGCCCGGCACGGGGCGGTGGTCGTCGATCTGTACGGGGCACCGGCCCTGGGCGATCCCCGGCTGTGGGACGTGGACCGGCTGCATCTGACGGCCGACGGACACCGCCGGGTCGCCGAGGCCGTCTGGCAGACGCTGGGGCTGCCGCCGGAGAACGACTGGCGGACCCCGCTGCCGGCCGCGGTGCCGCCGAAGTGGGCGAGGCGACGCGTCGACGACCTCCGCTTCGCCCGTGAACACCTGATGCCGTGGATCGGCCGCCGGCTGACCGGCCGCTCGTCCGGAGACGGCCGGACGGGCGCCCAGTACAACTCCGAACTGGGCAGAGCCTTCTGGGTCACCCCCCGGGACGCCGGTGTCCCCGGCCCGGTGGCGGGGTGGCGCCGGGTGGACGCGGATTCGCTCTCGTAGCAACCCACAAACCGGACCGCGGCGCTGGCCTGCACAAATCGCCAGTAGAATCCGGTCATGTGACTGCTGTGTCTGCGAAGCCTCGCATCCCCAATGTCCTGGCCGGCCGCTACGCCTCCACGGAGCTGGCCGTCCTCTGGTCCCCCGAGCAGAAGGTGAAGCTGGAGCGCCGGCTGTGGCTGGCGGTGCTGCGCGCTCAGAAGGACCTCGGGATCGAGGTGCCGGACGCCGCGCTCGCCGACTACGAGCGTGTCGTCGACCAGGTCGACCTGGCCTCGATCGCCGAGCGCGAGAAGGTGACCCGCCACGACGTCAAGGCCCGGATCGAGGAGTTCAACGCCCTCGCCGGTCACGAGCAGGTCCACAAGGGCATGACCTCCCGGGACCTCACCGAGAACGTCGAGCAGCTTCAGATCCGGCTCTCCCTGCAGCTGATGCGCGACCGCACGGTGGCGGTTCTGGCCAGGCTCGGCAAGCTGGCGGGCGAGTACCGCGAGCTGGTCATGGCCGGGCGTTCCCACAACGTCGCGGCGCAGGCGACCACGCTCGGCAAGCGCTTCGCCACGGCCGCGGACGAGCTCCTGGTGGCGTACGGGCGGCTGGAGGACCTGCTGGGCCGCTACCCGCTGCGCGGCATCAAGGGCCCCGTGGGCACCGCGCAGGACATGCTCGACCTGCTGGGCGGCGACGCCGACAAGCTCGCCGACCTCGAACAGCGCATCGCCGCGCACCTCGGCTTCAGCCAGGCCTTCACCTCGGTCGGCCAGGTCTACCCCCGTTCCCTCGACTACGACGTGGTGACTGCCCTGGTCCAGCTGGCCGCCGCGCCCTCGTCGGTCGCGAAGACGATCCGTCTCATGGCCGGGCACGAGCTGGTGACCGAGGGCTTCAAGCCGGGCCAGGTCGGCTCGTCCGCGATGCCGCACAAGATGAACACCCGCTCCTGCGAGCGTGTCAACGGGCTGATGGTGATCCTGCGCGGCTACGCGTCGATGACCGGCGAGCTGGCGGGCGACCAGTGGAACGAGGGCGACGTCTCGTGTTCCGTGGTCCGCCGGGTGGCGCTCCCGGACGCCTTCTTCGCGTTCGACGGTCTCCTGGAGACCTTCCTGACGGTGCTCGACGAGTTCGGGGCGTTCCCGGCCGTCGTGGCCCGTGAGCTGGACCGCTACCTGCCGTTCCTCGCCACGACCAAGGTCCTGATGGGCGCGGTGCGTGCGGGGGTCGGCCGTGAGGTCGCCCACGAGGCGATCAAGGAGCACGCGGTCGCCTCGGCACTGGCCATGCGCGAGCAGGGCGCCGAGCGCAACGAACTGCTCGACAAGCTGGCCGCCGACGAGCGCATCCCGCTGGACCGCACGGAGCTGGACGCCCTGATGGCCGACAAGCTCTCCTTCACCGGGGCCGCAGGCGACCAGGTCGCCTCGCTGGTCTCCCGTATCGAGGAGCTCGTCAAGCAGCACCCCGAGGCCGCCGCGTACACGCCGGGCTCCATCCTGTGACGGCCGCGCTCACCGCCGGATGACCCCCGAAGAGCTCCGTGCCGCCCGTGATCACACCGTTCCCGATGTGATCACGGGCGGACTGCGCGTGCTGTTCTGCGGGATCAACCCGAGTCTGACGACCGGTGCCACGGGCCACCACTTCGCCCATCCCGGCAACCGTTTCTGGCCCGTCCTCCACCGGTCCGGCTTCACCCCCCGTCAGCTGAAACCGGCCGAGCAGGCCGAACTGCTGCGCCACGGGCTCGGCATCACCAATGTGGTTGCCCGGGCCACCGCCCGGGCGGACGAGCTGTCCGCCGAGGAGTTCCGCGAAGGCGGCCGGATCCTTGCGGCCAAGGTCGAGCAGTTGCGACCGCAATGGCTGGCGATCGTGGGAGTCACGGCGTACCGCACCGCCTTCAACCGGCGGACCGCCCGGATCGGTCCGCAGGACCACACCATCGGTGGCGCCCGCGTCTGGGCCCTGCCCAACCCCAGTGGTCTGAACGCCCACTGGACCACCCTGACCATGGCGGAGGAGTACGCACGCCTCCGCGCGGCCGTCGACCACGACGAGCCCCGGCCCCTTCCCACAGAAGTCCCCTGAGCCCTGCCTCTTCCGTCCGAAGCTCCCCGAATCCTGCCCTCTCCGCCAAGGGCCTTCGGCCGCACGGTGCTCCGCGCGGGAAGGACACGGCGGCGGGTCATGCGTCCCGCCGTCTGATCGCCCACCAGCCGGCCAGCACCGCGACCGCCGCCCAGGCCGCTGCCACCGCGAGGCCGCCCCAGGGTCCGAGACCGCCCTCGGGGTTCTGGTGGAGCACCAACTGTCCCGCGCGGTCCGGCAGATACTGCGCGACGCTGCCCGCGACGTCTCCGACGACGAAGGAGACGATGAGTATGAACGGGATGAGCAGGCTGAGCACGGCGACGGCGCTGCGCAGCACCACCGCCAGTCCGGCGGCGAACAGAGCCATCAGGGCCAGGTACGTCCCGCCTCCGACGACCGCTCTCAGGGCGCCCGGCTCGCCGAGACCTATCGCGTACTCGCCCATGAACATCTGGCCCATCAGGAAGGAACTGAGGCTGGTGACCAGGCCGACGGCGAGCGCCGTCGTTCCGATGAGCGCGATCTTGACGGTGTAGAAGAGGTTGCGGCGCGGCACGGCGGCGAGCGATATGCGCAGAGCGCCGTTGAGGTACTCGGACGAGATCGCGGTCGCGCCGAAGCTGATGGCCGCGATCTGGCCGAAGTTCAGTGCGTAGAAGGCGTTGAAGACCGGATCGGCTCCCGGGTTGTCCGCCTCGGCCTGGCCGATGGTGGCGAAGGCCAGCACGGTGATGGCGAGTGTCACGAGAAGGATCGCGGCCAGGGATCCGGCGACGGACCGCACCGATCTGATCTTGATCCACTCGGAGTGCAGCACTGCGGCGGTCGACATGGTCAGTTCTCCCGAGGGTCGATGGACGAGGTGGACGTCGATGCGAATTCCGTGGCATCGGCGGTGAGATCGAGGTAGGCCTGTTCCAACGTGACCTGCTCGTCGGCGAGTTCGAGAACGGCGATGCCCTCGGCCGCGGCCAGCGCGCCGATCTCCCCTGCCTTCGCGCCCTCCACGGTCCAGCGGCCGTCCCCGTCCCGCATCGGCTCGTACCCCTTGCGGAGCAATATGTCGCGCAGTCGGGTGGGTTCGGTCGTGCGCACTCTCGCCCGGGGGCGACTGCGGGACTCCAGGAATTCCCGCATCGGCAGGTCGGCGAGGAGTCGGCCCCGGCCGAGCACCACCAGGTGATCGGCGAACGAAGAGGTCTCGTTCATCAGATGGCTGGAGACCAGGACCGTCCGGCCCTCCCGGGCGAGACTCTTCATCAACTCCCGGATCCAGATGATGCCTTCCGGATCCAGGCCGTTCGACGGCTCGTCCAGCATCACGACCGCCGGGTCGCCCAGCAGGGCGGCGGCTATGCCCAGCCGCTGGCGCATGCCGAGCGAGAAGGTCTTGATCCGCGCTCCACCGACCTCGCTGAGGCCCGCCTCCTCCAGAACCTCCTCGACCCTGCGCGTGCCCAGGCCGTTGCTGACGGCGAGGGCCAGCAGGTGGTTCCGGGCGGTGCGTGAGCCGTGGGCCGCCTGGGCGTCGAGCAGCGCTCCCACGCGGCGCAGCGGGTTGTCGAGCGTGGTGTAGGGCCGCCCGCCGATCGTGGCCCTGCCGGCGGTGGGCCGGTCGAGGCCGAGAACGAGTCGCATGGTGGTGGACTTGCCCGCGCCGTTGGGGCCGAGGAAACCGGTGACGCGTCCGGGCTCCACGCTGAACGTGAGGTTGTCCACGGCTCGGTTCGCACCGTATTCCTTGGTGAGTTGTTGGACGTCGATGCTGGTCATGTCCTCAGCCTCGCGGTCGTGCCCCGGACGCCACCTCCCCCGCGAGTGGGGATGATCTCCCTCGCTCGGGGGAGCCGCCCGGCCGCACGGACTGACACGATGGCGGCATGTTCCGTCTTCTCCGCCCGCTCGCCACGTCCGTGACCTACACCCGATGGCTCCACATCGTCATCCCGGGTGCGGTCTGCAGCGTGTGGATGTTCATCTCACCGGACACTCCGTGGGCGCCCGTGCTCTTCGCTGTTCCGGTCGGGCTGCTGCCCGGGATGCGGCTCGCCGAGGGAGTTCAGGCACAGCTCCTGCTCACCCCCGGCGAGCGGGGCAGGCCCGATGCCTCGATATCGGCGAACCCCGCGACCACATGGGCGGATCGCTGGAGAACCGTGGTGTGGCTGGAGATACGGCTGGTGTTCGCCGCTGCTGTGGGAATGGCCAGCGTGTGGCTGCCGGCGACCGCGGTCGACCTCGCCGTGGCCGCGTCCGGATCCCGCCCGAGCGGTGACTGGCTGGTCCGCGGGGCGGAGCCGCACTGGTGGTACGCCCTGGTCGTTCCTGTTCCCCTGCTGGTTCTGCTCGCTCTCGTCGTGGTGAGCGGCCGGTTGATCACCGCGGCAGCCCGGCGGTTCTTCGGTCTCTCGCCGGTACAGCGGCTGACCGCGCTGGAGGAGCGCACGG
Organism: Streptomyces sp. NPDC002669; assembly: GCF_042889165.1. Classification (NCBI taxonomy): domain Bacteria; kingdom Bacillati; phylum Actinomycetota; class Actinomycetes; order Kitasatosporales; family Streptomycetaceae; genus Streptomyces; species Streptomyces sp. NPDC002669. Next base: position 47,631 of record NZ_JBIAQQ010000041.1, on the reverse strand, counting down.
AGCAGTTGTTGGAACGCAACCGCATCGCCCGTGAGCTGCACGACTCGATCGGGCACGCGTTGACGGTCGCGGTCGTGCAGGCGGGCGCGGCCCGGGCGGCGCAGAACCCGGAGTTCACCGAGCGGGCGCTGACCGCGATCGAGGAGACCGGCCGCGACGCGCTCGACGACCTGGAGCGGGTCCTGCGGGTGCTGCGTGAATCAGGAGGACCGGTGGGGCAACAACCGACGTTGGTGGAAGCGGACAGGCTGCTGGACTCCGCGCGCAGTTCGGGCGCGGAAGTCGACGCGGATGTGTCCGGTCCGCTGGGGCAGTTGCCGGGGTCCGTCTCCCGCGAGGGGTACCGGATCCTTCAGGAGTCCCTCACCAACGTGCTGCGTCACTCGGGGGCGGTTCCCATCCGGGTGCGGATCAGCATCACGAACGGGCGGCTGGAGCTGGAGGTCACCAATCCGCTCACTGACACGACACACAAACCGGGCGGGGGAAGCGGGTTGCGGGGAATCCGGGAACGGGCCGCGTTGCTGGGCGGAAAGGCGAAGACCGGTCCGCACGGCAACGAGTGGCGGGTGCGGGCGAGCCTTCCGTTGAACGGGCTGAGGTGATCCGATGGCGATCCGTGTCCTTCTGGTGGACGACGAACCCCTTGTCCGGGCGGGGTTGCGTGCGGTTCTCGACTCCCAGCCCGACATCGAGGTGGTGGGCGAGGCGGGCGACGGTGCTGCCGTGATCCCGCTGCTGCGCCGGCTGAATCCCGACGTGGTGGCCATGGACGTCAGGATGCCGTTGATGGACGGCATCGAAGCCACCCGGGTGGTGCTGCGCACGGTGCAGGACCCGCCGAAGATCCTGGTGATCACCACCTTCGAGAACGACGAGTACGTCTATGAGGCGCTGCGTGCCGGAGCGGACGGTTTCCTCCTCAAGCGTTCCCGTCCCGCCGAGGTCGTGCACGCGGTGCGGCTGGTCGCCGAGGGCGAGTCGTTGCTGTTCCCGGCGGCGGTCCGGCAGCTCGCCGCCGAGTACGGCACCAGCAAGGCGCGAGCGGTCATGGACCGCGCGGCGCTCACCGACCGGGAGTCCGCCGTCCTGCGGCTGATGGCCCGCGGCCTGTCGAACGCGGAGATCGCCGCCAAACTCGTGGTCGGGGTCGAGACGGTGAAGACCCATGTGAGTGCCGTGCTCACCAAGTTGGGGGCGCGGGACCGCACCCAGGCGGTGATCGCGGCCTACGAGTCCGGGTTCGTCGCTCCGGGGTGACGGCTCCGTCCCGGAAATCCATCGCGGCCCGCGGTCGCCCCGCACCCGGCCAGCGAGTACCATCCGCCTGACATGCGCTCGAGCAGGGAGGACACCTCGTGGGCCGGCTGACCGGTGGAGATCCGTCACTGTTGCGGCGCATCAATTCCGCAGTGGTGCTGCATGCTCTCCGGGGCGCCGACTCCCCCACGCTCACGGACCTGACCCGTATCACGGGCCTGTCCCGGCCGACGGTCGAGGGCGTGATGGAAGGGCTCTTCGAGGCCGGGCTGGTCGTCGAATCGGTGCCCGACGGGGCCGGGGCCCGACGGCAGGGCCGACCGGCCCGCCGGTTCAGGTTCCGGGCCGAGGCCGGGCATCTGCTCGGCATCGAGATCGGCCCGCACCGGGTGTCCGCCCTGCTGTCCGGGCTGGATGGCCGGATCATCGGCTCCGGCTCCCGCGAGGTGTCGGAGACCGCGAGTGCCGACGACCGGCTCGACAAGGTCAGGGCCGTGGTGGCCGACCTCCTGCGGCGGACCGGGGTGGCCCGGAGCAGTCTGCGGGCGGTGGGGATCGGCAGTCCCGGCATCGTGGAGGCCGACGGGACGGTACGGCTCGGCACCGCGCTGCCGGGGTGGACTGGACTGGCGCTCGGCGAGCGGCTGAGACGGTCCTTCCGCTGCCCCGTCCTCGTGGAGAACGACGCCAACGCGGCAGCGGTCGCGGAACACTGGAAGGGCGCCGCCGTCGAGTCCGACGACATCGTCTTCGTCCTGGCGGGGCTGAGCCCCGGTGCCGGGTCCTTGATCGGCGGGCGTCTGCACCGCGGCTTCGGCGGCGCGGCGGGCGAGATCGGCGCACTGCATCTGCTGGGCCGCGAGGCCACTCCGGAGCGGCTGCTGTCCACGACGGGCACGCCGCTGGACCCGTTGGACGAGCCCGCCGTGGCCGATGTGTTCGCGAAGGCCCGTCAGGGCGATCTCCGGGCCCGGGCGGCGGTCGAGCGGTTCATCCAGCGCCTGGTGCACGACGTCGCGGCACTGGTGCTGGCGCTGGATCCGGAGCTGGTGGTGGTGGGGGGCTGGGCCACCGGGCTGGACGACGTGCTGGAGCCGCTCCGGCGTGAGCTGGCCCGCTACTGCCTCCGGCCGCCCCGGGTCACGTTGTCGCTGCTCGGGGAGGCGGCGGTGGCCACCGGTGCGCTGCGGCTGGCTCTCGACCATGTGGAGGAGGAGCTCTTCGCGGTGGAGGGAACGGTGACGGCCCGCCGCTGAGTGCGACGGGCCGTGCGTGCCGACGTACCGGGCATGTCGGCGTACCGGTAGGAGACTGGGGCGTCCGGGGCCGGTGCTGGCCTCGGGGGTTCCCGGGGCGGAACCGCGGGACGTCCGGTGTTCCTGGGCGGGGCCGGATCGTCCGAAGCTTCCGGGCCCGGGCGGGGTGTCAGGATGCCTGGCGCCGCTGGGCGTGGTGGCTGATCTCCAGGTCTCCCGAGTCGCCGAAGGTGAGCCGGCAGGTGTCCGCCCGGTACGTGGCGACGGAGAGCGCGGCGGTGCCGCCTGCGGCGAGGTAGCGGGTGGTGACGACGAGTACGGGAGCGCCGGGAAGCCGGTCGAGTTCCTTGGCGTCGTCCGCCCGTGCGGATCCGAGCTCCACCGACCGGTCCTGGCCTTCGAGGCGGAGGCGGTGCAGTTCGCGCAGGACGCCGCGGGCCCGGGCAGCGCCGGAGGGGGTGTCGATCGCGGAGAGTTCGGGCACGGACGACACCGGGACGTAGAGGAGTTCCGCCGCGACCGCCTGGCCGTGGGTCACCCGGATCCGGCGCACGATGTGGACCGGCTCGTCGGCGTCCACGTCGAGCGCGGCCGACACCGATGCCGGTGCGACGGCCGTCGTGCAGTCCACCGGCTGCCACGCCTCGGCCGTGCCACCGCCGGACCAATCCCGCTGCGCGGTGGAGACGGCGACCCCGACGCGCGGCGGGGCGACGGTGGTCCCGACGCCGCGGCGGCGCTGGAGCCTTCCTTCGAGTTCGAGCTGTTCCAGAGCCTGCCGGAGCGTGGCTCGGGCGACTCCGAACCGGGCGGCGAGCTCACGCTCGTTGGGCAGGATCTCGCCCACCGCAAAGTCCGAGTCGAGTGCCTCACTGAGCACGGTCTTGAGGTGCCAGTACTTCGGCTCCTGCACCGATTCCAGCTGCGTGGTCCCCACCCTGTCCTCCGCAATCGCCCAGCGGCTTTTCCGCGACGTTATTTATTAAAGGTTCCTGTCTTAACGGTGAGACGATAGGACGGGATACCCCCTTGGTCAAGACCAATCCTCGGTCGGTCACGCAGCGGAACGGGACTCTGCCGCAGAGCGTTCACAGGATGTTCGTGACCCCGTGCGCCGGGCGCAGCACGAAGCCCCACGCCGGACGGGGCGTGGGGCTTCGCACGAAGACGCCGGTGGGGCGGCCCGTACCGGCCGGAGGGGGCCGGAAAGGGCCGGGTCCGTTACCGCGTCGCGGCGGCGGAGAGGTGGGCGACCTTGTCGGGGTTGCGCATGATGTACACGCACTGGACGAGTCCGTCCCTGATGTCCACCTGGAGGACCGAGTCGGCCTTCCCGTCCAGGAGCACCAGCAGGCCCGGCCCGCCGTTGAGTTCCAGGAGCCTGATGTCGAAGTCCGACGCCGGGCCTTGGGCGACGGCGACGAGGAACCGACCCACCTTGTCGGCGCTCTCGATGACCCGCAGCGGGGCCCTGGACTTCCCGCCGCTGTCGCCGACGAGCCGCACATCGGGTGCGAGCAGGGCCAGCAGCCCCTCGATGTCACCGCCCGCCGCCGCGGCGAGGAACCGTTCCGTGAGGTCGCGGCGGTACGCCGGGTCGACGTCGTAGCGGGGTTTGCGCTCCTCCACGTGGTGCCGTGCGCGCCCCGCGAGCTGGCGCACCGCCGCCTCGCTCCGGTCCAGGGCGGCGGCGATCTCCGCGTACGGGAAGCCGAACGCCTCGCGGAGCACGAAGACGGCCCGCTCCAGCGGGGAGAGGGATTCCAGGACGACGAGCACGGCGATGGACACGGAGTCGGCCAGAACGGCCCGTTCCGCGGTGTCGGGCACGGCCGGTCCGAAGTCGGTGACCACGGGCTCCGGCAGCCAGGGGCCGACGTACGCCTCGCGGCGCGACTGCACCTGCCGCAGCCGGTCGATGGCCAGGCGGGTGACGATCCTGACGAGGAAGGCGCGGGGTTCGCGCACGTCCGCGCGGGACGCGGACGACCAGCGCAGCCATGCCTCCTGCACCACGTCCTCGGCGTCGGCGATCCTTCCCAGCATGCGGTAGGCGACCCCGGTGAGCACGGGGCGATGGTCCTCGAAGACGTCGGTCGCGGTGTCGGCTGTCACCTCTCCATCCCAGCCGACCCCTCACACCCTGTCCAGCGCGAATCGCCCACTCCCCTTGAACCCAGGCCTACCGAACGGTAATTGTTGTTGACAAGACGTCTAAATCACCTTCAGGCATGGCTTCCTCATGCCGGATCACCCGGGGAGCACCGCATGGCCACCACGGTCTCGTTCAGCGTCGAATCACCACAAGGGCCCCGGACCGTGTCCGTGGCGTACGAACGGACCGGCGCCGGCGAGCCGTTGCTCCTGCTGCACGGGATCGGTCATCACCATCAGGCCTGGGACCCGGTGCTGCCCGTCCTGGCCGTGGAACGGGACGTGATAGCCGTGGATCTTCCCGGCTTCGGCGTCTCCCCCGCGCTGCCCGACGGTCTGCCGTACGACTTGCCGACCGTGGTCACGGTGCTCGGCGCGTTCTGCGCGGCGATCGGGGTGGACCGGCCGCACGTGGCGGGCAACTCGCTCGGCGGCCTGCTGGCGCTGGGGCTCGGCCGGGAGAAGCTCGTCCGGTCGGTGACCGCGCTGTCACCCGCGGGTTTCTGGGCCCCGGGAGAGCGGCGCTACGCGTTCACGACGCTGCGGGCCATGCGGCGGGCCGCCCTGTCGATGCCGATGCCGATGATCGAGCGGCTGTCGCGCAGCGCGGCCGGGCGCACGGCGCTGACCAGCACCATCTACGCCCGGCCCGGCCGTCGTTCACCCGAGGCCGTCGTCGCCGAGACCGTCGCCCTGCGCGAGGCGGCCGGCTTTCACCAGACGCTCGCCGCCGGCCGGGACGCGCTGTTCACCGACGACGTGCCGGGGCTGCCCGTGACCGTCGCCTGGGGCAGCCGGGACCGGATCCTGCTGCGCCGACAGGGCGTCAGGGCCAAGCGCGTCGTTCCCGACGCCCGGCTGGTCCGGCTTCCGGGGTGCGGACACGTGCCGATGAACGACGACCCCGCGCTCGTGTCCCGGGTGATCCTCGACACCAGCCGCTGAGCCCGGCCCGGCGACCCCGCCCGCCGCTCCCCGGGTCAGGACACCCGATCCGAGGGCGACCCCGAGCCCGACCAGGAGACTGCCGCCGCCCTGCGCGACGCCGTACGAACCGGCGCCGACCAGCGGGGCGGTGAGTGCGGCGGAGACCGGGATCAGGCCGGAGAAGAGAGTGGCGCGCTCGGCGCCGATGCGTTGCATGCCCATGTACCAGCAGACGAAGCCGACCACGGTGACCACCGCCGCCTGCCACACCAGCGCGACGGCCTCCGGCGCCGTGGGCACCCGCAGCACGCCGCCGCCGTCCAGGACGACGCCCAGCAGCACCGACTCGACGGCGGCGACGGCGCAGACCGTGGCGGACAGCAGCCGCGGCCCGAGCGGTCGCAGCACGGGGACGGCAAGGACCGCGAAGCCGACCTCGCCCGCCAGGGCCCCGGCCGAGCAGAGGACGCCCGCCAGGTCCGTACGGCCCCAGCCCTGCACCGTGAAGGCCCCGGCGGCGACGAGCGCGGACGCGTACAGCGCCGGGCGCGTCGGCCGACGGCCGTCCAGCAGCGGTACGAGAACGGCGACCAGGATCGGGGCGCAGCCGACGAACACCCCCGGAACAGCGGGTTCCGCGGATCGTTCCGCGGCGAGGACGGCCAGGTTGAAGCCGACCATGCCGACGGCTGCCAGCAGGGCGAGCCTTCCCCACTGCCCCGGGGTGAGGGCGCTCAGCACGGCGGTCGTCCGGGCCCTGCCGTCGCGGGCCGACACGGGGACGAGCAGCAGTGCCGCGAGTCCGTAGCGCAGCGCCTGGCCGCCCGCGTACGGGTAGTCCCCCAGGACACTGTTGGCGGTGAAGGAGGCGCCCACCAGGACGCAGGCGAAGGCCGCGAGAAGCGAGCCGCGCAGAGAAGTGGCGTTCATGGGACCGACGCTAGGCAGCCGGGCGGCCCTGTTTAAGGTCCACTTCCATGACGTCTTCGAGGACCAATTCGCCGTCGGACCGTGCGGCCGGTACGGATGCCGGCTCCGCCGCCTGGGAGTTACTGCTCCCCGCCGTCGAGGAGCCCGCCCGGCGGCGCGGTCGCGCGCTGCAGTCGGCGTTGCGCGAGGCGGTGCGCTCGGGCCGGCTCGCGCCGGGGACGCGGCTGCCGTCCAGCCGCGCGCTCGCGGCCGATCTGCGGGTGTCGCGCGGTCTGGTCACCGAGGCGTACGAACAGCTCACCGCCGAGGGATATCTGCGCAGCGGACGCGGGGCGGGCACCTGGGTGGGCGAAGCGGTCCGGGCCGCCGCGCCGGAGGTCCGTGATCTCGCGCCGCGCGCCCCCGGCGTACGCGTGGACTTCCGGCCGGGCACGCCGGACCTGTCGCTGTTCCCGCGTGCCGCCTGGGCCGCCGCGCACCGCTCGGTGCTCGGCCGGCTGCCGCACGACGCGCTCGGCTATCCCGACCCTCGGGGGCTGCCCGTGCTGCGGGAGGCCCTGGCCGCCCTGCTGGCGCGGCGCCGCGGGGTGGTCGCCGATCCCGAGCGCCTGGTGGTGTGCTCCGGCGTGGCGCAGGCGACGACGTTGCTGGGGTTCGTCCTGCACGGGCGCGGGCTGCGGACCGTCGGGGTCGAGGATCCCGGGAGCCATGAGCACTCCGCGCTGTTCGCCTCCGCGGGGCTCGCCACCACCGGTCTGCCGCTCGACGACGAGGGGCTGGCGGTCGAGCCCCTCGTGCGCTCGGGCGTGCGCGCGGTCGTGACCACTCCCGCGCACCAGTTCCCCACCGGAATCGCCTACTCCGCCGCTCGTCGCGGCCGACTGCTGGACTGGGCGCGCGCCGTGGACGGGCTGATCGTGGAGGACGACTACGACGGCGACTTCCGCTACGACCGCGCGCCCGTCGGTGCGCTGCAGGGGCTCGACCCGCGGCACGTCGCGTACACCGGTTCGGTGAGCAAGTCGCTGGCTCCAGGGCTGCGGCTGGGCTGGCTCCTGGCTCCGGCGGACATGACGGACGAGATCGTCGCCCGCAAGCGGACCATGGATCTGGGCAATCCCTCCGTCGACCAGGCGGTCCTGGCCGACTTCATCACCCGGGGCGGGTACGACCGGCAGTTGCGCCGCTGCCAGCGCGCCTACCGCGAGCGCCGTGACACGCTCACGTCGATGCTGGCGGAGTGCTTCCCCGGCACCGCGGTGAGCGGGATCGCCGCGGGGCTCCACATCATCGCCGGGCTGCCCGGACGGTACGGCCCCGAGCCGGAGCTCCTGGCGCGGGCGGCCCGCGCCGGAGTGGCCCTGCGGCCGCTCGCCGCCGCCACGACCGCCGCGTCCGGGGACCGTGCGGTGAACCTGGTCCTCGGTTACGCGCATCTGGCCCCTTCCGAGATCGAACGGGGGGTGCGGCTGCTCGCGGCGGCCCTGCGGGACCCGGGCGGGCCGGGCGCCCGGGAGGGCCGGGGCCGGGTGTTCACCTGAGGTTGGTGTGCGCGCCGCCGACGGGCACGAGGGTGGCACCGGCCGACCAGCCGCCCTCGGGGCCTCCTGCGCGGATCGTGCCGGTCGTGTGTCCGGCGCCCGGTCCGGACCGGGCCCCGAGCCCCACCGACCAGTGCCCCGGAGGCGCCTCGATGTCGTACCGTCCCCGTGTTCCGTCCCCCGACCGCCGCAGTGTGCTGCGCGGTTCGCTCGCCGCGTCCGCCGCGCTCACGCTCCCCGTGGTGGGTGCGTCGGCCCCCGCGTTCGCGCTCTCCGGCCGGCCGAGTGCGCCGTGGGGTGTGCAGGTGGGCGACGTCACCTCGTCCTCCGCGCTGGTCTGGGTCCGCTCGGACCGCCCGGCGCGGATGGTCGTGGAGACCTCCGCGACCGAGTCCTTCCGGCGGGCGCGCACCTGGCACGGACCGCTCCTCGGCCCCGGCAGCGACTTCACGGGGACGACCCCGCTGTACGGGCTGCCGCCGGGCGAGCAGGTGCACTACCGGGTGACGCTCGTCGACCCCCAGGACCCCCGCCGGAGCGGGAAGCCGGTGCACGGAACCTTCCGGACGGCCCCCGCCCGGCGCCGGGACGGGGTGCGCTTCCTGTGGTCGGGGGACATCGCGGGACAGGGCTGGGGCATCAATCCGGACATCGGCGGCTACGTGGTGTACGACGAGATGCGCCGGCTCGACCCGGACTTCTTCCTCTGCAGCGGCGACAACATCTACGCGGACGGCGTCATCGAGCCGAGCGTGACGCTGCCCGACGGGCGGGTCTGGCGCAACGTCACCACCGAGGAGAAGTCGAAGGTCGCCGAGACCCTCGCCGAGTACCGCGGGAACTTCCGCTACAACCTGCTCGACCGCAATCTCCGCGCGTTCAACGCGCAGGTGCCCTCGATCGTCCAGTGGGACGACCACGAGGTGCGCAACAACTGGTACCCCGGGCAGATCCTCGACGACGCCCGGTACACCGAGAAGGACGTGGACGTGCTGGCGGCCCGTTCGACGCGGGCGTTCCGCGAGTACTTCCCCGTGTCCACGCCGCACGGCCCGGCCGGGGACGGCCGGATGCACCGGGTGGTGCGGCACGGTCCGCTGCTCGACGTGTTCGTCCTCGACATGCGGTCCTTCCGCAACGCCAACTCGCCCGGCCGGCAGGCCGACGACACGACGGGCATCCTGGGTGCCGAGCAGCTGAGGTGGCTCAAGCGCGAGCTCTCCCGGTCCCGCGCGGTGTGGAAGGTGATCGCTGCGGACATGCCGCTGGGGCTGGTGGTCACCGACGGCGCGACGGACTTCGAGGCGGTCGCCCAGGGCGATCCGGGGGCTCCGCTCGGGCGTGAGCTGCAGATCGCGGAGCTGCTGCGGTTCGTCAAGCACCGGCGGATCACCGGCACGGTCTGGCTGACCGCCGACGTGCACTACACCTCGGCGCAGCACTACGCGCCCGAGCGGGCGGCGTTCAAGGACTTCGCGCCGTTCTGGGAGTTCGTGTCGGGGCCGCTGGCCGCCGGTCAGTTCCCGGCCAACGCCCTCGACGCGACGTTCGGCCCCGACCGGGTCTTCGTGCGGGCTCCCGACCGCGCGAACGTGTCGCCGATGGAGTCGCCGCAGTACTTCGGGCAGGTCGACATCGACGGCGACAGCGGCGACCTGACCGTGCGGCTGCGGGCGCAGGGCGGGGAGGTGCTGTTCAGCAAGGTGCTGCGACCGGGGCGCGTCGGGCAGTGAACCCGCCGACGATCGGCTCCCGGTGACGGCCGGGGGCCGATTGTCAGTGGTGGGTCCTACGGTTTTTCCATGACCCGATCCGTTCAGGCATTGGCCTACGCGCGCCCGTCCGCCCTGGAGTCCTCGCGGACGGGGCAGCTCCTCGGGCTGGAGACCTCCGGCGGCCTCACCCCGCGGGGCGCCGAGCTCCATCCCCGGTTCTTCTCCGGTTTCCTCACCTCGCCGAGGATCGCGGCCCAGGGCCTGCTGGCCGTGGCGGACGTGGCGTCCACGCGCTACTACCAGCGCACGCTGCCCGCGTCGCTCGACCCGGTGGTGACGGGCAACGGCGACCGGTTGCGCTTCGAGTCGTTCTCCGGCTGCTGCGGCGTGTACGCGCGCCTCGACGTGCTGCAGGAGGGTCTGGACGGTCAGCAAACGGGTCACGGCACCACGAACGTGGACGTCAACAACCCGCTGCGGGAGGCGCTTTCGCGGCTGGGCGGGGACGATCCGCTGCATCTGCGGGTGGGTCCGGACGAGATGGCCGTCACCACTCTGGACGGGCCGGTCGTGGAGAAGAAGGTGCCACTGCCCGACCGGTGGCTGCGCGGCTTCGCCGAGGCGCAGGTGGTGTCCGCCGGTTTCGATCTGCGGGCCGAGCTGCCGGCCGCCGAGGCAGTCCGGTTCCTGCGTTCGCTGCCACGTTCGTCGGGCAACGCCTCGCGGGGCGCCCGTTGGGTGATACCCGCCGGTAAGACGCTCCGGCCGACGACCCGGCCGGTGGCGGGGGCGGTGTGCCTGCCGGGCCCCGAGCGGCTTGCCGCGCTGCAGCGGGTGCTGCGTCATGCCACGTCGCTGCGGGTGTACGGGCCGGTCACCGACGGGGCGGCGACCGCGAGCGCCTGGGAGGCCGTGCTGCCGGGCATGCGTCTCACCCTGACGCTCTCGCCCGCTGCCGCGCGCGGTTTCTCGGGCGAGGGCGGGGTGCTCGACGCACTGGCCACCGACGACGCGGCGGCCGACGCCGAGCTGGTGTCGGTGCTGCTGGCCTGGGAGCCCCGGATCGACACCGCCGATCTGGCGGAGCAGTCCGGCCTCACGGTGGAACGGGTACGGGCCGCGCTCACCCGACTGGGCACGGCGGGCCGGGTCGGCTACGACCTTGCCGACGCGGCCTACTTCCACCGCGAGCTGCCGTACGACGCCGACCGGGCCGAGCGCCACAATCCGCGTCTGGTGGCGGCGCGGGAACTGGCCGGTTCGGGCGCGGTGGTGCTCGACGGGGACGTCGCCGCCGTGGCCTCGGGAGAACGCCGTTACCAAGTGAGGGAGAAGGACGGAATGCTGAGCTGTACCTGCCAGTGGTGGGCCGATTACCGCGGGCGGCGGGGCCCGTGCAAGCACGCCCTGGCCGTCCGGATGGTCCGCCGCGGTGCGCCGGTCGCCGGGGGTGTGCGATGAAGGAGCTCCTCACCGCCGTACGGGAATCGCCCGCGCACCACGTGCCGCCCCTGCTGGCCGGGATGGACCTGGCGGAGCGCAGGGCGGCGCTGGCCGGGCTGAAGGCGCTCCGGAAGGAGGTCCGGGGCTGGTCCTGGGAGAAGCAGGGCAAGGTCCGCAGGGGCCTGCTGGTGGCCGGTGCGGGCTGCCACACGGGCGCCGCGGGATGTGCCACCTGGCTCGGCGGCCGGGACCTGATCGGCTGGGACCGTCCGCCCGTCCCCCTGATCCTCGCGGTCCTGGCGGACCGTGATCCGGAGTGGCTCGGTGATGTCGCGCACCGGCTGGCGGCCCGGACCGCGACGGCGGAGATCTCGTACGAGCTGATCGCCGCCCTGGTGAAGAAGGCCCAGTGCCCCCTGCCCACGACGGAGGGTTTCGTGCGGGGCTGGGTCAGCACGGTGTCGAGGGCGCAATGGCAGCGGCAGCGGAGAACGCCCCTCATCGAGGTGCTCCGGGCCGATCCGTACACGGTCGATCTCCTGCCGCGGATCTTCGACATGACGGAACTGCCTCCGGAGATGCCCTGGAGCGACGACCCGGACAGTCCGTGCCGGTGGGGCGCCACGCTGGCCTCGCTCGCCGAGGAGGGCCTGCTGGAGCGGTCGGTGGTCGTCGACGGCTGTGTGGCCCGGCTGCTGCGCGGCGGCAACTCCAGCGAGATGCGTTTCTTCCTGACCGTTCTGCGCGAGCTCGACCTGACCGAGCAGGAGGAGGCGGAGCGGATCCCGGACTGGGCCGGGATGGCCGCGGACGGCATCTCCACCGTGGCCGGTCACGCCCAGGGGGTGCTCACCCGGCTGGACGGGCGCGGTGAGCTTCCCGTGCGGGCCCTGGCGGAGGTCTCGGAATCGGTGCTGTTCCGCACCGAGAAGAAACTGGTCCGGTCCCAGCTCGTGCTGCTCGGCAAGGTGCTGCGCCGCGATCCGTCGGCGGTCGACGAGCTGCTGCCCGCCGTCGGGGGTGCCTTCGAGCACGAGGACATCGACATCCAGGAGCGGGCGTTGAAGCTCCTGGCCCGGTACCTGCCCGCCGCCGGGGCCCCGGTGCGGGAGGCGCTCGCCGAGTCGGCCGCGTTGCTGGGGCCGGCGCACCGGACGATGGTGGCCGAGGTGTTCGGCGGTCCGGTGGCCGAGCAGCCCGGCACGGCGAAGTACGAGGAGCTGCTGCCGCCGGTGCCGTCCCCGCAGCCCCTCGACCCGGCACCCGCGACGCTGCCCGAACTGGTCGAGGAGGTGGTGGCCCTGGTCAGATCGACGACGCAGGAGGCCGCCGCCTTCGAGCGGGCGCTGGACGGGCTGGTGCGCCACTCCCACTCCGACCGGGCGGCGTTGACCGACGCGTTGCATGACGCGCTGGCGGGTGAGTGGTGGCTCGACGGGGGCCCGCAGCCGCAGTTCGAACGGCAGCTCCGCTCGGAGGTGAGCCTCAGGGCCGTCCTGGCCGCGCTGTTCGGACGGGTGTCGGTACGGGCCGTGCAGGAGGAGCGTGCCTCCTGGACCGCCGCCGGGACCTGCCCCCACGCCGCGCTGAACGGGGTCATGAAGGCACGGCTGTGGGAAGCGGCCCACGCGATGCTGACCGGCGGCCTCCCGTTCCTGCTGGCCGTCCCCACCTGGCACACCGGTTCGCTCGAACCGGCCGTGCTGGTCGAGCGGCTGCGCACGTACCAGCAGCTCGGCATCCGGCCCGGCGAGGCCGACTTCGCCCAGGCCCTGCTGCGGGTGCGCCGCGGCGATCAGCACGAGGCCGCAGGGGCGGCCGCGCTGCTCGGCACCCCCGAGGGCGACCGGCTGGCGGCATGGCTGCGGGCCGACGAGCCGTTCACCCAGGTGTACCGGTTCGATCTGGAGAGCAGGGCCCGGGTGGGACAGTCGGTCGCCCGGTCGCACCGCGCCCTGATGGCCTGCCGGGAACGCCCGCTCGTCCTGGAGGAGTTCCCCCGTTCCTTCCACGGCCTGGGCCGGGAGCGGATCCCGACGCATCAGCTCTGTTACCACTGGGGGGAGCAACCGGAGCACTGGATCGCCACCCTGCCCGAGGACGCCGAGACGATGGCCGCCTGGCTGCTGCCGAACATCGTGCTCGGTGTGACCGACGAGATACGGGACACGATCCGGCCGCTCCTGCTGCTCGCCGAACTCGACGCGCCCGCGGGCGAGGCCGTTCATCTGACGGCGGCGTACGGACTGGGTTCCCGGTTCCCGGAGGACCGGCTGACTGCGGTGGACGCCCTGCTGATGCTCGCCGCCCGGCAGCATCTCGACACGACGCTGCTCGGCGAGCAACTGGCGATGCTTCTCGGGCACGGGCTGATCAAGCCCAACCGCCTCGCGGATTCCGTCCGTACCGCCGCCGCCACCGGCGCGTACCGGACGGTGCTGTCCGTGCTGACCGGTGTTCTGCCCGTGCTGCTGGCGCAGGAGAAGGCGCCTCGCGGACTGAACGACCTGCTCTCCGTGGCCGCCGAGTGTGTCGAGCACTGCGGCGCGACGGGGACCGAACCGATACCCGGGCTCGCCGACACGGCCGCGCGCGGCGGAACGTCGCAGCTGGTGCGTCAGGCGGCACGTCTGAAGGACGCCTGGGAACGGAGTGCGGAACGGGTGTGACGGTCCGGGGCACCGTGGCGGGCGGCGGTCCGAAGCGCCGGGCCCGTCACGGTGGACGGTCCCGAGCGGGGCGGCGGGGCCGACGCGGACGGATTTCCGGCCAGGGCAACAATGGCCGAAAACGACAGGAAAGGGATCAGATTCGCACTTAACCCATCGGTCACAGGCTGTTCGTGATCAGGCAACAACGCTCAGTCAGAGTGAATGCATGACTGATGCGACCTCCACGAAGACCGTCCGCCGCCCCCACCACTGGCGGCGGGACGTGACCGAGCTGGCCGCGCTGTTCACCGCGGTCGCGGTGGCGGACGCCCTCGCCAATCTGATCGGGCACCAACCGGACGGGCCGTTCCTGCTGGTCGCCTCGGCCGTGGTGCTGGCGGTGACGGCCGGCTTCCACACCTGGTGGGCACGGCGTCACAGCCACGCACCGCCTCCGGCCGGTGCCGACCGCGCCGGCTCCGACGGGGGCGGTCCGGAATCCGCCCTCCACGCCGTCAGCGGCATCGGCACAGGCACCGGTGCCGGTACCGAAGGGAGTGCGCCCGTGGGTGCGTCCGTCGCCGAGGGGCCCGCATCGGCTGCGGCCCCGGCCCCGGCCGCCGAGGACACGGTGCTGTGGCGGATGCGCACCACCGTGCGGGACGCTCCCGGCAGTCTGGCCGCGCTGTGCGGTGCGCTCGCCCGGCACCGGGTCGACATCCTCACCCTGCAGACGCACCCGCTGGCGCGGGGCACGGTCGACGAGTTCCTGCTGCGCGCACCCGCCCGGCTCCCGGCCCGGCAGCTGAGCCGGACGGTCTCCGCGGCCGGCGGCAGCTCGACCTGGATCGAGCGGGCCGACGCGCACGATCTGGTGGACGCCCCGACGCGCGTCCTGGGCCTCGCCACCCGCACGGCCCTGGACGCGTCCGAACTCCCGCTGGCCCTGCGCCAGTTGCTCGGACGTTGCACCATCCACTCGTTGCCCGCCGTCTCGGTCACCGGCCGCGCGACCGGTGGGAGCGCACCGGTCGAGGGGGTGCTGGAGGAGACGGTGATGCGACTGCGCGACCCGTCCGGCGGCGTCCTCACCATCGAGCGCCCCCATCTCCCGTTCACCCCGACCGAGTTCGCCCGGGCCCGCGCCCTGGTCGAGCTCGATGCCCGGCTCGGTCCCCGGGTCCCGCGCGGCAAGGACGTCCTCACCCTCCCCGAGGGCAACGAGATCACCGTCCGCCGCGCGGACCGCGAGGACCTGCCTGCGGCCCGCGCGATGCACGGCCGCTGCTCCGAGCAGACGCTGCGGCTGCGCTACCACGGCCCGGTCCGCGACGCCGACCGGTACCTCGACCACCTGCTGAGTCCGCGGTTCGGCCGCACCCTGGCCGCGCAGACGGCGTCCGGCCGGCTGGTCGCCCTCGGCCACCTGCTCTGGGACGGCGACGAGACCGAGGTGGCCCTCCTCGTCGAGGACGACTGGCAGCGCCGGGGCATCGGTTCCGAGTTGCTCGGCCGCCTGGTGGCGCTCGCCGCCGAGGCCGGATGCGAGAGCGTCTACGCCGTCACCCGGGCGTCCAACACCGGCATGGTCGCCGCGATGCGCGCGCTGTCCCTGCCGCTGGACTACCAGATCGAGGAGGGCACCCTGGTCGTCACCGCCCGGCTGGACGCCGCCGCGGTCCGCTCGCTGCCCCCGTACGAGCAGGCCGGGCGCTGACACCGCCCGGCCGACCGGACGCCCTGCCCGTCAATCGGTGCGGGCCGCCCCGCGAGGCGGCCCGCACGGGACATGCCGCCCGGTGGCCCGCACGGGACGTCCTGGTCGGCAATCCGCACCAGGACGTCCTCACCTGCGACCCGCGCGGGGCGTCCTACCCGGCGACCTGTTCGGGCAGGGCGTCCCCGCGCTCATGGACCTCCTGCAAGGCGCCGTCCACCGATGAGTCCAGCGCCTGACACAGGTCGGCCCACAGGTCCTCGACGTCCTCCAGCCCGACCGACATGCGCAGCAGCCGGTTGCCGACGCCGGCCGCCCGCCGGTCCCCCTCGTCCACGATGCGGTGGCTGATGGAAGCCGGGTGCTGGATCAGGGTGTCCACGCTGCCGAGGCTGACCGCGGGCGTGATGAGCCTCACGGCCGAGATCACCCGGTGCGGGTCCCCGTGGACCTCGAACGAGACCATCGCGCCGCCCACCTTCGGGTAGTGGACCCTGGCGATGCGCGGATCGGCGGTCAGCCTGCGGGCCAGTTCGGCGGCGCTCGCGGAGGCCGCCCGCACCCGTACCGGAAGCGTGGCGAGGCCGCGCAGCAGCAGGTATCCGGCCATCGGGTGCAGCACCCCGCCGGTGGCGAAACGGATCTGCCGCAGCCCGGCGGCGAACTCCTCGTCGCAGGCGACGACCCCGCCCATCACGTCGCCGTGTCCGCCCAGGTACTTGGTGGCGCTGTGCAGCACGATCCGCGCGCCGTCCTCGACGGGCCGCTGGAGCACCGGGGTGGCGAAGGTGTTGTCGACGAGCAGCGGCACGGAGCCGCAGGAGTGCGCGATCGCGCGGATGTCGACCTCGGCGAGCGTCGGGTTGGCGGGCGTCTCCACCATCACCAGGCCGGTGTCCGGGCGGATCGCGTCGGCGATTCCCGCCGGGTCGGTCCAGGTCACCTCCGTGCCCAGCAGACCGGCGCCGAGCAGGTGGTCGCTGCATCCGTAGAGCGGGCGGACGGCGACCACATGGCGCAGTCCCGCGCTCGCCCGGACCAGCAGCACGGCGGTGAGCGCCGCCATTCCGCTGGCGAACGCCACGGCGCTCTCGGTCCCTTCGAGGCGGGCGAGGGCGGTCTCGAACCGGGCCGTCGTCGGGTTGTCCAGCCGGGCGTAGACCGGCGGCCCTTCGAGCTTGGCGCCGGTGGCGGCGAAGGTGTCGATCCGCTCGGCCTCGCCCCTGGCGTCGTACGAGGGGTAGGTGGTGGACAGGTCGATCGGCGGGGCGTGCAGTCCGAGGGCCGCGAGATCGTCGCGGCCGGCGTGCACGGCTTCGGTGGCCAGCGCCCTGGACCGGGTTGCCGTCGGGGGCGCCATCGAGGTTTCGGTGTCCATGCCATCACTCTGAACATTCACCGGATCCTGATGGGAATGTCCCGTGCTACGTTCGGCCAATGGCTGATTCGGTCGTTCTCGATCCGGTGGACCTGCATATTCTGCGGCTGTTGCAGAACGATGCCCGGACCACTTACCGCGAGCTGGCCGCCGAGGTCGGTGTGGCGCCGTCGACCTGCCTGGACCGGGTGGCCAGGCTGCGGCGCACCGGCGTCATCCTCGGCCACCAGTTGCGCCTGGACCCCGCGCGGCTCGGCCGCGGTCTGGAGGCACTGCTCTCCGTGCAGGTCCGCCCGCACCGCAGGGAACTCATCGGTCCGTTCGTCGAACGCATCAGGACGCTGCCGGAGTCCCGTGCGCTCTTCCATCTGACCGGTCCGGACGACTACCTGGTCCACGTGGCGGTCACGGGCACGGCCGATCTGCAACGCCTCGTGCTCGACGAGTTCACCTCGCGCCGCGAAGTGGCCCGGGTCGAGACCCGGTTGATCTTCCAGCAGTGGGAATGCGGGCCACTGCTGCCGCCGGCCGCGGGACCGGCGGAGTCCGGCCGCTGAAAGCCGAATGGCGATGGCGCGAAAGCCCCCTGCCGTACGAGGATGTCCACATGCCAGACACTTCCAGCAGCGCGCTGCCCCGCCAGGTCGCCGACGCCTACGTCGACGCCTACGTCGCACTCGACCCGATCGCCGGTACGTACCTGGGGATCGCGGAGAGTTCGCGCCGTCTTCCCGACTTCTCCCCCTCAGGCCAGGAGGCCATCGCCGAGCTGGCCCGCACCACCCTGGCGAAGCTCGACGCCGCTGAGCGGCTCCCCGGCGCGGACGACGACGCCGAGCGCCGCTGCGGCCGTCTGCTGCGCGAGCGCCTCATGGCGGAACTCGCCGTCCACGACGCCGAAGAGGGATTGCGCACGGTCTCCAACCTGTCCTCCCCGGCGCACAGCCTCCGTGAGGTGTTCACGGTGACGCCGACCGGGACCGACGAGGAGTGGGCGGCGGTCGTGGACCGGCTGCGGGCGGTTCCCGCCGCGCTGGAGGGCTACCGCGAGTCGCTCGCGCTCGGCCTGGAGCGCAAGCTGTACGGCGGGCCGCGCGCCACCGCCACCTTCATCGGCCAGCTCGACGAGTGGGCCGGCGAGAACGGCACGGGTTTCTTCCAGGACTTCGTGGCCTCCGGTCCCGCGGGGCTCCGTGCCGATCTGGACGAGGGCGCCCGGCTGGCGGGCGAGTCGGTCGCCGCGCTCCGCGACTGGATGCGCGACGTGTACGCCCCCGCCGTGGAGGGTGCGTCGGACACGGTGGGCCGTGAGCGGTACGCCCGCTGGTCGCGCTATTACAACGGCACCGACCTGGACCTCGACGAGGCGTACGCGTACGGCTGGTCCGAATACCACCGGCTGCTCGCCGAGATGCGGACCGAGGCCGAGAAGGTGCTGCCCGGCGCCGACCCCTGGCAGGCGCTCGCCCACCTCGACGTGCACGGGACGCACATCGAAGGGGTCGAGGAGGTCCGGGAGTGGCTCCAGGGCCTGATGGACGAGGCGATCGAGGCACTCGACGGCACGCACTTCGAACTCGCCGAGCGGGTGCGGAAGGTGGAGTCCCGCATCGCCCCGCCCGGTGGTGCCGCCGCGCCGTACTACACCGGCCCGTCCGAGGACTTCTCGCGCCCCGGCCGCACCTGGCTGCCCACGATGGGCGAGACCCGCTTCCCGGTGTACGACCTGGTGTCCACCTGGTACCACGAGGGCGTGCCCGGCCACCACCTGCAGATCGCCCAGTGGGTGCACGTGGCCGACAGCCTCTCCCGCTACCAGGCGTCGATCGGCGGGGTCAGCGCCAACTGCGAGGGCTGGGCGCTCTACGCGGAGCGGCTCATGGACGAGCTGGGCTTCCTGCCCGACCCGGAGCGCCGTCTCGGCTATCTGGACGCGCAGATGATGCGGGCCTGCCGGGTGATCGTGGACATCGGCATGCACGCGGAGATGGAGATCCCGGCGGACTCCCCGTTCCACCCCGGTGAGCGGTGGACCCCCGATCTGGCGCAGGAGTTCTTCGGCAACCACAGCGGCCGTCCCGCCGACTTCGTGGAGAGCGAGCTGACCCGCTATCTGTCGATGCCGGGGCAGGCCATCGGCTACAAGCTGGGCGAACGGGCCTGGCTGCTCGGCCGGGAGAACGCCCGCAAGGCGCACGGCGACGCGTTCGACGCCAAGTCCTGGCACATGGCCGCCCTGTCCCAGGGGCCGCTGGGGCTCGACGACCTCGTGGACGAGCTGTCCAGGCTCTGACCGGCGTCCGGCGAGAGGACCGAGGAGCGCCGTTCCCGGCCGCCGCGGCATTCTGCGCGGTGGCCGGGCCCGGCGTTCGCGGGGGTGGTGTCAGCAGCCGCAGGCCGATCCGACCGGCGCGGTGAGCGGGTCCGCCGCCTGCCGCTCGCGCCCCTGCCCGGTCTCGGACTCGAAGCCCTCGCGCACCCAGTACTCGAAGCCGCCGAGCATCTCCTTGACCCGGTAGCCGAGGCCGGCGAGGGCGAGCGCGGCCCGGGCCGCACCGTTGCAGCCGGGGCCCCAGCAGTACGTGACCACGGGGACGGCCGGGTCGAGAAGGGCCCGGGCCCGCTCGGGGACGAGGGCGGTCGGCAGATGGACCGCGCCGGGCACGTGCCCCTGGTCCCATGCCTCGATGGAGCGCGAGTCCAGCAGCACGAAGCCCGGGTCCCCGTCCGCCGCGAGCGCTGCGGCCACGTCGGAGACGTCGGTGTGGAAGGCGAGCGAGGCGCCGAAGTGGGCGACGGCCGCCGCCGGGGAGGCCGGCGGGACGCGGAGGACGGGGTTGGCCGTTGCTGCGGCGGTCTGCGTTGTCATGACCGAAAATCTACGGTCGGCGCCCCGCTCCCGGAAGATGAGATCCCCGGCACATCACTTGATCCGCCAGGGATTTCCCTGTTGGCTCCGGGCATGACCGACTATTCCCCGGACGCCACCGACTGGCGCATCCTCGATGTCCTGCAACGGGACGGCCGCGCGGCCTTCGCCGAGCTGGCGCGGGCGGTGGCGATGTCCCCGAGCGCCGTGACCGAGCGGGTGCGCAGGCTGGAGGAGGCCGGGGTGATCAGCGGCTACGCCGCCGTGGTCGACCCGGAACGGCTCGGGCTGCCGATCCTCGCCCTCGTACGGCTGCGCTACCCGAACGGTCATTACAAGCCGTTCCACGATCTGCTCGACACGACTCCGGAGATCGTGGAGGCCCATCACGTCACCGGCGACGACTGCTTCGTGCTGAAGGTCACCGCCCGTTCGATGCGGCACCTGGAGGAGGTCTCGGGCAGGATCGGCGCCCTCGGCTCCGTGACCACCAGCGTCGTCTACTCCTCGCCGCTCCCCCGGCGCCCCGTCAGCCGCTGAGCGCGTCGGCGCCGCGGTGCCGGACCGCCGATCCGTGCCGCTCCTTCACCACTTCGAGCTGTGCGGGGATACGGCGGCGCAGGTCGGCGACATGGCTGACGATGCCGACACTGCGGTCCCGCTCGCGCAACGAGTCCAGTACGTCGAGCACTTCGTCGAGGGTCTGGTCGTCCAGGCTGCCGAAGCCCTCGTCGATGAAGAGGGTGTCCAGCCGGACGCCGCCCGCCTCGTCGGTGACGACGTCGGCGAGGCCGAGCGCGAGGGCGAGCGAGGCGAAGAACGTCTCGCCGCCCGAGAGCGTGGCCGTGTCGCGCTCCCGGCCGGTCCAGGCGTCGACGACGTGCAGGCCGAGACCCGCCCTGCGGCCCCCGGTGCGGGCGTCGGAGTGGACCAGTGTGTACCGGCCGGACGACATGCGCTGCAACCGGGCGGTGGCCGCGGCGGCGACCTGTTCGAGCCGGGCGGCGAGCACGTACGACTCCAGCCGCATCTTGCGTTCGTTGTCGGCGGAGGTCCCGGCGGTGAGCCCGGCCAGCCGGGCCACCCGGTCGTACTCCTCGCGCAGCGGGCCGAGCCCGCGCACCTCCCGTTCGGCCTCCCGGGAGAGCCGGCCGAGTTCGGCGCAGCGCTCGCGCGAGGCGGCCCGCACGGCGGAGGCGTCCCGCAGCAGCCGTTCGGCCGTGTCGTACGCGGCCTGCGCGGCGGCCACCCCGGCCGGCGGGAGTTGTGCGGCGGCCCGGGTCTCCGCCTCGGCGAGCCGGTCGGCCACGGCGGCCGCCTCGGACTGCCAGTCGTCGACGAGGCGCTGGAGTTCTCGTTGCGCGGTCTCGGTGAGCAGGTTCAGCGCCGCGGCCCGCGGGGTGTCGAAACCGGCCCGGAACGCGGCGTCCGCGAGCCGGTCGTCGGCCTCCTTGCGGCGCTGTGCGGCCTCCTCCTCCGCACGCACCGCCGCGGCGGCCCCGGCGAGCAGGCCGACCCGGCGCTCCAGCAGTGCGGCGTGCTCGGCCACGCTGCCGCACTCGCCGCGGGCGGCCACCAACCCGGCCTCCAGCGCCGCCTGTTCACGGTCCAGCCCTTCGCGCAGCGAGGTGCGGGCGGCGGCCCGGCGCTCGGCCCGCTGCCGGTCGTCGAGCCGTTCGGCCTGTTCCCGCTCGGCGGCCGCGAGGGCCTCGCGCGCCGCGTGCGTACCGGCCGCGGTGCGGTGCGCCTCGGCGTGCGCGCTCGTCAACCGGTCGACGAGCGCGCCGAGTTCGAAGACGGTGGGATCTGCGGCGGCGGGATCGGGGGCGACGGACTCCGGCCCGTCCCCCGGCCGAGGCTCCGCCGTGCGGGCGGCCGTGCGCGCGGCCGCGTGCTGTTCGCGTACGACGCCCAGTTCCCGGTCCGCCGCGGTGCGCGCCTCCTCGGCGCGCCGGTACGCGTCGAGTGCCCGTTCCTCGGTGGCCCGGTCGACGTGTCCGTCGGCGGCGCGGGCCGGCCTGGGGTGGTCGGCCGACCCGCAGACCTTGCAGTCCTCGCCGTCCACCAGTTCCGCCGCGAGTTCCGCCGCGATGTCGCGCAGCCGTCTCTCGCGCAGCTCCAGCCAGGATTCGTGGGCGTCGGCGGCGTGTTCGCGGGCTCCGGCCAGCCGCTCGGCCGCGGCCGAGACCCGGAGGGCGAGCGCGTCGCGGCGGCGGGCCGCCTCCAGCCGCGCGCGGGCGGGCTCCAGCCGGCCGGCGAGCTGTTCGGCCAGGGTGGCGGCCTCCTGGGCCTCCTCGATGCGGGCCCGCAGGCCGTTCCGGGTGTCCTCCCAGCCGGCCAGCCAGCCGTCCGCCTCGCGGATCAGCTCGTCGTCGTCCCTGGCCTGGCGTTCCAGTGCGGCGCGCTCGACGTCGATCTCGGCGCTGCGCCGCTCGGCACCGCGCGCGGCGTCGAGGCCGCCGAGCTCCTGCCTCAGCCGCCCCTCCAGTTCCGCCAGTTGTTCGGCACCGGCGTCGGCCAGGGTGTCCGGCAGCGACGAGCGGGCCCGGTCGCGGGCCGCCAGGGCCGCGTGGTACGCGCGCTCGGCCTCGTCGCGCAGGTCCAGGGCGGGCGCGACGAGGTCCGCCTTGCGGGCGCGGGCGAGCCGGTCGCGGTTCTCCTCGTGGCCGGGGCGACGGGCCTCGACCGCGGCGGAGCGGCGCAGCGTCTCCTGGTGGCGCTGCTGGAGCGCCGCGAGTTCGCGCGCCCGGTCGAGGTCTTCCAGGGCGGCCGCCCGCCGGGTTTCGGCCATGGTCAGTGCGGACGTGGCGATGTCGAGCCGTTCGCGGGCGCCGCTGCGTGCCGTCGCGGCCCATTCCAGGACGCCGTCGGCGAGGCCGGGTTCTCCGGGCCGGAGGTCGGGGAGCGTCGTCCCGGCGACCGGTCCGGCGGCCTGGGCGATCCGCTGGGCCGTACCGACGATGCGTTCGTCACCGGCCCTGACCCGGGCCTCGGCGGTACGGCGCAGTTCCGCCAGGCGCTCCTCCACGGCGGCGAAGCGGCGGGTGTCGAAGAGCCTGCCGAGCAGTTTGCCGCGGGCCTCGGCGTCGGCGCGCAGGAAGCGCGCGAAGTCGCCCTGCGGCAGGAGCACCACCTGGCAGAACTGTTCCCGGCTCATCCCGATGAGCTGGGTGATCTCCTCGCCGATCTCCTGGTGGGAGCGGCTGAGCGGCTGCCAGCCCCGGTCCGGGCGGTGTTCCCGCAGCCCGCTCTGCGCCTTCTCCGTCGTGAAGCCGCTGCCCTTCCGCTTGGGGCGGGGCTGGGCCGGGCGGCGGGTGATCTCCAGGCGTCTGCCGCCGACGGTCAGCTCCAGCCGGACCTCGGTGGCGACGTCCACCGGGGCGTGGTCGCTGCGCAGGGAGGTGCCGGGACTCTGTCTCGCCCCGGGCACCGCCCCGTACAGGGCGTAGCAGACGGCGTCGAGGACCGAGGTCTTCCCGGCGCCGGTCGGCCCGTGCAGCAGGAAGAGCCCGGCCGAGGAGAGCGCGTCGAAGTCGATGTCCTGAGTGGTTCCGAACGGCCCGAAGGCGGTGATGGCGAGCCGGTGGAGTCTCAACGGTTCACCTCGCGCACCGTGTCGTCCACCCGTACGTGGTCGAAGGCGCCGCGCAGCACCGTCCGTTCCTGTTCGTCGGCCACCGATCCGCCCCGCACGTGTGCCACGAAGTCCTCCGCGATCTGCTGGTCGTCGCGCCCCCTGAGGCGCTGTGCGTACGAGGCGAGCGGGTCCTCGGGGGCCCGGTCGGGTTCGAACACGAGGCTGAGCGTGTGCGGGAACCGCTCGGCGAGCCGGGCCATCGGTTCGACCGGGCGCGCCGGGTCGGTGAGGGTGGCCTCGATCCAGGACTCCCGGTGCCGCTCCAGCGCGGGGTCCTCGACGAGGTCGTCGAGGCGGCCCCGGAGCCGGGCGAGCGGACGGGGCACGGGGAGGTCGATGCGTTCGGCGGCGAACGTGCCCGGGGCGCCGAGGTCGATCAGCCACATGGTCTTGCGGTGGCCGGCCTCGGAGAAGGAGTACGCGAGCGGCGAACCCGAGTAGCGGACCCGTTCGGTGACGGTCTGGCAGCCGTGCAGATGGCCGAGTGCCACGTAGTCGACGCCGTCGAAGACTCCGGCGGGGACTGCGGCCACTCCGCCGACGGTGATGTCGCGTTCGCTGTCGCTGGGTTCGCCGCCCGCGACGAAGGCGTGGGCGAGCACCACGGAGCGGGTGCCGCGGGGGCGGTTCGCGAGGTCGGCGCGCACCTGTTCCATGGCCGCGCCGAGCACCGCCTCGTGCCCGGCGCGCCCGGCCCCGAGAACATCCTTGACCAGGGCGGGTTCCAGGTAGGGCAGCCCGTAGAACGCCACGTCGCCGTGCCGGTCGGACAGGACGAGGGGGGTGGCGCAGTCGGCGGGATCGGTACGCAGGTGGATTCCGGCCCGCTCGATCAGTCCCGCGCCGACGCCCAGCCTGCGGGCCGAGTCGTGGTTCCCGGAGATCATCACGGTGGGCACTTCGGCGGCGGCGAGGCGGTGCAGGGCGTCGTCGAAGAGTTCCACGGCGGACAGGGGCGGAACGGCTCTGTCGTACACGTCACCCGCGACGAGCACGACGTCCACCTCGTGCTCGCGCACCGTCGCCACCAGGTGGTCCAGAAAGGCGGCCTGGGCCTCGATCAGGGGGACCCGGTGGAACGACCGTCCCAGGTGCCAGTCCGACGTGTGCAGGATTCTCAAGAGCCGGCTCCGACCTTCATCGTTCCCTTACCTCGCCCCCGGGCCCGCGCCGTGTCCGCCGGCGACCCCGTCGACGGGGGCTCCTCGTTTCGCCCACGACAGTCTTCCATCACCATCGGTGCCGTCGGGCGGGGAGATCGATCCCCCCTTCAACAGGGAACCGTTCCGCCCCCTTTCGCACCGTATGACCGGATGATTCCCGTGCCGGTTCAGTCGTCGCCGTACGCTTCGCCGCCCAGTTCGAGTTCCGCCTCGCCCGCCGTCACGTCGGCCAGCCAGCCGCGGAACGCCTCGACGTCCGCGTCCGGCAGCCCGATCTCGATGACGACGGCGTCCGTGTAGCGGACCTCGCGCACGCTGCGGCCGGTGGCGCGCAGGTCGTTCTCCAGCTTGCCCGCGCGCTGGTGGCCGACGGTGACCGTGGCGAGACGGAACCGGCGGCGGGTGAGGGTGCCGAGTGCGTCGAGGGCCTCGCCGACCACTCCCCCGTAGGCCCTGATCAGTCCGCCCGCGCCGAGTTTGACACCGCCGTAGTAGCGGGTGACGACGGCGACGACGTACCGCATCTCGCGGCGCGTCAGCATCTGGAGCATGGGCACGCCGGCGGTGCCGCCGGGTTCCCCGTCGTCGCTCGCCTTCTGCACCGAGGCGTCGGCGCCGATCACGTAGGCGAAGCAGTTGTGGGTGGCGGTGGGGTGTTCCTTGCGGACGCGCGCGACGAAGTCCTGCGCCTCCTGCTCGGTGGCGGCGGGGGCGAGCGCGCAGATGAAGCGCGATCGGTTGATCTCGGTCTCGTGCACGCCCGCTCGGGCGACTGTCCGGTACTGCTCCTGCATCCGGCCAGCCTATGCCCCGGACGGGAATGGTCCGGGGCCGCCGCCCGTTGTCCGGGTCATGTACGCAGACGATGAGACGATCCGCAGGATTCTCCGTGACGGCGGCGACACCTGGGCGGTGGTGGGCCTGTCCGGCAACCGGTCCCGTGCGGCCTACCGCGTGGCCGAGGTGCTGCAGCGCTTCGGCAAGCGGGTGGTTCCGGTGCACCCGAAGGCGGAGCCGGTCCACGGCGAGGAGGGGTACGCCTCGCTGGCCGACATCCCGTTCCCGGTCGACGTGGTGGACGTCTTCGTCAACAGCGACCTGGCCGGCGCGGTGGCCGACGAGGCGGTGGCTGCGGGCGCCAAGGCCGTCTGGTTCCAGCTCGGCGTGATCGACACGGAGGCGTACGACCGGACGCGCGCCGCCGGGCTCGACATGGTGATGGACCGGTGCCCCGCCATCGAGATCCCCGCCCTGGCGTCCTGAAACCGACGGCCGGAATCCGGCCGCGGCACCTCACCCGGCCGGATGTGCCCGGTATCACGTCCGGTCCGGGGCTGGGAGAATGGCCCGCTGTGAGCACTACGACCGCGCCGCCCCTCCCCCATGCCCGAAGCGGACTGGCGGGCCAGTTGTCCGAACTCGGCGTGAAACGCAACGGCATCCTCCTGGTGCACGCCTCGATGCGCGCGATCGGTCCGGTGAGCGGCGGCGTCCGCGCGGTGGTCGACGCCCTGCGGGAGGCGGTCGGGAGTCACGGCACGCTCGTCGTGCCCGCCTTCACACCGGAGAACTCCGACACCTCCCCGCACTACCTCGCCCGGGTACGCGGTCTCACGGACCGGGCCCGGGAGGCGGTGCGGGCGAGCATGCCGCCCTTCGACCCGGCGACGTCACCGGCCCCGTCGGTGGGGGCCCTGCCGGAGGCCGTGCGGCTCTCCGAGGGGGCGGTGCGCAGTCTTCATCCGCAGACGTCCTTCGCCGCGCTCGGCCCTTTGGCCCGGTACCTGATGGCACGTCACTCACCCGACTGCCACCTGGGCGAGGCGTCACC
Organism: Streptomyces sp. NPDC002669; assembly: GCF_042889165.1. Lineage (NCBI taxonomy): Bacteria > Bacillati > Actinomycetota > Actinomycetes > Kitasatosporales > Streptomycetaceae > Streptomyces > Streptomyces sp. NPDC002669. The sequence continues at coordinate 21,159 of NZ_JBIAQQ010000041.1, read as the reverse complement.
GCTGGCCCGTCTCCACGACCGGCGCGCCCATGTGCTCATGCTGGGCACCGGTTTCGACACCTGCACCGCCTTCCACCTCGGCGAGTACCGGGTGCCGGCCCCGCCCCGACGCACCTACCGCTGCGTGGTGACGGCCGGGGGGCGGCGCCAGTGGTGGGAGTACGAGGACGTCGCCCTGGACGACAGCGACTTCGCGGCCCTGGGCGCCGACTTCGTACGATCGGACCTGGGAACGTCCGTCCGTACCGGCACGGTGGGTTCGGCGACGAGCAGGCTCTTCCGCCTCGATCACGCCGTGGACTTCGCGACCCGCTGGCTCTCCTCGCACCGCACCGGAGCACAGTCCCAGGCCCTCTGTCACTCGCCCGGCTGAGCCTCTGCCCGCCGAAGGAGGCGAACCGTCACCCCCGCCGTCCCGATGCGCAGTTGTTCCGACCGTCCACGGCCGACCGGTTCAGCCCCGGATGCCGGGCCCGTCGACGACGGCGGCGACGGGGAGCGGGTCGAGGCGGTCGGCGGCCGGAGCGGCGGTGTCGAAGGATCCGACGGGGGCGGGCGTGCGCAGCACGCCGACAACGCCTCGGCCGCCCCGGCGGCCCGTCCCGCCATGCGGGCAGGAGCGGGACCGTCGGGGCGGTCCGTGGCCCGTCAGGCGCCGGGCGGGTCCGGTGTCTCGACCGACTCCGCCAGGGCCCGCAGTTGTTCGGGCGTGACCCCCGTCGGGATCGGCACCGGGGCCGGGGTGCGCAGCGGCGGCTGCCAGCCCTTCTCCGGGTCCCAGTTGCGCACGACGCGGGCGGGCGCACCGGCCACCACCGCGTGGTCGGGCACCTCGCCCCGTACCACCGCTCCCGCGGCGACCACCACGTTGCGTCCGAGTCTGGCGCCGGGGAGGATCACCGCTCCGGTGCCGATCCAGCAGCCGGGTCCGATGGAAACGGGTTCCATGCGGGGCCACTGCCGGCCGACCGGCTCGTGCGGGTCGTCGTAGCTGTGGTTCGTGGACGTGATGTAGACGTACGGCCCGCAGTACGTGTCCGGGCCGATGGTCACCGTGGTGTCGGCGACCACGTGGCTGCCCCGGCCGAGCACCACCCCGTCGCCCAGGGTCAGGATGGGGTCGGGGCCGAGGTCCAGGTCGGGCATGAGGCCGGCCGTCAGCGTGACCTGCTCGCCGATGATGCAGTGCGCGCCGAGCTCGATCCACGGTTCACCGAAGACCGTGCCCTGCGGGAAGGCCAGCCGGGTTCCGGCGCCGATCCGGCCGAAGCGCAGCTTGCCGGGGCGGTCCGCGGTGACCGCGCCCGCCTCCTGTACCCAGCGCCAGCCGCGGTGGACGGCCCCGGACAGGGCGCGCCGCCGCCAGGCGGCCAGGGATGAGAACGCGTTCCTGTTCTTCGGCACCCGCACACGGTAGTCGTCGGCGCCGGACCCGATCACCGCGACGACCTGTGATGTTCACCCCACCGGGCGGCGGACGGCCGGCCGTCGCATACCGTTCCTCCGGAGCGGTCGAACGACCGCGGTCGGCCGACCGGACCGGACGGGCCCGGCCGCACGACACCTGAGCACGGAGGGACGGGCGATGGCAGAGCGGGCGTTGGTCACGGGAATGGGCGGCAAGGAGCCGGACATCGACGCGGACGCCTTCACGGCGCCGACGTCGGTCGTCATCGGCGAGGTGACGATGGCCGCGGGCTCCAGCGTCTGGTACCAGACCGTGCTGCGGGCCGACTGCGGCCCCATCGTCATCGGCGCCGACAGCAACATCCAGGACAACTGCAGCGTCCATGGCGACCCGGGGTTCCCGGTCACGGTCGGCGAACGCGTCTCGGTCGGGCACAACGCCGTGCTGCACGGCTGCACCGTCGAGGACGACGTCCTGGTCGGCATGGGTGCCACCGTCCTCAACGGCGCCCACATCGGGGCCGGTTCGCTGATCGCGGCGCAGGCGCTGGTCCCGCAGGGGATGCGGGTGCCCCCGGGCTCGCTCGTCGCGGGCGTCCCCGCCAAGGTCAAGCGGGAGCTGACCGAGGAGGAGCTCGAGGGCATCAAGTTCAACGCGGTGGGCTACGTGGAGCTGGCCAGGGCCCACCGCCGGGCGCACGAGGACTGAGCCGGAAGAGGCGGCACCGGGCGCGGGGCGGCCGCCGGTCCCGCGGGGCGTGCCCCCGTCCGGTCGCGGTCAGTCCGCGGCCGGGACGATCCCCGCGTCGGGCGCGGGGGCGGACGAGGTCCGCGCCGCCATCTTCTTGGCCCGGCTCTTCAGGACCAGCATCGAGGTCACGCCGATCAGCACCGCGGCCACGAGGCCGAGGTAGGAGAACCGCTTGAGCCACGCCTCGGCGACGATCCCCACCGAGTAGATGACGGCCGTGGTGCCGCCGGCCCAGACGATGCCGCCGAAGACGTTGGCGATCAGGAACTTCCAGTACGGCATGTGGAGCACGCCCGCCAGGGGGCCCGCGAAGATCCGCAGCAGGGCGACGAAGCGGCCGAAGAAGACCGCCCACATCCCCCACTTCTGGAACGACCGCTCCGCCAGCGCGATCTGGCTCTCGCCGAAGTGCTTGGGGAACTTCCCGCCGAGCCGGGCCAGCAGCGGCCGTCCGCCCTTGCGGCCGATGGCGTAGCCGATGGAGTCGCCGATGATCGCGCCGGCCGAGGCGCAGGCGCCCAGGATCCAGGGGTTGATCCCGTCGTGCCCGGAGGCCAGCAGCGCCGCGCTGACCAGGACGATCTCACCCGGCAGCGGAATCCCGAGGCTCTCCAGCCCGATGACGACGCCCACCAGGGCGTACACGCTGATCGCGGGGACGGTCTCCAGCCATTCCTGGATGTGCAACGCCGGTTCCTTCCGTACGGATGTCCCGTTGCCCGCCGGGCAACTCCTCGACGCGCGGCGGGAAGCCTACCCGTACCGGCCTGCGTGCGGACAACGCGAAGGGCCGCCACGCGTCCCCTTCCGGGAGGCGTGGCGGCCCCGTGCGGAACCGGCCGGGATCAGGCGTTGGGCCGCAGCGTCCAGACGACCGTCATCTCGCCGGTCACTGCGCCGTCCTCGCGCCGGATCTCGATGACCACGGGGAACTCCGGGCGCTTGCCCCCGTCGAGTTCGGCGACGACCTCGGCCACCGGACGGCCCAGGGTCGCCGTGGCGGTGACGACGCCCTTGGCCAGCTTCTTGTAGCCGATCTCCGCCTTCACCGCGAGCGGCACGGCGCGCGACAGCTGGTCGCCGAAGGCCGCGATGACGATCGCGCCGCTCGCCGACTCCGCCAGCGTGAACATCGCCCCGGCGTGCGGTCCGCCGACGTGGTTGTGGTAATCGGCCTGGTCCGGGAGCCGGACGACCGCGCGCTCCGCGGTCGTCTCCAGGAATTCGAGATTGAGGGTCCGGGCCATCGGAACCGTTGCGACGAGCATCTCGCCGACGGACATCTGTGCAGCACTCATGACCGGATGTTACTTGCGAGTAGAACCTTTGGCCACCCCCGGCCCCGCCCGCCGGAGCACGCCCTTCACCATCCGCACACGGGGGCGGGCGTAGCAGACCTGACACCGCCCCTCTATCGTTACTCGCCATGTGGCCAGGACAGCAGCCGCCCGGGGGCGAGCAAAACCCGCAGGACCAGAATCAGAACCCGTACCAGCAGCCGGGGTACCAGCAGCCGAATCCCTATCAGCAGCCGGGATACCAGCAGCAGGGCCAGCCCGGTCAGCAGCAGGGCCAGCCGGGGTACCAGCAGCCCGGCTACCAGCAGCCGAACCCGTACCAGCAGCCGACCGTGCCGCAGTACTCGGTGCCCGGCCCGCCCGGCGCTCCGCAGCCCGGCGACAACGGCAGGAAAAAGACCACCGTGGTCGCGATCGTCGCGGCCACCGCGGTCGTCGTGGCCGCTGCGGTGACCGGTGTCGTCGTGCTCAACAAGGACGACGACAAGAACGACGACGTCGCCGGCGGCGGCAAGTCCTCGGCACCGGCCAAGCCGTCCGGGTCCGCCTCCCCCGAGGCGAACCCGCGTGGCGAGGACGAGGACGCCAAGCCCCTCATCCCCGGCTGGAAGGTCGTCACCAACCCCAAGTGGGGCACCCGGTTCGACGTGCCCGGCGACTGGGAGGTCGGGAAGCCCGGCTCGGGCTCGTACTTCGAGGACGAGAAGAAGGGGGACGGCTCGCCCCTCATCCTTTTCTCCGCGCCGACCTTCTACCAGAAGAAGTGGTGCGTGGACGACTCCGACAAGGACGGCGTCGAAGAGAGCATGAGCCTCGCGAGCGCCGGTACCAGGGGCGCCCAGGGAGCCACCGACGCCGCCAAGAACGCGCACAGCGAGGCCGGTACCTGGGTGTGGGCCGCCTACGCGCAGCACATGCCGCAGAGCACCATCAAGTTCACCCCCGCCAAGCAGTACACCACCAAGTCGGGTCTCACCGGCCAGGTCGTCACGGCCACCGCTCCGAACGTCACGAAGAAGGAGAAGTGCGACAGCGACGGCAAGGCCATCGCCTTCACCTTCAAGAACAAGAAGGGCGAGTTCGCGTCCTGGGTCCTCTACGGGGCCGACTCCGTCAAGGACGAGCTCCCGGACGAGACGATCCAGAAGATCCTCAGCACCGTGCGGCTGGTGGAGGTCGCGCCGGAGTCCTGACCCTCCGGTCCTCCCCCGGGAAATCCGTTGGCGCTGCGGAGGCGGAGCGGCGATAGTCCCTGGGTGACTGCCGCCTCCTCCGCTCCTTCGGGCCGTTCCGCCCGCAACTACCGTCTTCTGACCGCCGCCGCGGTCATCACGGGCCTGGGTACCCATGGCGCGCTGATCGCGGCGGCGTTCGCCGTGCTGCAGGCGGGCGGCGACGGGGGCGACGTCGGCCTGGTGGCCGCGGCCAGGGCCGTGCCGCTGGTGCTCTTCCTGCTGGTCGGCGGGGCGATCGCGGACCGGCTGCCGCGGCACCGGGTGATGGTCGCGTCGAACGCCCTCAACTGTCTCTCGCAGGCGGTCTTCGCCTGGCTGGTGCTGACCGGCGATCCGCAGCTGTGGCAGATGATGCTGCTCACCGCGCTGTGCGGGACCGGGCAGGCGTTCTTCAACCCGGCGGCCGAGGGCATGCTGATGTCCAGCATCAGCCATGAGCAGGCGAGCCGCGCCTTCGCGCTGTTCCGGATGGCCACGCAGGGCGCGACGATCGGCGGGGCGGCGCTCGGCGGCGCCATGATCGCGGCGATGGACCCGGGCTGGGTACTGGCGGTCGATGCCGCGGCCTTCGCGGCGGCGGGCGCGCTGCGCGCGTTCCTGGACGTCAGCCACATTCCCTCGCGCGCGCCGGGTGGCGGGCTGCTCGCCGACATGCGGGACGGCTGGCAGGAGTTCGTCGGCCGCCCCTGGCTGTGGAGCATCGTCGCGCAGTTCTCGGTGGTGGTCGCCGCGGTGGGCGCCGCCGAGTCGGTGTACGGGCCGCTGGTCGCCCGGGACGAGCTGGGCGGTGCCCGTCCGTGGGGCTTCGCACTCGCCGCGTTCGGGGCCGGGACGCTGGGCGGGGCGCTCCTGATGACCCGCTGGAAGCCTCGGCGGATGCTGCTGGCCGGGACGCTCTGCGTCTTCCCGCTGGCCCTGCCCCCGGCGGGCCTCGCGGTGCCGTTGCCGGCGGTCTGGCTCTGTCTGGTGATGTTCGTCAGCGGCGTCGCCATCGAGGTGTTCGGGGTCGCGTGGATGACGGCCATGCACCAGGAGATCCCGGAGGAGAAGCTGTCGCGCGTCTCGGCGTACGACTGGTTCGGCTCGGTGGCGATGATGCCGCTGGCGACGGCGCTCGCGGGCCCGGTGGAGTCGCTGGTGGGGCGCAGCCAGGCCCTGTGGGGCTGCGCGGGGCTGATCGTGCTGGTCACCGGGGCCGTGCTGTTCGTCCCCGAGGTGCGCGACCTGACCCGGAGACCCGCCCCCGCCGAAGTGGCGGCCAAGGCCCCGGGCCCGGTTCCCGGTCCGGCCTCAGCCGATGCCGAAGGCCCCGTCGGGCGGCTCGGGTGAGGCGACCGCCTCGCCGTCCCCGACCGGCCGCGCGGACCCGATGAAACGGTCCAGCGCGGGACCGTGCTCCACCCTGGCGGGGAAGGCGTCGGCGGCGCAGCCGCGGGTCAGGCCCGCGATGTCGACGGGGTGCCGGGACGCGACGAGGACGGCGTTGCCGAAGCGCCGGCCGCGCAGCACCGCCGGTTCGGCGATCAGTGCGAGTTCCTCGAAGACCGCGGCGAAGGTGGCCAGTTGGGAGCGGAGGAAGTCGAAGGGCGCCCCGTCCGCGAGGTTGGCGGCGTAGATCCCGCCGTCGCGCAGCGCCCTGCGGGCGGCTCGCGCGTACTCGACGGAGGTGAGGTGGGCGGGCACCCGCGAACCGCCGAAGACGTCCCCGATCAGTACGTCGAGGGAGCCTGCCGGTGTCCGTTCCAGCAGGCCGCGGGCGTCCGTGCCGTGCACGGTGATCCCGCTGTCCTCGGGCAGCGGGAGCCGTTCGGCGACCAGTTCGAGCAGCCCGAGGTCGGCCTCGGCGACGTCCTGGCGGGAGCCCGGCCTGGCCTCGGCGACGTAGCGGGGCAGGGTGAGCGCGCCGCCGCCGAGGTGGAGGACGTCCAGCGGCGCGCCCGGTGGTCCGGCGCGGTCGACGACATGGGCGAGCCGTCGCACGTACTCGAACTCCAGGTGGTCCGGAGCGTCGAGGTCCACGTACGACTGGGGCGCGCCGTCGACGGTGAGCAGCCAGGCCCTTTCCCGGTCCACGTCGGGGAGGAGTCTGGCGGTGCCCTGGTCCACGTCCCGGATGACGGGTATCGACTCGTTCACCCCTCCATTGTGGGGTGCCGGATCAGCTGCCGAGGACCGCGGCGACGGCCTCGGCGTGCGCGGCCGCCTGGGCCAGACCCGCTCGGGCCGCCGCGGCCCGGTGGCCCGGGTCGAGGGGGTTGCGGCCGAACGCCCCCTTCGACGCCGCGTCGGGGGTGATGACCTCGACGCGGGCCCCGTTCGCGACGAGTTCGGCCCCCTGTGCGGCCGGTGCGGCGATGGCCTTGTTGCCGCTCGCCGACGGGGCGATGACGACGACGCGCCGGTGGCCGGCGGCGAGGTGGGCGTTGGCCGTGGAGTACACCCCGCCGTCGATCCAGTCCCGTCCCCCGGCCCGGGCGACGGGCCACACCCCGGGGACCGCCGAGCTGGCGGTGACGGCGTCCACGAGGGGGACGCCGTCCTCCTTGCCGAACGTGTGGAGTTCGCCGGTGAGGGCGTCGACGGCGGTGACGCGCAGGGCACGCTCGGGCCACTCCGTCGAGGGCAGGCGGCTCCCGATCGCCGCGCGCCGCTCCTTCGCGTCGATGTCGAGCCGGGCGCCCCGCGCCAGCCGGCCCAGCCTCCGGCCGTACTCCTCGGGGGTGCGGGAGAGCAGCACGGCCCCCGCGTAGCGCAGCAGGGTGAGTGCGCCGAGCCGGCCGCCCCTCATGTCCCGCGGGTCGGCGAATTGGAGTTCGTACAGTTCGGGGAGGGCGAGCAGTCCGGAGGCCAGTTGCGCGCCGACCGAGGCTCCGGCCGAGCTGCCGATGATCAGATCGACGGTGGAGAGGTCCGCGCCGGCTTCCGCGAGTCCGTGCAGGATCCCGATCTCCCAGGCCCCGCCGGTGACACCGCCGGAACCGAGCACCAGTGCTGTTTCTGTCATGCCGTCAGTCTTGCGCACGGTACGGGGCCCGCCTCCCGTGGGGTACGGGAGGCGGGCCCCGGGCCTCAGAGCAGCCCGGTGACGGTGCCGGCGCCGACCGTGCGGCCGCCCTCGCGGATCGCGAAGCCGAGTCCGGTCTCCAGCGGGACGTCACGGCCCAGCTCGACGGTCAGGTCGACCGTTTCGCCGGGGCGCGCCACCGCCACCTCGCCGAGGTCCACGTCCCCGACGACGTCCGCCGTGCGGATGTAGAACTGTGGTCGGTAACCGGTGGTGAGCGGCGTGCTGCGACCGCCCTCCCGCGCCGACAGCACGTACACCTGCGCGGTGAAGCGCCGGCTCGGCGTCACGCTGCCCGGCGCCGCGACCACGTGTCCGCGCCGGACCCGGTCGCGCTCCACACCGCGCAGCAGCAGGGCCACGTTGTCGCCGGCCTCGGCGGACTCCATCGGCTTCCCGAAGGTCTCCAGGCCGGTGACGACCGTCTCGATGTCCGGTCCGAGCACCGCCACCCGGTCGCCGACGCGGACGGTGCCGCGCTCGACGGCCCCGGTGACGACGGTGCCCCGGCCGGTGATGGTCAGGACGTTCTCCACCGACAGCAGGAACGGCGCGTCGGTGTAGCGGACCGGCATCGGTACGTACGTGTCGACGGCGTCCAGCAGCGCCTCGACGGCCGCGGTCCAGCGCGGGTCGCCCTCCAGCGCCCCCAGCCCCGAGACCCGTACGACGGGTACGGAGTCGCCGCCGTAACCGTGCGCGGACAGCAGCTCGCGGACCTCCAGCTCGACCAGGTCGGTCAGCTCGGGGTCCCCCGCGTCCGCCTTGTTGAGGGCGACGACGATGTGGTCGACCCCCACCTGGCGGGCGAGCAGGACGTGCTCGGCGGTCTGCGGCATGATCCCGTCGAGCGCCGAGACGACGAGGATCGCCCCGTCGAGCTGGGCGGCGCCGGTGACCATGTTCTTGATGTAGTCGGCGTGTCCGGGCATGTCGACGTGCGCGTAGTGACGGGTGTCGGTCTCGTACTCGACGTGCGCGATGTTGATGGTGATGCCGCGCTGCGACTCCTCCGGGGCCCGGTCGATCCGGTCGAACGGGACGAACGTGCCGGTCCCCCGGTCGCTGAGGACCTTGGTGATGGCGGCGGTCAGGGTGGTCTTGCCGTGGTCGACGTGGCCCATGGTGCCGATGTTGAGGTGCGGCTTGGTGCGCACGTATGCCGTCTTGGGCATGGTTCATTCCTTGGGTTTCGAAGCTGTGTGAGGACCCCGGGGCCCGGCCGACCCTCCCCTTGCGGGGTCCGCCGGACTGTCGGGGGAGGGTCAGCTTCGGGCGCCGCCGAGGGGCGCTGCGGCGGCGGTGCACGCCGCCGTGACGACTGCTGCGGTCGCGGGGCTCACGGCAGCCTTCGGCGCGTCCGCGACTGCGGACGGCGCTGCGGGGAAGGCGTACCGGAACATGGCTCCGATGATGTCCGACCCGTACCTGCCCGTCGAATGGTTTTCCGGCGGACTCCCCCGGGCCGGTACGGAGTTGGGCGCACGGACACCGGTACGCACCCGCCGGAACGCGCCCGCCGCGCTCCTGCCGCCACGGCCCGCCGGACGGTCCGGCAGGTGACCCGGCGCGGCGGTCGGACGCGACGCGAGGAGCAGGGGGCACGCGGCCGTGCGGTGCGGGCGGCCCGTCGTACGGCAGGTGTGCCACCGCCTCCGTGCCGCGCATGTTGCGGCATTCGTTCACCGCTGTCGGCTACTCTCCCGGCATGTTCGACCCCGTCCCCTCGCGGCCCGCCACCGGCCTCGCCGTGCGCTGCACCAGGGTGCTGCTCTCGCCCTGGTCCCGGTTCTCGCTGCTCGTGGTGGTGCTGCTGGCCGCGGCGGTCGCGATGCTGCTCCTCGAACCCCAGCGGCTGCTCGCCACCGGCTGGCCCGCCCGGCTCGACGGCGGTGTCGTCGCGGTCCTCCTGTTCGGGGTCGCGTACGGCGCGTGCACCGTCGCCTTCGTGCCGCGCCCCCTGCTCAACCTCGCCGCGGGCGCGCTCTTCGGCACGCAGTCGGGACTGGCCGCCGCGCTGGCGGGGACGGTGCTGGGCGCGGGCATCTCGTTCGGACTGGGCAGGGTGCTCGGGCAGGACGCGCTGCGCACGCTGCTGCGCGGGCGGTGGCTCAAGGCGGCGGACGGCCAGCTGAGCCGGCACGGATTCCGTTCGATGCTGGCGCTGCGGCTGTTCCCGGGCGTGCCGTTCGCCGCGGCCAACTACTGCGCGGCGGTGTCGCGCATGGGGTGTCCCCCGTTCCTGGTCGCCACCGGGCTCGGTTCGATCCCGAACACCGCGGCGTACGTGGTGGCGGGCAGCGAGGCGACGTCGCCGACCTCGCCCGCGTTCCTGGCCGCCATGGGCTTCATCGTGCTGACGGGGATCGGCGCGGCCTTCGTCGCCTGGCGCAAGCGCCACCGGCTGGCCTCCGAGTGACCCGCTCCTCCGCACCGGCGCCGGTGCGGAGGCGGTGCGACCGGCGGGCCCGGGGGCATGGGGGGGCGTTGTTCACCCGGGGGAGATACCCTGCCCGCGATCGACCCAAGGGCCGCGGATCCTGCGCGGCCCCGTTCTCCATTGACCGACATACGCACGTCGCCGACGGCTCAGCCGTCGGCCGATGCATGATCACTTCCGGGATGGCCAAAGCCCCATGAGCTGGTTCGAATCGTTCGTCCTGGGCCTCGTTCAGGGACTGACCGAGTTCCTGCCGATCTCCTCCAGCGCGCATCTGCGGCTCACCGCCGCGTTCGCCGGCTGGCACGACCCGGGTGCGGCGTTCACCGCCATCACCCAGATCGGCACGGAGGCGGCAGTCCTCATCTACTTCCGCAAGGACATCGTCCGGATCGTCTCGGCGTGGTGCCGTTCGCTGGTGGACCGGTCGATGCGCGGCGACCACGACGCCCAGATGGGCTGGCTGGTGATCGTGGGCTCCATCCCCATCGGCGTGCTCGGCGTGACGCTCAAGGACCAGATCGAGGGCCCCTTCCGCGATCTGCGGCTGATCGCCACCACCCTGATCGTCATGGGCATCGTCCTCGGCATCGCCGACCGTCTCGCCGCGCGCGACGAGGCGGGCGGCAGGCACCGGGCCGGCAAGGAGCGCAAGACGCTCAAGGAACTCGGCGTGAAGGACGGCCTGATCTTCGGCTGCTGCCAGGCGATGGCCCTGATCCCGGGCGTCTCCCGCTCCGGGGCCACCATCAGCGGCGGTCTGCTCATGGGGTACACCCGTGAGGCGGCGGCCCGGTACTCCTTCCTGCTCGCGATCCCCGCGGTGCTGGCCTCGGGCGTCTTCGAGCTGAAGGACGCGGGCGAGGGGCACGTGTCGTGGGGGCCGACGATCTTCGCGACCTTCATCGCGTTCGGCGTCGGATACGCCGTCATCGCCTGGTTCATGAAGTTCATCACGACCAAGAGCTTCATGCCGTTCGTGGTCTACCGGATCATCCTGGGCATCGTGCTGTTCATCCTGGTCGGCGCGGGGGTTCTCAGCCCGCACGCGGGCGAGTCCGCGGGCTGATCGTCCGGTGCGGGGCGGGCGGCGATCCGCCCGCCCCGCGCCGGGGCCGGGTCAGCGCTTCGCGCGGCGACGGGCCAGGAGGGCGCCCATGAGCAGCCCGACCACCAGGGTCACGGTCAGCACCGCCCAGAGCGGCAGGGTGACCGTACCGACCCACAGCCGTATGCCGACGGACGCGGTGTTCACGGCGATGAACCAGATCGCGAGCACCGCCAGCACCACGAGCCCGATCGTGCGCAGCCGGATGTCCCGGCCCTTGACGGTCAGGGTCGGCGGAGCATCCGATCGAGACGCCTTCTGCACCATTCATCCAGTATCGGACGGTTCGGGCGATCGGTCCTGACGGGCCGCGTGCGGCCCGTCGGAGGCCGGGTCCGGCGGTGCTCCCGTACGCCGCACGGGGCGCCGGGCGGCTCAGAGTATGTCGCCCCGCCAGTCCCACCGGGCGGGGTCGCCGTCCCGGGGGCCGTACTCCGCCCGGCCGCCCGGTCCGAACCGTCCGATCTCCGTGTTCAGCGCCGCTCCCTCGCGCAGCGCCGCGTCCGTCCAGCCGGTCACGTCGAGGAGCAGCCCGTCGAGGGGGCCGCCCACCAGCTCCCGGTAGGAACGGCCCGGCCGGGGTCCCGGATCGGGATCGTCGTGGTCGGCTCCGTACACGCGCCGCTGCCGCATCAGCTCGTCCATGGGGGCAGGATCGCACCCGGCACTGACAGCGGCGCCCCGGTCGTCCGCCGGGCCACGCGGGCACGGCGGCCCCGCCCGGCGCGGCGGTCCCGCTCCGGCGCCGGTCCCGGATTCCGGACAGGCACCGGGTCGCGACGGGCCGTAGCGTACGAAACGGCCCCGGCGGACGTCCGCGACGCCCCACCGCTCCGCGCGGATGGTGGTCCCTCATGGATGTCCCGGAACAGAGGGGCCGAAGGTCCCTGCCCTACGACGGCCGTACGTACCAGCCTGGGACGGGATATCGCCGGATTCTGGAGGGAATCATGACCGCCACCGACCGTCCCGTGATCGCCGCGGTGGACGGCTCCCCGCACAGCCGGGAAGCCCTCGACTGGGCCGCCCACGAAGCCGTGCGACGAGGGCTCGCGCTGGTCGTCGTGCACGCCCGGACGCCCGATCGGCGCAGCCCGCAGGACGCGCTGCGGCGCGAGTCCGAGGAACTCCTCGAACGGTCCGTGCAGCGGGTGTCCGAGATCGAGCCGGCCCTGCACCCGACGACGCTCTCGCCGCTGGACTTCCCCTCGGCGGCCCTCACCTCGCTCAGCCGTGACGCGTCGCTGGTGGTCGTCGGCTCGCGCGGGCTCGGCGGGTTCCGGTCCCTGATGCTCGGGTCCAACAGCCTCGCGACCGCCTCGATGGCCAAGTGTCCCGTCGTCGTCATCCACGGCGGGGCGGCGGACGAGGACGAGGGGGCCACGGCGGAGGAGTTCACCGACATCGTCGCGGGCGTGGCCGCGGACGAGAGCAGCGAAGCGGTGCTGGAGTTCGCCTTCGAAACCGCCGCCTCCCGGCCGGGCGCACGGCTGCGGATCGTGCACGGCTGGACGATGTTCTCCTCGATCCTGTCCGGCGGCCCCGTCTTCGACCGGGAAGCGGTGGCGAAGTCGGCCGACCGGACCCTCGCCGAGCTCACCGCCGGATGGCAGGAGAAGTACCCCCAGGTCGAGGTCGTCCGGGAACCGGTCAGCGGCTCCGCCTCCCGCACCCTGGTCACGGCCTCGGCGACCGCGGCACTGACCGTGGTCGGCCGGCGCAAGGGCGGGGAGTCGCTCGGGCTCGGCCTCTCCCCCGTCGCCCAGACCACGCTCTCGCACGCGCTCGGCCCGGTCGCGGTGGTGCCCTGCTGACGGTGGCGGTGCCGTCCCGCCGTCCGCGCGCTCCTCCCGGCCCCGTGCCCCGGGGCTTCCGCCGCCGCGCCGGTACGGAAGGAACGAGGCTTCCGGTTCCCCGCGCCGGGGAAGAACTGCGGAGCGGGGGCCAGGGTGGAGACTGCTGATCAGGCGGGACGAGGAGGCGGAACATGCTGGCTCCGGCCGGTCGGGACGAGCGGTGGGCGCGGATGCTGCGGTCCGGCCGATGGCGCGGCGCCCTCGCGGTCCTCGCGGGCGCGCTGCCCGCGCTCGCCTTTCCCGCCCCTTCCCTGTGGTGGCTCGCCGGCGTCGGCCTGGTGCCGTGGCTGCTCCTCATCCGTACCGCCGGTACGGGGCGCAGGGCCGCGCTGGACGGCTGGCTCGGCGGCATCGGCTACATGATCGCGGTGCATCACTGGCTGATGCCGAGCCTGCACGTGTTCATCGTGCTCCTGGCCGCCCTGCTCGGTCTGCTGTGGGCCCCGTGGGGGCTGCTGGTCCTGCGGACGCTGGGCGGGCCGGTCTCGGCGGCGGGTGCCGTGCGGGCGGTCGTCGTGGTGCCCTGCGGCTGGCTGATGATCGAACTGGTCCGGTCCTGGGAGGCGCTCGGCGGCCCCTGGGGACTGCTCGGCGCGAGCCAGTGGCAGGTGGCTCCCGCGCTCCGTGTCGCCTCCGTGGGCGGGGTGTGGCTGGTGAGTCTCCTGGTGGTGGCGGTGAACACCGCCGTCGCCCTGTTGTTCGTGACCGCGGCCGCCCGCACCGCGGCCGTCGTGAGCCTGGTGGTGTGCGCGCTGGCCGTGGGGGCGATGGCGGGCTGGGCACCGCGGCCCGAGCGGTCGGGAACGGTCAGGATCGCCGTCGTGCAGCCGGGGGTGATCGCGGGGCCCCACAGCGTCGAGCGCCGTCTCGCGGTGGGCGAGCGGCTGACCGGTTCGCTGGCCGGGCGCCGTCTCGACCTGGTGGTGTGGGGCGAGAGCAGTGTGGGAGCGGACCTCACCCGGAGCCCGGACATCGCCGCCCGGATCGCGGCCCTCTCGCGCCGGGTCGGTGCGGACGTGCTGGTCAACACGGACGCCCGGCAGACCGACGGATCGGGCCGGAGGGGCATCTTCAAGTCGGCGGTGCTGGTGGGTCCGGACGGGCCGACCGGGGAGCGCTACGACAAGATGCGGCTGGTGCCGTTCGGCGAGTACGTTCCGGCCCGTCCGGTGCTCGGCTGGGTCACCTCCATGGGCCGGGCCGCGGGCGAGGACCGGTTGCGGGGCACCGCCCCGGTCACGATGTCGCTGCCGGAGGCGGACGGCGGGAGGGGGCTGCGATTCGGACCGCTGGTCTGCTTCGAGTCCGCGTTCCCCGACATGAGCCGCCGGCTGACCCTGGACGGCGCGCAGGTGCTGGTCACACAGTCGTCCACCTCCACCTTCCAGCACAGCTGGGCGCCCGAGCAGCACGCCTCGCTCGGGGCGCTGCGGGCCGCCGAGAACGGCCGCTCGATGGTGCATGCCACGCTGACCGGGGTGAGCACGGCGTACGGGCCGCAGGGCGCGCGGATCGGTGCGCCCCTGGGTACGGACACCAGCGGCGCCGCCGTGTTCGACGTACCGCTCGCCACGGGCACCACTCTCTACGTGCGGCTGGGCGACTGGCCCCTGTGGGGTGCGGCGGCGGTGCTGGCCCTGTACTGCGCTCTTGTGGGGGCCCGTGCGTTCCTGAGGCGTAACCGGGGCACGGGGCAAGCCGGTCCGGGCGGGAAGTGGGACTCGGGCAGGTGAGACTTCAGCCGCCAACCGGTTGAACCTCGTGCTGCCACGAAGCAGGCTGCCCGGCGGATGATCGGCGATCTCCGCCCGCGACCGGTCGAACAGCCTGCCCCGCCAACGGAACCCGGGCCATCAGAATCTGTCCGTCACCACAAAGTCAGCAATCATGCCGATCACACCCCAAAGCGACCGTGACGCAATCTCTTCGCTGAATCCCGAATTCCACTTAAGCGCAGCAAATAATCGAACGAAGCCGCCCCCTTCAAGGTACGATCACCACGCAAATCCAGAAGACCTCGACGCAGCCGCGAGCAAGCAGGACTCGAACACACATTGCCGCAGCGCGAACGATTTGCGATCGAAGCACACGCAAGGAAAGAGAAAAGAGAGCCGATGAACTTAAAAGCGCGCACAATAGCAGCAGCAATTGGGGTCACTCTGATCACTTGGGGAATCGGCGCACCCGCCCAGGCATCCCCGACCCCGAAGAGCGGGCAAATCCACACACAGGGAACGATTCGGTGCGCCCCCGAAGGAAAAACATACACCGTAAAGAAGAAGCCCGGAACGGCAGTCCGAACCAAGCCCGCCAAGTCCGCCCCCCAGGTGGACACCGTCTACTTCGGAAACACGGTAAAAAGTAAGTTTTACTGCGTCAACGATAGCGTGATCTTCGTCTGCATCAGCCTGTGCAAAGTTGACGAAACAGGCATTGCCGGACGCTGGGTTTTCCGAGGCGATATCGCCTGAGGGCTGTCCCGTAAACGAGCTCGGCCTCAGGGGCCTCGGGGGTAGTCAGGGTGATCGCCGTAAGGCGACGCGAGGTCGAGCAGGTCATCGCACGGCCAGGTCTCGCCGTCGTACTGGCAGTCGTCACGGTTGTCCCACGGCAGTTCGGGGTCGCCCGTGGCAGGACCGAGTGCATGGCGGGCGAGCACGCGTCGCTTGGCCTCAACCTCCCGCAGGACGCGAGCCGGGTCGTGCAGCGCCGCGTGCAGGGCGATCGCGGGATGGAATCCGGGGAGTTCCACTTGGCAGAAGTCGACGGTGTGCCCGCGAGCGGTCCACTCCCCACAGCCGTCACCGTCGCAGCGCCGGGCCAGGTCGGCCTCCTCGTCCAGCCGTGCGTGGAGGAACGTCACAAGGTCTTGGCTCATGGGGTCATCCTGGACGATGCGCCAGGCCCGGTCGCCCGATTTCCGTACCGTGGGCAAGACCGGCCGGCAGGCGCACAACTGGGATGATCCCGTTGCGGCCGGTGTGATCACGGCGTCGCAGCCGTCCTGGATGTCCCCACCCCGTTCACCGGGCCGAGCCCGCCGCAGTTCGGGAAGCCGGGGACGGTGCTGCGGCGCGAGGGAGCGGACGCGGTCCGCAGGGGCCGGCCGTGGAGCCTTCGGCTGGAGGACCGGCCCCTGCTGGTCGCGACCTACTCGCGCACGAACCTGACCATGCGGCGACAGCCGGACTCGTCATCCCACACCGCGGAGAACGCGGAAAGAGCGGACTCCCGGCCCGGAAAGAGGAACACGACAAGTCCCACAAACACGTCCGAGCCCGCGCCGAGCACGACTTCGCCCGAATGAAGAGACCTGGAAGATCCTCCGCGGCTGCCGCCTCAAAGGCGACGGGGTCCACCACGCCATGCTCGGCATCGCACAAATGCACGGCCTCGCCCTCGCCGGATAGACCACCGGGCACGAGGGCCCACCCTGCCCGAAGCGACCAGAAGATCGTTTACGGGACAACCCTCGGCGCGGGAAACGAATCCACCTGCCCCCGCTGGTCCACAGCGAGCCGCGCGTGATCCCGACCACGAGGGTTCCCCCTCGGAGGTTCCTCCGCCCCTTCTCGGATCCGGTTTCCTGGAGTGGAGCACGCCTTGCCCATCGGGCTCATGCCCCGACCGGCGAAGTCGACTTGTGCCGGCACGAGTGTCCGGCCGGTCGGCCCGTCACGAGACCTGTCGAGTGCTGCGCCGTCGAACGGACACTCCGAGGACCGGATGGACCGCCCTCAGGCGCAGCCCAGGTCGCGCAGGACGCGTTCGCACAGCTCGTGCGTCCGCAGGGCGTCCCGGGCGCTCAGCGCCGTACCGGCGCGCACCGCGTCCAGGAAGGACAGCACGCACTGCTCGATGCCGCGCTGGCGGGCCACCGGCACCCAGTCGCCGCGCCGTCGCAGGCTCGGCTGTCCCTTGTGGTCGATCACCTCGGCGAGGTTGACGACCTCGCGCTTGGTGTCCTGGCCGGAGACCTCCAGCCGTTCCTCGGCCGATCCGCTGAGCCGGTTCATCGTGCCGATGGCGGTGAACCCGTCGCCGGACAGCTGCAGCACGACGTGGTGCATCAGACCCTCGCGGATCCGGGCCCGCACGACGGTCTGGTCGACCGGTCCCGGCACCAGGAAGCGCAGGGTGTCGACGACGTGGATGAAGTCGTCGAGCACCATGGTGCGCGGTTCCTCGGGCAGGCCCACCCGGTTCTTCTGCATGAGGATCAGCTCGCGCGGATGCTCGGCGCACTGCGCGTAACCGGGCGCGAGCCTGCGGTTGAAGCCGACGGCCAGGCTCGTGCCGTGCTCCTCGGCCAGTTCCACCAGCCGCCGGGAGTCGGCGAGTTCGTAGGCCAGCGGCTTGTCCACGTACGTGGCGACGCCCGCCTCCAGCAGCCGGGCCACGATCTCGGGGTGCGCGGCGGTCGAAGCGTGGACGAAGGCGGCGTCCAGGTTCTGGGCGAGCAGCGATCCGAGGTCGGCGTGGCACTGCCGCGACGGGATGCGGTGGGCCCCGGCGACCGCCTCCAGAGTGGCGGGGGTGCGGGTCTGCAGGTGCAGTTCGATCCCGGGCACGGTGGTCAGGACGGGCAGGTACGCCTTCCGCGCGATGTCGCCGAGTCCGATGCAGCCGACCTTCACGGGGTCTCCCTCTCACTGTCCGGCGCCCGCCCGGTGCGGTGGCCACCGGCCGGGCGCGCCCCGCGGGGCCCCCGGAGCCGATGTCCTACCGCAGCGTCCCGTGCGCGTCGTTCGTCCGGGCAGCATACGTGGACCGCGGCGGCCGCCAGTCCATGATCCCGTCGAAGGTGCGCAGGACGAGGGCGGGCCCGAAGCGCGAGACGGTGGACATCAGCGCGTCGCGCACCGCGACGGCGGGGGTGCTGCTCAGCCGCATCAGGCGGGCGGTCCGGGCGGCCTTGCGGACGACGGCCGACGTACGGGGCAGGCGGTCGGCGGTGTACGCGGCCAGTCCCGTGCCGAGGTCCGGGCTCGTGGTCAGCCGGTGGGCGAGCACGATCGCGTCCTCGACGCTCTGGTTGCCGCCCTGGCCGAGGCTGGGGGCCATCGCGTGGGCGGAGTCGCCGACCAGGACGGTGCGGCCCCGGTGGAAGGCGGGCAGGGGGTCGATCAGCTGGTACACGTCGTTGCGGAGCACCTGGTCCGGCTCGGCGGCGGCGATGACCGCGGGGATCGGGTCGTGCCAGTCGCCGAAGCGGCGGGTCATCTCCGCCTTCTCGTCGTCGGCCGCGCGGGCCCCGGCGGGGGCGACGGCGGCCCCGTAGGCGTAGATCCGGCCGTCCTTGAGCGGCTGGGTGCCCCAGAGCGCGCCGCGCCCCCAGGTCTCGTGCGGGGAGAAGGGCCGTTCGGGGGCGGGGACGACGATGCGCCAGGTGGTGAATCCGGCGTACGAGGGGCCGGGGTGGGCCGGGAAGAGCACGCCGCGCACGGCCGATTTGATGCCGTCGGCGCCGACGACGAGGTCTGCCTCCATGCTCCCGGCCGCCGTCTCGACCACTGCGGGCGCGCCGCCCGCGGTGCCCGGGTCCAGCAGTCGCGCGGCCTGGCCGGTGCGGACGGTGCCCTCGGGCAGGCGGGCCGCGAGGCGGTCGACGAAGGTGGCACGGTGCAGCAGGACCAGCGGGCCGCCGAACCGCTCGACCGCGGCGGCACTGTCCGTGCGCGAGAGCCAGCGGCCGTTCGGGGCGCGCATGCCGCCCTCGCCCTGCCAGGCGGCGAGGGACCTCACCTCTTCGCCGAGGCCGATGACGTCCAGGGCGCGCTGGGCGTTGGGGGTCAGGGAGATCCCGGCCCCGACGGGTTCCAGGGAGGCCGCGCGCTCCAGGACGGTGACGTGCCAGCCGCGGCCGTGCAGGGCCACCGCCGTGGTGAGACCGCCGATTCCGCCACCGATGACGACGGCACGGGGCTTGTCCATGACTCCTCCTCGGAACTACGTCCGCACTACATCCGTAGTGACACGCTCACCGTACTACGGCTGTAGTTGAAGGGGTAGGTTGGTCCCATGGCCACACGCACCGCCGGTACCTCCCGGGCCGATCTCATCGCCGACGCCGCCCTCGCCCTGCTCGCCGAGCGCGGGATGCGCGGCCTGACCCACCGCGCGGTGGACGAGCGCGCCGGGCTCCCCCAGGGCTCGACGTCCAACTGCGCGCGGACCCGGCAGGCGCTGCTGGAGGCGGCGGTGCGGCGGCTCGCGGAGCGCGAGGCCCGGGTGCTGGCCCCCGACGGACTCCTCCCGGCCGCCGGAGCGGGAAGCGGCCCGGGCCCCGAGGGGCGCGGCCCGGGCGCGGACGGCGCCCCGGCCGCCGGGGCGGCGGAGCTGGTCGCCGGTCTGGCCCGGGTGCTGCACCGCTACCTCACCGACCACCCCGAGCTGCTCGTCTGCCGTTACGAACTCGCCCTGGAGGCGACCCGGCGCCCGGAGCTGCGGGAGTTCTTCGACGCCACGGGCCGGCAGTTCCGCGAGCCGCTGCTGGCGCTGATGACCGCGGCCGGATCGGCGGAGCCCGAACGGCACGCCCTGTCCCTGGTGGCCTGGTGCGAGGGGCTGATGTTCTCGTGCGCGGCGGGGTCGTACAGCCGCTCCGTGCCGAGCGAGGAGGAGCTGCACGCGGGCTTCGCCGAGCTGCTGGGCGGAATGCTCGGACCGCGGTGGGCGCCGCGCTGACCGGTGTCACCCGTGCGGATCAATCCCCGCCGTGTGCCCCGCCCGGAGCCGGGTCCGCACCGCAGAGTTGATCGGGTGCAACGAACCGGAATCACCGTCAGGATCACCATGGGCCTCGTGGCGGGCCTGGCCGCCACCGCACTGACCGGCTGCGTCTCCGTGCAGCCCCGGCCGGACGCCCCGGCCCGGCCCGGGACCGGCGGACCCGCCCAGGACCTGACCCCGCAGACCGCGCAGCCGCCCGTCCACGACTCCCTGGAGGCCGTACCCGCCTCCGATCCGCCCGCCTCCCCGTCGCCCCGGGCCGCCCCGCCGGACACCCGCCGCGCCGCGCCCCGCGCCCCGCGGCGGCACCGGCTCCCCCAGGTCACGCGCCCCCGGCCGCGCCAGGCGCCGCCCGCCGTGACCCGGCCCGCACCGCCCCTGCCGGCCCCCGGCGCCGGAACGGACGTCTGCGCACTGGGGAGGGGCTACGGGCACTGGCCCGCCGGCAGCCCGCAGTCCCGGATCTGCGAGCACACCTACGGCCGCTGAGCCGGGAGAACGACGCGAGGGCGGCCCGTCCACCACAGACGGGCCGCCCTCACAGTTCGCGCAGTCTCAGCTCCAGCCGCGCGATCGCCGCGCGCACCCCGCCCCCGTACCCGTCGTCCGTACTGTCGTCGGCGAGCACGACGGAGGCCGCGCGGGCCCGGTCCAGGTGGATCCGGGCCGCCCCGGGGCGCTGGAGCCGCACGTAGTCCGCCGCGAGGTTGAGGTGGAGCGAGGGGTAGAGCGCCCGCACCGCCGGCGCGTCGGGGTGTTGTGCCGCGCGCTCGTCGGACAGCCCGTCGGCCGCGGTCAGCGCCCGCAGGTCCCAGGCCAGCTCGTCGCCGGGATCGTCCTGGGCATCGGCCATGTAGTGGGCGAGGGTGCACCGGTGCAGGGCGCCGCCGTCCTCGGCGATCTCCGACCAGAGCGCGCCGAAGCGGTTGCGGGCCTCTTCCCGGTCACCGCCGTGCAGCAGCATGACCGCCTGGCCGATCCTGGTCATGACGGCGTCCTTCGACGCCTCCTGCTGCTCCGTCACCACGGCCTCCCTGCACGACCCGTCCGCCCGTTCCCCTCGACGCTAACCGCAGTCGCCGTCGATCCCGTTGAGGCTCGGGCGGACGCCCCGGGGCCGTCCACCGGGTGCCGCCGTGGGGCGGGGCGGGGCCCGGCCCCCGCCCCGGGGGGGGGGCCCCCGGGGGGGGGGGGGCCCGGCCCCCGGCGTTTGCCAGCGCCCCCCCCCCCGCCTGGTTATGCGTGTAAGGGAGCGAAGCCAAAAAATA
>NZ_JBIAQQ010000040.1:0-58052 GCF_042889165.1 Streptomyces sp. NPDC002669 | reverse complement strand
AGCCTCACCGACCCCGTCGCCAACATCACCGCGGCCGCCAACTACGCCGCCGACCGCTACGGCTCCATCGACAACGTCAACTCCGCCTACTGACAAGGGCGTCACGGGTCGAGCCGACCGGGCGGCGAACGCCCACGACCCCGTGGGAACCACTGCGGGACGGCCCTCAGAGCTGCCGCAGGTGATCACGCAACGTGCGGGCCACCTGCGCCATGAGGGCATCGGCGCCGGGCTGGACACTGGCCGGTACGAGCGACTCGGTCAGGACGGCGACGGCGAAGGCCTGACCGTCGGAGTGCTCGACGACCCCGATCTCGTGCCGGAGGTTGAGGAACGTGCCGGTCTTGGACGACCACGTGGTGGCGTCGGAACTGAAGTCGGGCGCGAGCCGGTGCCGCAGGAGGTTGTGGGACATCAGCTCACGCACGCGCGCGGCCACCTCGGGATGGATCTTCGACGGCCTCCACAGGGCCTGCAGCAGTTCGACGTAGGCGCGTGCGCTGCCGGTGCTGGCACGAGTGGTGTCGAGCTGGGGCATCCGGTGCCCCCGGCCGTCGGTGCCGGCGTCGATGGCGAGCGAGAGCGCGAGATGGGCCTGGGAGGCACCGAGGCGCTCCAGCGGAGTGTCGGTGAGCTCGTCCAGACCGTGCCGGACGGTGATGCCGAGAAGACCGAACCCGCGCAGCACGGCGGTGACCCGGGCGGGCGGAGTGAGGCCGAACAACACGTCGGCGGCCACGCCGTCACTCACACAGGTACTCAGGTAGAGCAGATCGTCGATCGCTATCCGGGCGGGGTGCCGGAACCGGCTCAGCCCGGTGGGGCCGGGCGTCGCGGTGCGTCCGGGCAGCACATCGAGCATCGTGGCCCCGTCGAGCTCGCCCAGCCGGATGCGTTCCGCCGTCGCCAGTGCGAGCGGGACCTTGGCCAGGGACGCGGCGGGCAACGGGGTGTCCGGGTCGATCCCCACCTCCTCGCCCGTGTGGAGATCCCGCACGAGCAGACAGCCGTTCAGTCCGCCGTCGAGCAGTTGCCGACGCAGACCGCTCAGCAGTGCCTCGGTGCTCATTCCGCCGCACCTCCCGTACCGCCCGCCGCCGCGTCCGCGCCCAGGCAGCGGCCGATGGCCCCGCCCAGCCGCGCCTCGACGTGCTGTGGATTGCCGCCCGCCGACGCGGCGAGGGCGAACCCCCGGCCGAGCGCGATCTCACCGATGGGCCGCCAGACCAGGGAGAACTCCTCGGCCTGCGCGGGGGAGCACAGCAGCAGGTCGTGCGTGCGGAACACCTCCGCCGCGGCCGTCGTCAGATCGGCCGCCGCGACGAGCTGGGCGGGCCGCAGACCGACCGCGTCCCGCAGCCGGGTCAGCGGATCACGGATGTGCGGCACGTCGTCCTCCGGCTGGATCCAGATGCGCCGGGCCGGGCCCGACGACGCCCGCCCCATCCGTAACGTCTCGATGTAGACGCGCCGCACGCCGGGATCCCGGACCCCGGCCAGCCCGAGCGGCACGGACCACGTCGCCTCGTCGGCGGGCACCGCGAGCAGGGCGGCACGCACCAGTTGCGAGTGGATGAGCTCGACGCGCTGCGCGGGCGCGGCGATCCGGAGGTCGAGCACGATGCCGTGCTCCCGGGCCTCGGCGACCAGCCGGGCCAGACCGGCCGTCGAGCAGAGACCGGGCATCGCGAGCCGCCAGGGCTTGGACTTCGCGGTGTCGGCCTCGTGCAGCAGCACATCGGCCGTCTGCACGAGCTGCCTGGCCGCCGGCAGCATGTCCCGGCCGAAGGACGTGAGCACGGCCCGCCGCGACATGCGCTCGAACAACTGCTCCCCGAAGAGCTCCTCCAGGGCGGCGACACGGCGACTGGCAACCGGCTGCGACATCCGGGCCGCGGCGGCCCCGACGGTGAAACTGCTGTGCTCGCTGACGCTGACGAATGCCCGACACGCTCCGACCAGATCCACGCCCCGCACCCTATGCCAGATCCGCATGGAACGGCACGTGAGCGTATTGGACCGCATGACCGCCGAACGGTGAGGGTGGTACCGGCACTCATGACCACGTTCCGGGACGGGGCCGTGCCGCCCCGTCCCCTCATGCGCCCTGCCCGAAGGGCGCCCTGTGGAGGTTCGGACCCATGCAGCAGCACAGCCGTGTCCGGCGCACCCTTCTCGCCGCGCTGACCGCCCTCGCCCTCGTACCGCTCGCGGCCTGCGGAGGCGAGGAGCCCCGCGCCTCGTCCGCCGTCTCCCCGGCGGCGTACTCCTCACCTGCCGGGACCGTGGGCCCGGACGGGAAACCCGAGCCGTTCACCCATCGATTCAAGCAGCTGGAGCGCGAGTTCGACGCACGGTTGGGCGTGTACGCCATCGACACCGGCACCGGCCGCGAAGTCACCCACAACGCCGACGAGCGCTTCGCCCACGCCTCCACGTTCAAGGCGCTGGCCGCCGCCGCCGTGCTGCGCGAGTACTCCCTGGACGGGCTGGACGAGGTGGTCGAGTACTCCCGCGACGACCTGGTCAGCGACTCCCCGGTGACCGAGAAGCACGTCGACACCGGGATGACCCTGAAGGCCCTGTGCGACGCCGCCGTCCGCTTCAGCGACAACACCGCGGGCAATCTGCTCCTCGACCGGCTGGGCGGCCCCCGGGGACTGCAGGCCGTGCTCGCCGGGCTCGGTGACGACGTGACCCGGATGGAACGCTACGAACCGCAGCTCAACGAGTGGTCCCCGGGCGCCACGGCCGACACCAGCACGCCCCGGGCACTCGCGAAGGACCTGCGCGCGTTCGTTCTCGGAGACGTCCTCGGCAAGGACGAACGCGCGCAGCTGGCGCAGTGGTTGCGGACCAACACCACCGGGGAAGAGCTCATCAGGGCCGGGGTGCCCGGGAACTGGGTGGTCGGCGACAAGACCGGAGCCGGTGGTTTCTACGGCACCCGCAACGACATCGCCGTGGTGTGGCGTCCCAACGCCGCCCCGATCGTCATGGCGATCCTGTCGAACCGGGGCGAGCCGGACGCCGAGTACGACAACGAACTCGTCGCGCGGGCGGCCTCCGTGGTCGCCGGCACGCTGTCGTAGCGGTCCCCGCCCTCAGTCGGTACGGGGCCGGATGCCGTGCCGGATCCAGACGTTGGGCTCGACGTAGACGGCGTGGTCGCGCGCGGTGTCGCAGTGCACCGGTGCCAGGGCGCCGGGTACCTCGACGTCGCCGTCCCGGTCGAAGGGCAGCCCGGTCCACTCCCGCCACTGGGCCGGCGAGGCACTGACCGTCATCGAGGCGGGGGCGACCTTCTCGATGGTTCCGCCGGCCCTGACGTGCACCCGCACCCACGGGTCGGCGGGCAGCCCGTCGTCCCGCAGCCGGCGGAGGTATTCGGCCATGGGGACGCGGGGTTCCAGGTGCTTGGCCGTCGGGCGGACCGGCGCCAGCAGGGCGTCGTGCCCCTGGCGGCCGGCCGCCTGCCGCATCGCCGTCAGCATGCGCGGGGACAGACCGCGCCCCAGATAATCGACGTCCACCGAGATTTCGAGCGCGCTGACCGCCGTCGGGGCGTTCCCGTACTGCCGGTCCTGGAACGCCCACACCAGCACCCGGTCCCAGCCCTGGTCGGGCATCTCCTCGCGCCCGTCGAGCTCGGCGTCGAACGGGACGGCGAACCCCCGCGCGACGATCCGGTCGCCGTCCGTCGCCACCACGCAGTACTGCGGGAACTCCTCGGGAACCCGGCTCAACAAGGCGTTGGCGACCGGTTCGTGGGAGATGAAGGCGGGCCATGCGTCGTCGATCTCGTAGACACGGGCGATCAACGACGGATTCTCGTGGAGCGGGACGATCCGGATGCTGTCTTTCTCTGTCACGACGGAGCACCCTGCCACAGGCCCATGCCGGAACCAAGCCAATTGTTCTGCGGGAGCCCGCCCCTTCGAAGCCGTCGGGGACGCCGGATCCGGGACGCCCTCACCGCTTGGCGAAGGTCACTTCCTTTCCGCCCTCCTCGTAGTCGTAGTTGCCGGTGAAGCCCCAGTTCCTCCATCCGCCGTCGCCCTTGTTGGTGACGGTTCCCTCGTCGATGGCGAACACGTCGACACCGTTCACCACCGCGAGGTGCTCAAGTCCGGAGACCTTGGTGAAGGAGAGGTCGTTGAACGACTTCGCCGTGATGATGTTCTTGCCGGGGAAGGCGCGGCCGTACTCCTCGATCAGCGAACGGGTCAGTTCGGAGGCGTCGCCCGGCACCTTGCCGGAGTAGTCGGTGCCGGGGTACGGGCCGCCGTCCGTGTACTTCGGTGTCTCGTCGTCGAAGTTCACCGTGCCCGACCCGACGGGGTAGGGATCGGCGTCCAGGTCCGCGGGGTCCGGGGTGTCGAAGCGGACCTTCGAGCCGTCGCGGTCGAAGTCGCCGTACCACGCCCAGTTGGTGTAGCCGCCGTCGCCGTCGTTGCTGAACTCGCCCTTCTCGAAGACGTAGATGTCGAAGACGGCCCGGCCCGAGGCGATGTCGTCCCCCTGCTCCTCGCCGTGGTACTCGTTGGAGTTCAGCCGGTACCTGCCCTCGTGGACGAACGCATCCGGTTTCTCGATCCAGTGCGACTTCTGTTCCGAGTGCATCGCGACCACGTTGTAGTCGGGGTAGCAGCGGCGCATGTCGTTCACCAGCATCCGTACCGCCTGGGTGGATGCCTCGGGGTGCAGCGGGGAGTACGTGTCGTAGTACCGGTTCCGGTCGGGCGGTTCCTGCCCCTCGACCTGGCAGCCCTCGTCGCCGGGCTTCCAGCCCTCCTTGCGCCTGGGCTTCGGCGGCTCCTCGAACGTGACGGTGCGGCGGTCCTCGCTGACGTCGAACACGCCGCGGAACCCCCGGTTCTTCCAGCCGAGTTCGGCGTCGTCCGCCCAGGTGAACCTGCCGGACTTGAACGCGTAGACACGGTAGGTCGTGCCGCTGATCGAAACGGTCTCGACCATCGCAGTGCCGTCCATCTCCTGCAGATTGCCCTCGTGGGGCTGCGCGATGACGATGTTGTAGCCGGGGAGGCACCAGGCGAGATCGTCGAGCGCCTGCTTGACCCGTTTCTCCTTGTTCTTCTCGTTGTCGATCTTGTCGATGACGAAGTTGACCAGCCAGGAGTACCCCCAGGCGGCTGCCTCACCGAGCACGCCGTTGCCCGGAACGGACACCGAGGACTCCGATTCCCGCGCCTCGAAGCACATGTCGGGGAGCGCGTTCACCGTCTTGTCGGGGGGTGCATCGGCGGACTTGGCGACCGCCCTGCCGGCGGGGCCGTCGGTGCTGCCGCGCAGGAGGGTGCCCGGCTTGACGGGATCGTGGGAGTCGGTCGGCCCGTTACTTATGACATCGTTGTCTTCCGGGCAGGAGCTGCCCAGGGACACACCGATGCGGCACACCTGGCGGTGTGCGGAACGGGAGATCTCGCCCCCGATGGTGGTGGCGGCGATCGCGCCGATCACGACGGCGACGCCCCCCAGCAGGGCCAGGTACTCGATCGCCGTCTGTCCCGCACCCGAGCGCACCGCGGCGCGTATCCGGTCGCTTCGTCTCATGGGTCACCTCGTCATGGTTCTCTCGTGTCACCGGGGCCGTCCGCCCGCCGGGGCTCGGACTGTACCGACGGCCCCCGGGCCCACGGACAGGGCCCGAGGGCCTGTCCGCGGGCCCCACAAGGAGTCCCACGACGGGGCGGACGACGGACGGGCGCGGGCACACGGCCCGCGCCCCTTGGGCCCCACCGGGCACGCCGTCCGGCCGTCGGGCGGCGTGCCCGGTGGGACGGAGGTCACCCGGCCCGTTCCTGCGGGGCCGCGGCATCGGCGGGCACGGGCATGCGCCAGGCCACGACCGCGCCGATCACGAGCCCGACGGCGGCCGACAGGGCGGCGACCGGGAACGGGTCGAAGGAGTGCAGGCCCGGGGCGAACCCGATCCCGACGAAGACCGCCACCCCGGTCGCACCGCCCAGCTGGTCGGCCGCGCGCTGGACGCCCGAGGCGATCCCGGCGTCGGCCTCGGTGACGCCGCTGACCGCGACGTACTGCAGTCCCACGAGGCCGAAGCCCATTCCGGCCGCGATCAGGAGCATGGCCGGGACCAGCGCCGCCCCGCCCGCCCGCAGGGCGGAGGCGAGCGTGATCGCCACCATCGCGGCCGCGGTGAACCCGATGCCGGTGAGCACGCACGCACGTGCTCCCCAACGGCCCAGCAGACGCGGCACGAGCACGGAGAACACGATCAGCGAGACCGCCAGGGGCAGCATCGCCAGGCCCGCCCCCAACGGGCCGATGCCCAGCCGGTCCTGAAGGTAGAAGGTGAACAGCAGGAACGAGGTCGACAGTGCCCCGCTCAGCAACATCGTGGCCAGATTGGCCGCCACCCGCATGCGGTCGGCGAAGAATCGCGGCGGCAGCAACGGATCGCGCGAGCGTGCCTCGACCCGCACGAACCCGATCCCGGCCGCCCCCGCCCCTGCCAGCGCCCCCGACACCACCCACGCGGGCGTTCCGGGTTCACCGGCCCCGACCACGCCGAAGGTGAACAGCAACGGGCAGGCGGTCAGCAGCAGCGCGCCGGGAAGGTCCGGCGGCGGGGTGCCCCCGGCCACGGCCCGGTCGCCCTCGACCAGGAGGACGGCCGCCAGCAGCACGACCACGAGGAACGGGACCGGAACCAGGAAGACCCACCGCCACCCCAGACGGGCGGTGATGACTCCGGACAGGACGAAGCCGAGCACGAGACCACAACTGGCCACCGCCGCCCACACGCCCAGGGCCCGCGACCGGCGCGGACCCTCGGGGAACATCAGGACGACGGCGGCCATCGCGGCGGGCAGCGCGACGGCCTCACCGGCACCCTGCAGCAGGCGCGCGACCACCAGCAGGGAAAAAGTGGGGGCCAGGCCCGCCAGCAGCGACGCGGCGCCGAACAGACCGGTGCCGAGCAGCAGTACGCGCCGCCGCCCGAACAGGTCGCCCAGTCGGCCACCGAGCATCAGCAACCCGCCGCCGGTGACGGTGTAGCCGACCACGACCCAGGTCAGGGAGTGCCCGCCGACACCGAAGGCGGCGCCGATCGAGGGCAGGGCGATGTTGACCACGGTCACGTCGACCGCGATGAAGAACTGCAGCATGGAAACCGCGCACAGCACCAGCCACGCGCGTACGGGGGACGGGCCGTGCCCGGATGAGGAGAGAACGTCGGGGAACATCAGGTGCTCCGTTGCTCAGAAGAGGTTCCGAGCAGCACGAATGTGCCGCTCCGGTCTGATCACGAAGCGGCCGGACGTCCGGGGGAGTGTGCGTCGAACGCCCCGCCGCTAGCGGGGCGTCCTGGTCACCGCGGCGCAAGCGGCCGCGCACGAAGCAGCAGACATGCCATGAACGTTAGCAGGGCGGGGTGCCCGGAAGGACCGCCTTCCGGGCACCCGCTCCCGTCGTACGGGGAAGAGGGAGGAAACTGCGGCCCGAGGTCCTCCCCGTCGGCTCAGGTGCGCTTGTAGAACTCGACCTCCCCGACCGCGACGGGACGCCCCTCGCCCTGTCCCGACGCGTCCCGCAGCACGATCCGGACGGAGACGACGTCGCTGATGCCGGTCCGTACCGTCTGCGGGCCCGGCTTGTCGGCGAGCGGCATCGCCTTCCTGCGGACCTCGCCGTCCGCCGTGGTGATGAACAGATCGGCCCGCGTGGGCCTGGCCCCCCGCCGGAACTCCCGGGGATCCTTCGACACCCCGGTGTGCACCGTGACACCCACCAGCCGGAACGGCTTGTCGAAGGCACAGGTCAAGGACGAGCCGAGCGCGGGCGCCCCCCAGTAGGTGTTGGTCACCCCGTCGACGGCGTCGGCCGGCGGATGGCCGGGGACCTGGGCGCTCGCGGTGGTCCGCGACGGGCCGATCTCCGCCGTTCCGCCGAGCTTGTCCCGCACGTCCTCGAAGAGATAGCGCCCGACGGGCAGGAAGAGGAAGCCCGTGAACAGCAGCCCGAGGACCACCAGCACCAACAGGATCCGCCGCAGCATCCGGCCCGACCCGCCCCCCGCACGACGGCGCAGCGGCCACACCGTGCGCCACCACGGCAGCGGCTTCGGCTGCTCCCGGGTCCGCAGCGGCGCGGCGCAGCGCCGGCAGAACCGGCGTTCCGGAAGGTTCGGGGTGCCGCACGCCGGGCACGGCGGCCCGTCCGGGCTCTCCTCCGCGGCCACCGGCCGGACGACGGGGCGCCGGGCGATCGGCTCGGCCGGCTGCACCGCGACCACGGGTGCCTCCTCCTCCGCCGGTGGTTCCGGCCGGGCGGGGGCGGGCCGCACCGGCTGCGGGGGCGGGGGTGGTTCCGGGGCCGGGGCGGGCGGCGCCGCCGGGGGCGGCCCGGCGGGCTCCGGCGACGCCGCCCGCGCGGGTGCCACCGGCGGCTCGGGGCGCGGGGCGGGCGCGGCCCCTGCGGCCTGCGGGGCGGCACCGGCCGCGGGAGCGTCCGGAGCCCGGCCGGTCGGCCCGGCAGCCGGTTCCGGCGGGCCGGCGGGCTCCTCCGGACCCGTGGGTTCCGCGGCGGCGGGAGGGGACTGCGGCGGCCGGGAGGACCAGCCCAGATAGGAACCGCAGTTCCCGCAGAATTCGTCGTCCTCGCGGTTGCCCGCACCGCACGCCGGACATGGGCGCATCGCGTCAGCCTCCTGTCTCCGCCGGCGGACCCGGCAGGATCTCCACCCGGCACGTGAGGTGCACGGGGCACGACGCCGCGACGACCTCCAGGACGCGGTCCGCGTCCACCGGACCCCCATGTGGCGCCCAGACCCGCACCAGCAGTTCGCCGGTCGGAGCCGGGGGCAGCGCGGTTCCCGGCTCCGGCGACCACACGACGCCCCCGCCGTCACGGATGTCGGCGTGGACACCGAAGCAGAGCCGCAACTGCTCCACCAGCCCCCGGCGGGTGCCCCGCCACCGGTGCAGTTCGACGGCGTGGGCGACGACGGCCCGGCGCAGCTCCGGCGGCAGCCCCGGATCGAGGTCGGCCCCCACCCAGGACGCCAGCCAGGGCAGGAAGTCGGCCGGGGCGAGCGCCGGATCGAAGTAGGCCGGAAGGTTGTCCAGGGTGGACAGGACGGGGGCCAGCACGGTGTCCAGCCCCGCCGTGAACCGCTGGGCCAGGTCGTCGTCGGCGTACAGCGCGGGCAGCAGCCCGCCGATCGGGTAGCGGCTGGGGAGCCCCGGCACCGCGGCTCTGGTCATGAGCCCTCACCCCGCCCACCAGCGGTGACCACGACCTGGTGCTGGTGCGAGAAGACCAGGGCGCCCGCGGCGACGTCGATCCGCTCCTGCGCCGCCCCGCGCCGGCCGGTGATCGGGTCCGCCGGGAACAGCCGCACCTCCTCCACCAGACCCACCCCCGGCACGTTCTGGAGCACCGCGAAGACCTCGCCGTACTGCACCGGCCGGCCGAACGGCCAGCCGGCCCCCTCCGCCCCGCCCCGCAGGGGGTCGATGTGACGGAACAGCGCCGCGAGCGCCTCCGTACGGACCCGGTCCACGTCCCCGCCGGACGCCACCAGCCTGGCGACCACGGTGACGCCCTGGTACGCGGGCGGTTCCACCACCAGCCGGGTCCCGACCAGCCGCCGCTCGTCGAGCCGGGCCGCGACCGCCGAGAGCACCGAATCCGACGGGATCAGCTGCTCGAACCGCAGGTTCCCGCCCTCGTCCGGGACCGCGTCGGGAACCACCAGGACCCGCACCGCCCCGCCCTCGCCCGCGACGGCGGGCAGGCACCGGACCCTGCGCAGGGAGGGCGCCGCCTCACGGGCGATGACCTCGTGGTCCGCAGCCGTGACGGCCCGCTCCTGGACCCTGAGGATGTTGGGCGCCCGGACCTTCGCGTTCTCCACCGTCTCGCCGTCGACCCCGCCCCGGGCCGCCTCACGGTTGTGCACGCTCGCCACGTACGGCACCGAGCTGCGCAGCACGTTGATGGCGCCCCGGGCGACGTTCCCGGCCGCGCCACCGCCCGTCCGGCAGCGGGGGATCCGCAGCTGCGCGCCCTTCTCGGGCACGGCGCCGCAGGAACGCATCGTCCCGTCGGGCTCGCGCACCTCGGGCGGAAAAGCGAACTCGCCGGTGACGGCGTCGATCCGCACATGGCGGTCCTCCGGCAGGGAGGCGCCGAAGTGCTCCACGGCGGTCCACACCTGCCAGCCCTCCGCGGACGACACCTGCACCACCGGCGGCTCCCCGTCCAGCAGCAGCGGCGCCCGGTCCACGAGGAACCGCTGACCGGCGACCCCCTCCGAGACGCCCAGCGGAACGTCCAGGACGGTCTCCGCGTGCTCCACGTCCGCGGTGCCGCCGACGGTGAACACCTCGGCCTCCCGGATCGTCGGCGACTCGGAGTAGAACGGCTGGCCCGGCTCCGGAGCGGTGACCCGGCAGCGCAGCCACCCCGCCCGGGTCCCCGCCGCCACCGACGTGGTGTGCCCGGCGGGGACGAACACGGTGATCTCGCCCGGCCGGTTCAGCCCGCCGGTGCTGTCGGTGCCGGTCCGGCAGGTCACCCAGCGGGCACCGTCCCACGCCTCCCACACCAGCGGCGGCTGACGCGGGTCGACGCCCACGCCCTCCACCCGGCTGTCCAGGCGCACGGCGACGATGCACCGGGGAACGGCGGTCGGCAGCCCGAACAGCACCGCGTCGCCCGGCTCCGGCCGGGCCTGGAAGCACGGGACGTCCTGGCCCGCGCCGAGCGGCGCGGTCCGGTCGGTCTGCTCTCCCGACACCGGCGCGGTGACCAGCCGGGCCAGCGAACTCGGCACGATCGAGAGGTCGTCGGAGGTGGAGAACACCACCTCCTCCTCGGCCTCGCCGCGCGAGGTGGCGACCTCCGTCCCCGCCGGGAGCAGAACGGTCTCCGGCTGCGGGGCCGACAGCCAGAAGTCGACCTCCGCCCGTGCCGCCGTCGGCGGGAACAACGTGACGCCCAGCAGGTCGAGGAAGGCCGAGTAGTTCTTGTCCGGCACCCGGTTCAGCCGGTACAGCAACTGATCGACCATGTACGCGAACGTCTCGATGAGCGTGACGCCGGGGTCCGACACGTTGTGGTCGGTCCACTCCGGGGTGCGCTGCTGGACGTACCGCTTGGCCTCGTCGACGAGTTGCTGGAAGCGCCGGTCGTCCAGGTTGGGGGAGGGCAGGGCCATCAGCGCACCCCCGCTTCCGCGGAGCCTTCGGAGGAGGGGATGGTGTAGAAGGGGAAGACGAGGTTGCGCAGGTCGTTCGTGGCGCGCACGGCGTAGTGCACGTCGATGTACAAGGTGCCCTCCTCGACGGCGTCGAACGCGATCACCACGTCGGTGACCTCGATGCGCGGCTCCCAGCGCTCCAGCGACGTGCGGACCTCGTGCGCGATGCGGCCCGCGGTGGCGCCGTCGCCGGGGGCGAAGACGTGGTCGTGGATGCCGCAGCCGAACTCCGGCCGCATCGGCCGCTCGCCCGGCGCCGTGCCGAGGATCAGCCCGATCGCCTCCTCGATCTCCTGGTCCCGCTCGACCATGCCGATGCCGCCCGTGGGACCGACCCGCAGCGGGAATCCCCAGCCGCGCCCGATGAAGCCGCTCACACCGGACCCCCGATCAGGACGTTCATCGCGCCGGTGATGATCTGTGCGCCGCAGCTGGTGGTGTCCCGCATCCGGGCGGCGGGCAGCCCGCCGATCAGCACCTGGCCGCCGACCGCGGCGGCGGGGTTGGGCAGGACGACGTTCCCGGGCCCGAGCGCGGCGTGCGGGGGGACCACGCACACGTGCAGGCTGCCGGCGACGGCCGCCGGCCTGCCGCCGATCAGCACGGTGGCCACGGCCACGGCACCCGGTGGCGGGGTCCCGATGAGGCCGCCGTGAACGGTGGAGTCGCCCGTCCGGGCTGCAGGGGGCATGGTCGCTGTTCTCCTTGCTGCGAAAGGGACTTCGGCCGCCGTACGGGCCGGGTCGGGGCGTCAGTTGATCCGGATGAGCTTGGCCTTGAGGACGGCGAGCAGTCCGCCGTCGACGGTGACCCCCGTTCTGCCGTTGATGGTCACCGAACGCCCCTTCACGTTGACCTCGCCCGTACCGGCGTCGAGCGTGATGCCGGACTTGGAGAGGACCACGGAGCTCAGCACCCGGCTGCCGCCGGGCGCGAGGACCTTCAGCGCGATCTCGTCGCGCCGCTCGTCCAGCGTGACGTCGAGCTGCTTGTCACCACTGGTCAGCCGGACGCCGGACGGCCCGCGCGGACTGTCCAGCAGCTCCAGCCGGTGCCCCGAACGGGACACCAGAGAACGGCGGTTGACCTTGCCGCTGGTCGGGTCGACCAGCGGCACGTCGTGGGGCGAGGGCTTGTCGACCCCGTTGTAGAGACCGCCCAGCACATAGGGGCTGTCCAGCAGGCCCTGCTCGAACCCGACCAGCACCTCGTCGTTTACCTCGGGACTGAACACACCGCCGCCGCCCCGGCCGCCCCACTGCACGGTACGGACCCAGTCGGTCACATAGGTGTCGTCGAGCCAGGGGAACTTCAGCCGCACCCAGCCCCGTTCGTCCTTGCCCTCCCGGATGTCGGTGACCACACCGATCGCGAGGCCCGGCACGCGGGGACCGCGCGCCGGCGCGTTCGCACCACCGGCCAGCCCCGCCAGGGAACGGTCGGGCGCGGCGCTCACCAGCACCGTCGTGCGGTATCCGCCGTCCGGCTCCAGGACGTGGTGCGCCGCGGTCGCCGTGTAGCGGCCGGAGAACGCGGGCCCGACGTTGCCGAGCGCCACCGGCTCACCGGCCCGCAACTGGGGATTGCCCTCGGCGACCGCCTCGATCTCCCCGAAACCGGAGCTCACCGATGCGGCCAGGGAACCGGCGACGGCCGTGGCCTCGGCCTGGGTCCGGTACGGGGTGTCGGCGACCGTCAGCCGGGCGCGCGACCCGAACGCCCCGGCCGCCTTCGACGGACTCATCCCCGGGGACACCGTGTCGCTGCGCACGGACGGCTCACGGGCCACCAGCCGCCGCTTGGTCTCGACGTCCCAGCCGCGCACCTCCACGTCGTCCGCCCCGTCCGCACCGGTCAGCACGGCCCGCAGGGCCAGCAGATTGCGCCCGTACTCCAGCACCATCGGGTTCCGGGCGGCGGAGGTGTCGGGCGAGGGCGCCGACGCGGCGGGTTTCGGCTTCACGAACTGCAACAGGCCCTTGTCGTCCACCCGCACGTGCGCGCCGCTCTCGCCCGCGAGGTACTGGAGGAACTCCCAGTCGGAGACGTTGGGCTGGGTCAGCTGCTTGTACGTGACGGGCGCGGCCTCGATCCTCCCGCAGGCGATCCCGGCGCCCGCGGCGACCTTGCGGACGATGTCCGCGGCCCGCATGTTGCGGTAGGCCACCACCTTCCGGCCGCGCTGCAGCCGGTGGGCCCTGGAGAAGGCCCGCACGACGGTGAACGAACCGGTGGTGTCGCTGTCCAGTTCGAGCGCCGTGACCTCGCCGGTGAACAGCCGCTCGCGCGCCCGCTCCTGCACGGTGACCACGGAGATGTTCAGCGGCGTGCCGATGGTGAGCCCGGTGGCGGTGAGCAGCTTGTGGTCGGGGTCCCGGTACGTCAGCACGGCGGTGTCCGGCAGGCCGACGTTCTCGTCGACCACACAGCTCACCAACTGGGTCGCCCAGACGGGAGGCAGCTCGCCGGGGGCCTCGACGATCGGATCGGCGGCGAAGGAACGGCCCGGGGCGGTCATCGGCCGCCCTCCGCCGCGGGGGCCTCCAGGCCGGGCACGACCAGCTCCCTGCCCGGGACCAACTGCATCGGGTCGTCGATGTCGTTGGCGTGGGCGATGGTGCGCCACGCGGTGGCGTCGCCGTACTCCCGCCACGCGAGCAGCGGCAGGCTGTCGCCGACGACGACCCGATGGGTGCGCCGCGCCTCCCGCGAACCCGACGTCGGGTTCTGCCCGAGCCGTTCGCCGCTCGCCTCCTCGATCGAGAGGGAACAGGTGGCGCGCAGCGGTTTCCCGTCGACGTCGAAGAGGGTGTACGAGATGGACAGGCTGGACATCACACCGTCGAACGAGGTCGTCCGGGACGTGCCCCAGTCGAAGCGCACCCAGGGGCTGGCCGGGGTCTTGCGGGCCAGGCTCTTCGGGGTGGGCGCACACGCCAGCATCAGCTGTTCCACCGCCTTCTCCACCGAGTTGTCATGGGTGGCCGTGGCGTCGAGGAAGACCTCCATGGACAGGGTCCGGGGCCCACTGCCCACGAACTCGGGCAGCGCGGACTGCTCGGCCATCCGGGACGGGGTGCGCCGCCACTCGGTGCTCTTGTTCAACGACAGCTGCGACGGGTTGAACTGCAACGTGAGCTGGGCGATCCTCCCGCCCGGCTTGGCGCCGACCTCCGCGGGCGGCTCCATGATGGTCAGCTGGGCGCGAGCACGGCTCGTACGGGCAACGGGTGACATCGCATTCCTCCTTCCGGGACCGGGACTTCAAGGGTGACGGGCTGCTGGGCCGCCGGGCTTTCCGGAGCGGTTCGACGAACCCTCAGGAGGGCTCCAGGCCCTCGTGCGCGATCTCCAGCGTCTCGATCGCCGGCTGGGAACTGGCGGGATCGAAGGAGGGGCCCTGCCAGCGCACCGGCACGATGCCCTGCACCTGCCAGCTGATGATGCGGCTGAGGTCGGGACGGAGCGCGACGATCTCGCCGTCCTTGCGCTCGACCCGCTGGATCGTGTCGTTCAGCCACCGCGTGATCTTGAGCGTGTCGGCGGTCACCGGGCGGGTCAGCGTGATGTTGGTCCAGGTGATCCGTCCCGGCAACTGCCAGGTGAAGCCGTTGTTCCCGCCCTCGGCGTACTGCTCCAGCTCCACCTCGGCGCCCAGGCCCGAGCAGGTGTGGAAGGCGCCCAGGTCGTTGCCCCCGATCACCAGTTTGAAGAACACGCTCGTCGCGAAGATGTTGTCCGTCATTGCTCTTCTTCTCTGCCGTTTCCCAGTGCCCCGCCGGGCGGAGCCGTCGTCAGCGGCGGTTGTCGTACAACCGGCCGGTGCGTTCCCGGCCCCGGCGCAGATCCGCGCGGATCAGCCGGCTCACCGGATCGATCAGGCGGCGTGCCAGTTCCTCGATCTCCGCACCGGTCACCCGGTGCGCGGCCGGAGCCGCCGCGTCGGGCGGGGCGGCCGGCCCCTTCCTCGCCGGCGGACCGGCGGGCTTCGCCGGGGCCGCCCTGACCGGGACGCCGGTGATCCCGGCCGCGGCCGCCGCGCGCTGCACGGCCGGGGCCACAGCCCCCGGACCGCTCGCCCCGGCGCCTGAACCGACTCCCGGGCCGGCTCCCGGTCCCGGGGAGGGACGCGGTGGCACCCGCACCGAGAGGGGCGGTGCTCCACCCGGCACGACGCCGTCCCCTGGCGCCGTGCCGGTGAACAGGGGCCCGATGGACTCGGGCACCACCGGCAGCGCCGTCCGCTGCACGGCCGGGCCGGTGCCGGTGCCGGTCGCCCCGGGCGGATGCGGGCGCACCACCGGGACCGGCCGGGTGGCGGCCGGCGCGGACCCGGACCCTCCGGAGGGGGACGCCGACGCGTACGGGAGTGCCGGTGCGGGGACGCGGCCCGGACGGGACTCCCCGGGGCCCCGTGCCGGCGGGGGGACATCGGGCCCGGCCGGCACGACCGGCCCACCACGCGCCGAACGCTGCACGAGCCGCAGGAGGGAGGCACCGATCGACACCCCGCGCCCCGCCCGGCCGGTACCGGCCGCGGTCCGCGCCCTGCTGCCGTCCGAGGTGGGCCGGGCGGAACGGGCGGCACCAGCGGAACCACCGGCCGGTGCCCGGCCCGACGGGGCCGCGCCCGGAGCACCGCCCGGCACCGAGCGCTGAACGGTCCCGCCGGCGCCCGGCCCTTCAGCGGCCCGCCCCGTGCGCACCGGCCGCTCCGACGGGGCGGGCCCGTCGGGCGGGGGAGGAGCGGTTGTCGGCCGGGGCGACGCACCGGAGGACGGCCGATGCGGTCCGGGGGATGTGCTCCCGTGCCCCGACGCCGGTACGGGGGCCTCCGGTTGCGGTACGTCACGGCGCCAGGTGGCCGTCACGACCGGTCGGGCCGAACCGCCGCCCGCCGCCGCGACCGGGGCCGAGAATCCCTCGGCCGCGCCGGTGCTGATCTCCAGCGCCCTGCTCGGCAGCAGGGCACGCGAATGCCGGACGACGGGGGCGGGTCCGTACATGGCTGCCGGGGCCCGTTCCGGGGCGATCCGCCGGACCCGCACCGGAGCGGTGGGAGCCGGGGGAGCCGAGGACGCGGCAGGGGAAGAGGAGCCGGTGGCGGGCATGCTCGTGGACGGAGGAGCGTCTGCCGCGCGCTGGACCGTCGAGGGCCCCGGCACGGCCGGGGCGGGAGAGCCGGCCATGGGGGACGAGAGCACGGGCATCGCGGTGGGCCCGCCCGGGTGCGCCGGTGCCCCAGCGGGGCCGGACGGTACGGACGACGGGGAGGAGGACGCACGTCCCGACGGCGCGTCCTGCCCGGGGCCCATGGCTCCCGGCCGCGGCCGACGGCGGTCACCGAACAGGGGAGCGCCGTCCTGACGCCTGGCGGTCGGGGGGAGCGAGGGCAGCGGGGCACCGATCCCGCCCCGGGCGGGCCTCGCCCGGTCGGCCGGCGGCGGCGCCGATGGAGGGCTCGACGGCCCGTGCCCGACGGTCCCTTGGGCCCGGTGCCGCTCCGGAGCCGACGGGGACGAGGACGGCCTGGAGGGCTCCGCGGCCCCGGCACGCGCGGACGGCTGCGGGCGAGCGGGTGGCTGAGGCCGCGGATGAGCGGACGGCTGCGGGCGCGCGGGCGGTGCCGTCGCCTCCGGCGGTCGCGAGGTCGCCGGGGCCGGTGCCTCCGCTTCCTGCCGCTGGAGTACGGGCATGCCGGGTCCGGGCTGCCCCGTGGGGCCGGACGGTACGACCGCCCCGCGTCGTCCCGCCGGGTCGGCGGGCACGGCCCCGGCGGGCAGTTCCCGCAGCGGCCTGCCCAGAGCGGGCCGTACCGCCGTGACCTCGGGAGGCCCGGCGGAGCCGGTCGGCTCGGGCGCGGTTTCGGGCGCCGGGGCGGATGCGGGCACGGACGCGGCCGGTTGCTCGGACGTGATCCGCCGTGCCGCGCCGCCGTCGGCGACGGGCGCGGGTACGGCCGGGGCGGCTGCCGCGGCCGGTACGAGCCCGGTGATGTGCCGCAGCGGCATCGCCGGACGCCGGGCGACGATCAGCGGCGGCGCGGTCCGCCGGGGACGTACTGGGGCGGGACGGGCGGCCGGTACCGGCATGTCGTCCCCGCCGGACCGCCCCGCCACCGCTGCCGTGCTCCCGACCGGAGACGTCCCCGACGGGGCCGCCGCGGTTGCGGGCACGGCCGTACCACTGTCGCGAACGGCCCGTCGCGGTGTCTCCCGTACCGAAGCCCCGGGCCGCCCCGGAGCGCTCGACCGCTGGACCACCGCGGGACCCCGCCCCGTGCCCTCCGCCGCGGGCGACGGACCGGCGACGGGTTCGGTGCCCCCGTCCGCTTCGGGCCGGGCGGCCCGAAGCAGCAGCGGCCCGCCGGCGGACACCTCACGCGCGCCCGCGGGACGGGTGACCCCGCGGATGAGGCCCACCGGCGCGGACGGCATCACGGCATGGCCGAGTTCGCCGCCGAACGCGACGTTCTGCCACGAGGCGAGGCCGGACCGGAACCGCAGCCCGTCGCTCACCCCGATCGAGGCCCGGGCGACGGTCACCGCGGGCGGTGCGACCTGCCGCCAGCCGCCGTCCCAGTCACCGTCGGTCCGGCCGGCGTCCGGGGCGGCACCGGCCGTCGGCCCGGCACCGGACCCGTCCCCGCCCCCTGAGGGGGCGTCGGACGGCGTCCGGTCCGCCCGGCGGAACCAGTCGCCGAACCCCATACGATCACCCGCCTTCGTTGACGCGGGTGTTGATCCGCGCTATCTCCCGGACCCACTGCTGACGTTCGCCGTGGGTGAGGTCGAGAATGTCCTCACGCTGCCAGTGGAAGTGGTAGGCGACGTACGCGATCTCCTCCCGCAGACGGGGAAGCGCGTACGTCACGATTCCCCCAGGCGCCCACCCGAGAGGTCCACTTCGAACGAGCCGTGGCACAACGGACACGTCACCGCGGCGTGCGTATGGCCCTCGCTGTTGATCCGCCGGTAGAAGTCCTGGAGGAACGCCACGTCGGTGGCGTACATCCGCTCCACCACCCCGGCGTGCACATCGGTGATGGTGCCGAGCCGGGTGATCACCTGGCTCAGCAGCACCACGCTCAGGTACGCCGGGTTCTCCTTCACCCGCAGGTCGATCTGCGGGCGCAGTTCGTCCCGCGCCGTCGCGAGCCGCATCGAGCCCTGCCGGTGCACCTGGCCCTCGTCGTCGACGTAACCGCGCGGCAGCTCGAACTCGAACTCCGTCCGCAGGTCCTGGCGTTCCCGCTCCCGGGCCGCGGGCGGCGCGGGAGCTTCCTCGCGGGTGGCGGACCGGGCGGACGCCAGGGTGTCGAGGACTTCGTCGAG
This sequence comes from Streptomyces sp. NPDC002669, assembly GCF_042889165.1. Classification (NCBI taxonomy): domain Bacteria; kingdom Bacillati; phylum Actinomycetota; class Actinomycetes; order Kitasatosporales; family Streptomycetaceae; genus Streptomyces; species Streptomyces sp. NPDC002669. The sequence continues at coordinate 39,467 of NZ_JBIAQQ010000040.1, read as the reverse complement.
TCCGCCCGACGTAACGGTCCTGCGCCTCATTCGACCACGATCTCCTCGAAGGTGATGGTGACCGTCTCGGTGGCCGGGCTGGACTCGCCGGCCTTCAGGGACGGACCCTCCCACTTGCTGGCCCAGCCCTGCATCAACTGGATGCGCCGGACCGTGTCACCCTTCGAGTCCTTGATCTCGATGGTCAGGTTCTGGCGCGCGGTGTCGACGGCCCCGTTGTTGAGCGTTTCCTTGATCCACTTGGTGAACTCGCTGCTCTTGTCGAGCCCGCGGGTGATCGTCACCTCGCCCGCCTGGCGCGCGCCGGGCTGCTTGCGGATGATCTGTTTGCCCTCGGCGGTCACCTGACGGACCTCGACGACTTCTTCCTCGACGGTCAGACCGCTGACCTCCTGGATCGACTCGACGAGATAGCCGCCGAGCTGCACGCCGAAGACGTGGGTGGAAAGAGCGTCGCCCTCTGCCATGACTCTGTGTCACCTGTTCCGTTTCGCGGACCCTGCCGGGTCACTCGTTGACGAGGCTGGTGCTGTCGGAGAACTGCGAGAGGCGGAAGACCACGAACTCCGCGGGCTTCACCGGTGCCACGCCGATCTCGCACACGACCTGGCCGAGGTCGATCGACTCCTGCGGGTTGTTGTCGCGGTCGCACTTGACGTAGAACGCCTCCTCGGCCGTACGGCCGAAGAGGGCGCCCCGGCGCCATTCCTCGGTGAGGAAGGCGGTCACGTTGCGCCGGATGCTCGACCACAGGCGGTCGTCGTTCGGCTCGAACACCACCCACTGGGTGCCCAGGAGGATCGACTCCTCCAGGTAGTTGAAGAGCCGGCGCACATTGAGGTAGCGCCAGGCCGGGTCGGACGAGAGCGTGCGGGCGCCCCAGATCCGGATGCCGCGGCCGGGGAAGGCGCGCACGCAGTTGACGCCGATCGGGTTCAGCAGGTCCTGCTCGCCCTTGCTGAGCCGGATCTCCAGGTCCAGCGCCCCGCGGATGACCTCGTTGGCGGGGGCCTTGTGCACACCGCGCTCGCCGTCGCTGCGCGCCCACACGCCGGAGACGTGACCGCTCGGCGGCATCAGGGAGTTGCGCCCGGCCTCCGGGTCGAAGACGCTGATCCACGGGTAGTACACGGTCGCGTAGCGCGAATCGAACCCGGCGTCGTCGTTGCGCCAGGCACGGACCCGCTGCGCGTTCATGCCCGGCGGGGTGTCCAGTACGGCGACCCGGTCGCCCATCTGCTCGCAGTGCGAGATCAGCGCGAGCTGGACGGTCTTGACGCCCTCGTCGTCCACGGCCCCGCGCTGGTGGGCGCTCATCAGGTCCGGAACGGCGACCATGGTGATCTCGTCGATCGCTTCGAGTCCCGCGATCCCGGTGCGCTGCGAGGAGTCGCCGACGAACTCGGCCAGGTCGACGGGCGCGGCACCGGCCCCCGGGCCCGCGGCGGCGGGCGAGAGCGGGAGGACCTGGTTCGCGGGCCGGCTCTGGGCCGCGCCGGGCTGCTCGACGACCTCGATCAGCTTGGACTGGCGGGCCTGGGTGACCAGGTAGCCCTTGACGCTCTTGCGGATGGAGACGTCGAAGGTCTCCACCACCTTGCCGGCCTGTCGCACCAGCAGCCGGAACCGGTCCTCCGGAGGGTTCTCCCCCTCGGCGTCGGCGACCTCCACCGAGAGGTCACCACCCGTGCCGGGCCGTGCGGACACCTGGAAACCCCCGAGTGCGACGGACGGGGCCGCCCCGCCGGCGGCCGCATCCTGCGCCGCGCCGCCCACCCGCACGACGTAGGCCGCGCCGCCGCCATTGGCGAAGTAGCCGTGGACAGCGCGCGTCAGGTACGTGCCGGGGGCGTGGGTGCCGAAGGTCTGGACGTACTGGTCCCAGTTGGTCACCAGGGTCGGCCGATGGAAGGGGCCGGTCTCCGAGAAACCGACGAAGGCTGCGATCGCCGTGCCGACTCCTTCGATGGGCCGTGCTCCGGACTGCACCTCCTCCACGTATACGCCGGGGGTGAGGTACGACGGCATACTCGCTCCTTCGGGTGGTCGTCCGGTCGCCGTCCAGTCTTGTCGGGTCGCCCCGGCGGAAAGTAGGCCCCGGAGTCCTGGGCACGGGGCAGGACCACTGCCTTTCCGGGCGCCCCCGGGGGCAGGGAATTCTTCCCCGCGAGGGCATTCGCGACGGGCTTCCCGGGCCCTGCCCGTAGCAATTCTTTTGTCCCATTCGATGAACGCGGGATGAACTCCGGTGCCGAGGAAGGCGCGTGATGGCCCGCCGGGCGTCCGAGCGCCCGGAATACGGATGCCCGGACCCGGAGAATGACGAGGAATGAAGGCGGGGGAATCCGGTCCGAAGGGGCCGCGGAACCACTCGCGAACACCTTCCTGCCGGCCTGTCCGGCCGTCCCCGGCGGACGTACGGGCCGTGGGCCGCCGCCGTGTCACGGTGTCCGCCGAGGGAACCCGTGCGCTCCGGGCGGGGCCGCCCCGTCGCCGTACCGCGTACCGTCCGACGGGCCCGCCCGTCTTTGCCGCCGAGGGGACAACCCATGGTCAAAGCTTGATCGAGGAGTGGCCACTATCGGCCAGAATGCGTTGCGGGCCCGGTCGACCGGTCGGCCCCGCACGACCGGAGGACCCCACGGGCCGTGCGGGCGCCCGCACGAGCCCCGCCCGGCCGGTGGCGGAGGGGCCGCGGGCGGCCGGGCACCGGACGTTCTCCGCCCGCCGCCGTTTCGCGGACCGTGACGGGTCCGTTTCATCAGGGTGTACAGGGAAAGAGTTTCGCCAACACTCGGCAAGCCGGGTTTCCCCGGGGCGGAATTTCTGCTGTTCTCTTCCCGCCCGGGGGGAAGAGGGGCTCAGTGCTTTGTTCTACGGTGCGAGGTCGCGCAGGATGCCGCTGACGTTGAGTACTTGGTGGCATCCGGCTGCCTGGGTTCCGGTGGCCGGAGTACCCGGTTTGTTGCACGTCACGGAAGCGGTGACCGTCTCGTTCTCCGGAACCTCGATGGGGGTGACCCAGTGATAGTCCTGGTTGCGGAAGGTCTCCAGGGCGATGGTGGTGATCTTCCGGTTCCCGAACGTGATGGTCAGTACCCCTTCGTCGCCCTGGAAGTTCGCCACCACGAGGTCCGTGACGCCGAACACCTTCCCCTCGGGCACCTGGTACGGCTTCTTCTTCGTGCCCCCGGCGCCGACCTGTACGTCGATCGTCTCCGACATCTGCTGGTCGCCGCCCCCGCCCGAGGTCGAGCCGGAACCGCCCGAGCCACCGGAGGACCGGCCGGGTCGGGGCTTCTGGTTCCCGTCCTGCCCCTGGCCGCCGGAGGCGTCGCCCGAGCCGCCGGACGAGGCACCGCCCTGCTGACCGCCGCCCTGCCGTTCCTTCTCCGCGGCATCGGTCACCGCCTGTTCCGCGGTGCTCTTCACCGCGGGCCTGACCAGCGCGAACCACGCGAGCAGCAGGGCGAGCAGCGCGGCCAGCACGATCAGCAGCCATCGGGGCAGTATCGGTATCTGGGCGAACTCGCCGGACAGGGTCTCCGGCCGGTGGGGCTGCTCGTCCTCGCTCTCCCCCTCGGTCTTCTCGGCGATCTCCACCTCGAACGGCCAGGTGGCCGGCGTGCCGAACCAGATCAGCTTCTGCGCCCGCACCCGCAGACCCACCTCGGCGGACTCGCCCGGTTCCAGGCGCCGTTGGTCGGGGGAGAAGGCCAGCCGGAGCTCCTCCCCGTCCTGGGTTCCGGTGAACACGACGCCGACCGGGGTGTTCCCCCGGTTCTGCACCGAGGTTTGGAACCGGGCTCCCCGCCACCCGCGCCGCCGACGGGGTTCGAGCTGCCCCCGGAGCTCGTGGAAGGGCTCGACGACCACCGTGGTCTCGGGGACCGCCACCGACTCGGGGCGCTCCGCGGGCAGGACACGTACCCCCAGGGGCGTCTCCCCGGCCCGGACCTCGTGGGAACGGGGCGGCGCGAGCCGCACGGTCACCACCTCGGAGGTGCCCGGGTAGAGCGAGACGCGCGCCGGCTCCACGGTGCTCCACGTGGCGCAGTCGCCGACCACTTCGAGCGTGTAGGCCTCGACGATGTCGCCGTCGTTGCGCACGGTCAGGGCCGTCGTCGCCTCGGCGCCGGGCGACACCGTCACCGTGGACATTTCGAATTCGGCAGATGTGGTCACGATGCGACGTTAAGCCGAGGACGCGGTGGCGCAGCAGAGACGGGAGGGCAACGTACGGGCAGGGCTCATGCCCCCGGAGCCCCGCGGCACGGTCTCCCCGAGCCCCTCTCCCGCGCCAGGTCCCCCTGACGGGCCCGGCGTGAACGGGCAAGGCGACCGGCACATCGGCACAAGAGCACCTGAGGAAGACGAGCACGGAACGATGACGACGACAGACGTGAAGAGCGAGGCGACGGTGCGCGGACAGTTCCGCAGGCCCACCGCCTCGGAACGCTCCGCCCAGCGCGGCGCGCGGAACACCCCCGCGGGCAGGGTCTCCGTGGCGGTGTACGCGGAGGACCTGATACTCCAGACCGGCGTGATACACCAGTTGCGCCCGCGCCCCGAGATAGAACTGACGACGGAGGCCGAGGCCGACCGGGCCCAGGTCTCCTTAGTGGTGGTGGACATGGTGGACGAACCCACCGTCCGGCTCCTCTCCAGACTCCAGCGCAACACCGCGACCCGCACCGGACTCGTCGTCGGCTTCTTCGAATCGGGCGCGCTCCAGACCCTGATCGAGTGCGGCGTGGCCGCCGTACTGAGGCGCGGGGAGGCCGACCAGGACCGCCTCGTCCACCTGGTCACGGCGATAGCCAACGGCGAGGGCGTGCTCCCGGGCGACCTGCTCGGAAAACTCCTCGACCACGTCAGCAGCCTCCAGCGCACGGTCCTCGACCCCCGGGGGCTCTCGCTCTCCACCCTCACGGCACGGGAGGCGGAGATGATCAGGCTGGTGTCGGAGGGCTTCGGCACGGCGGAGATCGCGCAGAAGACCTCGTACTCCGAACGCACCGTCAAGAACGTGCTGCACGAGATGGCGACCCGGCTCGAACTGCGCAACCGGGCGCACGCCGTCGGCTACGCCATGCGGCACGGGCTCATCTGAGTCCCGCCCCCGGGCTCCCGTGCGGACGGTGTGCCGACGCCGCCGCACGGGAGCGCGCCGGGGTGCTCGGGGGAGGGGAGCCGCGGGGCGGACGCAAAGGGCAGCGGTTCCTTCCCCCGGCAGGGGTACTCGGGGCCTGTTCCCGGCCCGGGCCGGGCGGGATGCTGGCGAGGGGAGCGTCATCAACCAGACTGTGAGGTGGGCCGTGACCGGCACTGCTGGCCCGGCGAGGCGAAACCGGCTGCACCGACTGGCGGGCGTCGTGGTGCTGTTGGCGCCGCTGCTGGTGGCGGGCTCCGCGGCCGGGCCGCGGGAAGCACCACGGATGGCCGCGGCGGCGGACGAGACCCCGGTCGACGCCGGACGCATCACCTACGCCGGGACCGAGCACCGCAGCATCGGCAGGGCCGTCGGCACGACCGGTTCCGACCCGCTGTTCGGGCCCGGACCGGCCCACTACGACCAGGACCCGTTCGTCCGCGGCGACGTGATGGTCTTCACCAGCCTGCGCGACAGCGTGCGCCCGCAGGTGTACGTGCGCGGAGCGGACGGAGCGGTGCGCAAGCTCACCGACGACCGGGACGCCGCGCACCCCGAACTCTCCCCGGACGGACGGACCGTGGTGTTCGACTCCGAGGAGCGGGGCGCGGACGGCACGGTCCAGCGCGACCTGTGGGTCGTCGGGGTCGACGGCACCGGTCTGCGGCGGCTGATGGACACCCCCAACAACGAGACCTCCCCGACCTTCTCCCCGGACGGCACCCGCGTCGCGTTCTCCTGCGACTCCGGCGACGGGGGCGCCGGGATCATCTACGAGCAGGCCGTCTCCGGCGGAGCGGCGAGGGTCGTCAGCCATGTGACCGGCAACGCGACCGAACCGGCGTGGAACCCGGTGGACGACGACGCCCACCGCGACCAGATCGCCTATACCCTCACCCCCGGTGTGAAGGAGGACGATCCGAGGCTGTGGGTGACCGAGGGACGCCCCGGCACCGACCGCGAACTGCTCGCCGGCGGGCAGGCGACCTGGCGCACCCGCTCGGCCGCCTGGCTGGCGGACGGAACGGGTCTGGTCTTCCTCGGACGCGACTGCACGTGCGAGTACGAACGCGTCTACCGGGGAACCGCCTTCGACACGGCCGCGCCGACGACCGTACTGGACGAGAACCGCAAGGTCGATTCGCCCACCTGGACCGGCCCGCTGGACACCGGGACCGTCATCGTCTCCCGCCAGACCTCGCGCAGACCGGGCAACAAGAACGAGGAAACGGCGGTGGTCGCGACGCTCCAGGACGTCCGGCAGGACGGCTCGGACCCGCGCGACCTCGGGGTTCCCGTCCTGTGGGAGGACCCGGGCGCCGCCGACAACGCGGACCTGCTGTTCAACCCCGGGAAGGACTACGACCCGTGGACCGAGCGGCAGAGCTACACCCCGGACGGCCGACGCATCGTCGTGACCCGTTTCGAGGGCGACAAGGGCTCGCGCACCCAACGGATCTGGCTGGCCGACGCCGACGGCGGCAACGCGGCCGTGCTGCCGCTCGCCGGGCGCAACCCCGGTGACTGGGACACCGACCCCGCGTTCTCCCCGGACGGCACCAAACTGGCGTTCACCAGGACCTCGCCCGGCGGGGTCGGCGAGAACGCGGGGCCCAGCAGCGTCCTCGTCGCGGACGTCGCGACGGGCAGGATCATCGGCAGGGTCGTGCCGCCGGCCGGGCAGTTGACGGGACAGGACGCACAGCCCGCCTGGTCGCCCGACGGCACCACCCTCGCCTTCACCCGCAATCACGTGATCCGGGGCCTGGGCGGCATCAAACACATCTGGACCGCGCCGGTGGACGAGCTCGACCGGCAGCACGACCTCAGCGCCAGGATCTGCCCCGGCGAGTGCAAGAAGATCGACGACAGTCCCGCCTTCTCCCCCGACGGCACCCGCATCGCCTTCAACCGCAAGGACGGCGGCAACGACCAGAACAGCGGGCGCGGCGGCATCCTGATCACCTCGCCGAACGGTGACGAGTGCCGGGTGGTGCTCCCCGGCACCCGGCGGGACGACCCCGGGGCCTGCGGCCAGGACCTCCCGGACACCCCGCCGAACGGCCCCTTCCAGCCCCGTGACGTGGCCTGGTCGCCGGACGGCGGACGGATCGTGATGAGTTCGCGCCGGGAGGCCGGCTCCGCCTCACCGGAGCAACTGTCCGTGCTGGACCTCGCCTCCGGCGCCCTGACGCCGTTCGGCGGGCGGCTCGCCGGGCGGCAGAAGGAGCCCGCCTTCCAGCAGTCCGTCGACCTGTCCCTGACCGCGCCGCCCACCGCCCCCTCGATCGAGGTCGGCGACACCGGGGAGGTGGCGGTCACCGTCACCAACCGGGGGCCCGCTCCCTCGCCCGGCACCGTGTTCACCATCGACGCCCCGCCCGGGGTGCGCCTGGAGGAACTCACCACCCCGGCCGGGACCTGCGTCGCCGCCTCGCCCCAGTGCGACCTGGGGGTGCTCCGGCCGGGCCGGAGCGTGACGGTCACCGCCCGGCTCACCGGCGTGACGACGGGGGACCAGCGGATCGGCTGGTCGGTCGCCGGGGCCGTGGTGGACCCGACCCCCACGGACAACGCCACCGCAACCGTCGTCCCGGTCCGGGACGCACCGGCACCCACTCCCACCCCGACTCCGACGCCCACCCCGACCCCCACGCCGCCCGAGCCCGAGGCGGGCCCCGGCGTCGTCGTACGGGCCCAGCCCAGCCCCGGTTTCGTCGGCGGCCGGGTGGTGGTGACGTACACCGTGCGCAACGGACGCAACGCCCTCGCCACCGGGCTGCGGCTGCGGCTCGGTCTGCCCGCGCGCGTCCCGACGGGCCCGCTCCCGGCGGGCTGCGCGGCCGGGGTGTGCACCCTGCCCGACCTGGCTCCCCGGGCCTCCACGGTGATCAGGGTCGTCCTCGAACCCGACCGGGCGCTGAGAACGACCATCACCGGCAGACTGACCACGACCGGCACCGACGCCGACCCCCGCGACAACGTCGCCAGGACCGCGCTGCGCATCCTCCAGCCCCGCATCGTCGCGGTGCCCGCCGTCGGCAAACCCGGGTTCGTCACCTCCGTACGGGGCAAGGACTTCCCGCCGGGGGCCCCGGTACGGCTCACCTGGAGACCGGGGATCACGGCGGCCACGCCGCCCACCGTCCCGGGGGCGGACCGCACGTTCATCGCACAGCTGCTGATCCTGGTGAAGGACCGGACGGGCCCGCGCACCATCACCGCCACGGGGCCCGGGTTCGGACCGGTCACCACCCGCTTCCTGGTGGTCGACGGCACCATGGTCCCGCCGGACGAGGTGGGACGCCGGTGATCCACGAAGTCGACGAGGGGTTGCGGCTGCTGCTGGTCGGGGCGGGCCTCCAGGAGAGCGGCGTCGACCTGGTCTTCGACGCGCCGACCAAGGAGTGGTCCGCCCGGCGCAACGCACCCACGGTCAGCGTCTTCCTGCACGGCATCCGCGAGGACGCGACCCGGCGCCGCACCGGCACCGCCGAGGAGCACGACGACCAGGGCCTGGTGGTCGGGAGGCGGACCCCGCCGCGCTGGTTCGAGCTGACCTATCTGGTGACCGCCTGGACCAACCGCCCGCAGGACGAACACCGGCTGCTCTCCGAGGTGTTGCGCTGCCTGGTGCGGGCGGACGCGCTGCCCGCCGGGATGCTCACCGGCAGCCTCGCCGAACTGGGGCTGACCGTGGACATCGAGGCGGCGGGCCCGAGCACCGACCGGCAGTCCACCGCCGAGGTGTGGTCCGCGCTCGGCGGGGAGCTCAAGGCCGCGATCGACCTGCGGGTGTGGGCACCGCTGGCCGGCGAACAGGAGCCCGCCGGGCCGCCGGTCACCGAAGGACTGGTGGTGCGGGCCGCGCCCGCCCGCGACGGCGACGGGGCGGGCCCCGGGCGCCGGCTGCGTTACGACGGGGCATCCGACCCCGGCGGGGAGGGCTTCGCCGCGCAACGCGAACGGCAACTGCCGCCCGGCCGGCGCCGACGCGGGGGCGCGGCCCGGTGACCACCGCGCAGGACGCCCCCCGGACCACCGCGGAACCGTCCGGCGTCCCGACGGCCGTCGAGGAGCTCTGGGAGCGGCTGGGCCACGTCGAGCAGCGGGTCAGGAACGCCGTCGCGGCCCGGCGGGCCGTCGACCCGCAACCCGACGACCCCTACCGGGGGCAGTACCTCACCCCCGAGGGGGTCGAGCGGATCCTGGCGGCCCGCGACGCGTTCGGGCCCGTACCGCAGTACGCGTCCGAGCCCCCCGCACGGCCGCGCCCCGGGAGCCGGCTCGGCCGGCTCGTCGAGGACTTCGGTCTGACCCCGCTCGACGTCGACCTGCTGATGGTCGCGACGGCGCCGGACATCGACGCCCGGTTCGAGCGGCTCTACGGCTACCTCAACGACGACCTCAACCGGCGCAGACCGACCATCGGCCTGGCCCTCGAACTCTGCGGGCTGCCCGCCGCGAGCTCCGGCCGCTTCCGGTTCTCGCCGTCCGCCCCTCTGGTCGCGGGCGGGCTGCTGACCGTCCTGGAGGCCGACCGCCCGCTGCTCTCCCGGGTGCTGCGGGCGCCGGACCGGGTCACCGCCCATCTGCTCGGCGACGACGAACCCGACGGGAGGCTGCGCGGACTGGTCCGGGTGGCCGGGCCCGGGGACGAGCAGCCCGACCCGGCGCCCGGGACACCGAGGGTCGCGGCGGCCCTGGGCACGGGCAGCGGCCTGGTGCATCTGCTCGACCGGGGTGGCGACCCGGGCGGGCTGGCGGTGCAGGCGCTCCTCGCCGCGGGACGCCGGCCGCTGGTGGTCGACATCGCGGCGTTCGCCGCCGCCCCCGGCCCGGCGGACCTCGCACGGACCCTGGCGGCCGAGGCCCGGCTGAGCCGCGGCGGTGTCGTCCTCGGGCCGCTCGAAACGCTGGCCCCCGAACGGCCCGAGGGGGCCCGGCTGCTCGGCGACCTGTGCGCGGCGCTCCGCGGCACCCCGCTGGTCGTGTACGGGACGAAGAACTGGGACCCCCTGTGGGCCGAGGAGAGTCCGGTTCCGGTCCACGTCCCGCCGCCCGGCCCCGCGGACGTGGCACGGCAGTGGCGCCGGGCGCTCGACCGGGCCGGCGCGTCCGTCGGCCTGCCCGCCGGGGAGGCGCGGGTCGAGGCGGGGGTCGTGGAGGCCACCACCGCCTACCGGCTCGACTCCGAACAGGTGCGCAGGGCCGCCGCCGTCGCCTCCCGGCTGGCCGCCCTGGAGGAGCGTCCGGTGGGCGTGCGGGACCTGCGCACGGCGGTCCGGGCGCAGAACGGCGCGGGGCTCGAACGCCTCGCCCGTCGCATCGAGCCCGCGGTCGGCTGGGACGACCTCGTACTGCCTCCCGCGACCCACCGCCAGCTGTCCGAACTCGCCCTGCGCGCACGCCACCGCGGGCAGGTGCTCGGCGAGTGGCGGATGCGGCCGGGAGGCGGCCGGGGGAGAGGGGTCGTCGCGCTGTTCGCCGGTGAGTCCGGCACCGGAAAGACCATGTCCGCCGAGGTGGTGGCGTCGGAGCTCGGCATGGAACTCTACGTCGTGGACCTGTCCATCGTGGTGGACAAGTACATCGGCGAGACCGAGAAGAACCTCGAAAGGATCTTCGTCGAGGCGTCCGACGTCAACGGCATCCTGCTGTTCGACGAGGCGGACGCCATCTTCGGGAAGCGTTCGCAGGTCAAGGACGCGCACGACCGCCACGCCAACGTGGAGTCGGCCTACCTGCTGCAGCGCATCGAGTCCTTCGACGGGATCGCGGTGCTCACCACCAACCTGCGGGCCAACCTCGACGAGGCGTTCACCCGCCGCCTCGACGTGATCGCGGATTTCCCCATGCCGGACGCCCGGCAGCGACTGGCCCTGTGGGACCGCTGCCTGGGGGCGGAGATCCCGCGCGCCGCCGACCTCGACCTGGAATTCTGCGCGCAGCGCTTCGAACTGGCGGGAGGATCGATCCGCTCCTGCGCGGTGACCGCCGCCTACCGGGCGGCGGAAGCGGGGGGACCGCTCGGCATGGAGCAGATCGTCTCGGCCGTGCTCCAGGAGTACCGCAAGCTCGGCCGACTGGTCATGGAGAGCGAGTTCGGCCCGTGGCTGAGCCGGGCGCAGGGGCACGGCAGAGGATAGGTCATCCCGTTCGGACCGCGCCGGGCGGAACGCCGCCGTCTATACAACAGGCTTGTCTACGCGCATCATTGAGGTGCTTCGAACGAACGAACCATCCTCGGCCGGAACGCGGGCGTCCCCCCTTGGCTCCGGGGTGACACCCGATTCCGGAATTGTCATGTACGTGTCAATCTCCGAGAAAGGGAAAACGATGGCTTGCGGATCGACCAGCCTGTGGGCCGGCGAGACCAGCTGGTTCTGCTGCGGCAACTCCTGGGGACCTTGCTCCAGTGCCGGCGGCGGCGCCTGCGGCAACTGCCAGTCCGGCGCGCGCCACGGCGCGTGGCCCAACGCCTCACAGGCATGCTGGGACATCACCCGGCCCGACCTCTGCGGCGAGAACATCCCCAGACGCGGCTGCGGCGCGGTGATGAACGTCCGGCACCAGTGCTCGGGCGCGACGGTGTGCATCACGATCACCGACTGCGGCCCGCGCACCAAGGAGTGGTGCGGCGAGGCGACCTGCTGCAACGGCACCTGCCGCACCAACCGCGTCCTCGACCTGACCCCGGCCGCCTTCTCGGCGATCGGCAACCTGAGCTCGGGCAAGCTGCCGGTCTACATCTACGAGTGAGGAGCATCGGCATGAACGCACGCAACGACCGGACCGACGGGATGCGCCGTCGCCGCTTCCTCACCAACGCCGCCCTCGGCGGCGCGACCATCATCGGCGCGTCCGCGCTCGGCGGCTTCGACGCGGACGCCGCGTTCGCCGCGGAACCCTCGCTCGACCCCGCGATAGCCGAATCCGCCTTCGTGGAAGGCCGCATCACGGGCATCACCGGCAGCGTCCTGGAGGTGGCCGGATCCAACGGCGGCCACTCCCGGGTGCAGATGACCAACGTGACCAGCGTGTGGAAGGTGCGCGCCACCACGGCCGAGGCGATCGACATCGGCGACGGGCTCTACGCGCGCGGCGTCGAGATGCCCGACGGCACGGTGGCCGCCGACGCGGTCTGGGTGAACATAGTGAACCTGGACACGCAGATCCGGGGCATCGCGAAGAACCGGCTGCACCTCGCCCACGGACAGCACGAACTGGTCGGCCACGTCGCCCCGGACACCAGCGCCTCCTACGCAGGCCGCGCCCTGACGTCCGACCTGTCCCGGCTGCGCATCGGGCAGAGCGCCCAGGTGCTCGGCGCCTGGCGGCCGTCCGACGACTCCGTGGACGTCGTCCGCATCTCCGTCGGTCACTGACACGGTCCCGAGGAAACGGAGAGGAAGAGATGCTGTCACTGACAACGAGCCTCGCCCCGCTGGTCCTCGCGGGCCTGCTCGGGTGGACCGGGGCGGTCAAGGCGTTCGGCCGGGACACCGCACGGCAGGCGCCGAAGACGGCACTGGCCCGCATGCTGCGCAGCAGCGAACGGGCCACCACGGTGCTGCGCCTGACCGGGGCGGCCGAACTCCTGATCGCCGCGGGCCTGCTGGCGGTCCCCACGAACCCGCTGCCGGGGGCCGCGACCGCGCTCCTCGGGGCGGGCTTCCTCGGATACCTCGGCTACGGCCGGGCCGTGGCACCGGAGTCCTCCTGCGGCTGCTCGGCCAGTGACGACACCCCCATCGGTTGGCGGGCGTTCGCACGGGCGGCCGTGGTACTGGCCGGCGGTGCGACCGTCGCGGTGGCGCAGGACCCCTGGTGGCCGACGCTCCGGGACCGGCCCGTCGCCGCCCTCGCCCTCCTGGCCGGGGCGGCGGCGGTGCTGGTCGGGCTCTCGGCCGACCTCGACCGGTGGTGGCTGCTGCCGCTGCGCCGGACGAGACTGCGACTCCTCGGCCACCCGCTCCTCGGCACCGCGGGGAGGGACCGGGTGCCGGTCGCGGCGAGCGTCGAACTCCTGGAGAACTCCCTGGCCTGGCAGGCCGCCGCACCCGTGGTCAGGTCCGCCCTCCTGGACCACTGGGAGGACGGCGGCTGGCGCATCCTCCAGTACTCGGGGGTGTACGGGAACCGGGCGGACGCACGCCCGGTGGCGGTGCTGTTCGCGCTCGACGCCACGGCCGTGCGCGACGCCGGGAAAGACCCGGTCGTCCGGGTCGGCTACGTCGACGCGGAGAGCGGGGAGGCGGTGGCCGTGGACGAACTCAACGCGGTGCCGTCGCGCAGGAGCCTGCCGATGGCGGGCTGACACCACGTCCCGGCCACCGCGAGGCGGCCGGGACGGAAGGACCCCCGCACGGGCCGCCCCACGACGGCCCGTGCGGGCCGGCCCGCACCCTCCAGCGCCGGGCCGCCTCGGGACCACGCCGTACACGGACGGCCGCGACCAGCGCACCGACGACGGCCGGCACGCCGGAGACCGGCGCCGAGGTGTGCCCACCATTCATGAAGGCGCGGCGTCCGCCCCCGACGATCGCAGGCCCGAGCCCGGCCCTCCGGCTGCCCCCGGTGACTCGTCGCGCGTCAGGCGGTCGGCCCGTGGAGCGGGGCCGGGCCGGTGGTGAGCAGCGTGGTGATTTCCCGGGCGAGCTCCGGGCCGAGTTCGCCCCAGCCCTCCTTGTAGCCGTAGACGCTCGCCAGGGTGCGGGCGTCGTAGTCGCCGTTCAGGATCTCGATGTCGGTGGTGGTGATGAGCGCCGGGTGGGCGACGCCGACCGCTCCCGAGACCTTCAGCAGTTCCTTGCGCAGGGTGCGCAGGTAGACGGCGGCCCGGGTGGCCTTCGAGGGTGCGTCGACGCCGCGGACCAGCCACGGGTTCTGGGTGGCGATGCCGGTGGGGCACTTGTCGGTGTGGCACTTCTGCGCCTGGATGCAGCCGATGGACAGCATCGCCTCGCGGGCGACGTTGATCATGTCGACGCCCAGGGCGAAGGCCACGGCGGCGTTCTCGGGCAGGCCGAGCTTGCCGGAGCCGATGAAGGTGAGGTCGTCGGTCAGGCCCCGTTCGGCGAAGGTGCCGTAGACGCGGGAGAAGCCCATCCGGAACGGCAGCGACACCGAGTCGCTGAAGATCAGGGGGGCCGCCCCGGTGCCGCCCTCGCCGCCGTCGACGGTCACGAAGTCGACCCCGCGGTCACCACGCGCCATCAGCGTGGCCAGCTCCTGCCAGAACTCCATCTCTCCCACGGCGCTCTTGATCCCGACCGGCAGCCCGGTCTCGGCGGCGAGCAGCTCCACGAAGTCGAGCATCGAGTCGACGTCGTGGAACGCGGTGTGCCGCGAGGGCGAGGCGCAGTCCACGCCGACCGGGATGCCGCGGATCTCGGCGATCTCGGGGGTCACCTTCGCGCCCGGCAGCATCCCGCCGAGCCCCGGCTTGGCCCCCTGGGAGAGCTTGATCTCGATCGCCCTGACCGGGGCGCCGGCGACCACGTCCTTGAGCTTGTCGAGGTTGAAGGTGCCGTCCTCGTTGCGGCAGCCGAAGTACGACGTCCCGATCTGGAGGACGAGGTCACCACCGTTGCGGTGGTACGGCGAGAGGCCGCCCTCGCCCGTGTTCTGCATCGCGCCGGCCAGCGCCGCGCCCTTGTTGAGCGCCGTGACGGCCGCACCGGACAGCGACCCGAAGCTCATCGCCGAGATGTTCACGACGCTCGCCGGCCGGAACGCCTTGGCGCGTCCGCGCGGACCGCCCAGCACCTTCGCCGAGGGCAGCGGGGACTGCGGGTCGTGCAGGTCGGGCAGTGTGCCGGCGAACGTGCGCTGCTTTATGTACGCGTGCCCCTGCACGTGCTCGACGTCGACGTCGGTTCCGAAGCCGAAGTAGTTGTTCTCCTCCTTCGCCGACGCGTAGATCCAGGTGCGCTGGTCACGGCTGAACGGGCGCTCCTCCTCGTTGGAGGTCACGACGTACTGCCGCAGCTCCGGCCCGATCGTCTCCAGCAGGTACCGGGCGTGCCCGATCACGGGGAAGTTTCTGAGCAGCGCGTGCTTCTTCTGGACGAGGTCGCGGGCAGCCACCAGGGCCAGTGCCGTCGCGGCGGCCGCGCCGATGTTCCGAGCACGCATGAACGTTCCTCTCCTCGACTGCTCGTTACCCGAATCCGGTGCTGTGCGGCAGATGTCGTGGATGTCGGGCGACGGACACGGGCCGGTGGGCACCGGTGTCCGTCGGCAGAACGTCACATGATGCCAGAGGCCGCGCGGACGGACGGGCCGGGGTGTGGCGGCCGGTCGCCCCGGCGCCCCCACCGGCCCGGCGGGGCGTTCTTCGCCGGTGTCGTCGGTGCCGCCCCGGGGCAGTGTGGTCCCGCGGAGGCCGGGCGGGAGCTGCCCGGCACCGGCGGACAGGAAACGCGGACGGCGACAAGGGGCACAGGGATGAGTACCGACGGCGTGACGGCCACGGCACTGGTGGTCCAGCACGAGCCCGGAGGGGGACCGGGCCGTTGGGCGGCCTGGCTGGAGGAGCGGGGCGTGACGATGCGCGTGGTCCGGGCGTACGAGGGCGCCCCGCTTCCCGGCAGGCTGGAGCATCCCGGACTCGTCGTCCTCGGCGGCGCCCGCCTTCCCGACGACGACGCCCGCGCGCCCTGGCTGCCCGCGACCCGGGCCCTCGTGCGTCAGGCGATCGACGAGGGGACACCGATGTTCGGCATCTGCCTCGGGGGCCAGCTGCTCGCCCACGTCGCCGGCGGTGAGGTGCGCGGGCAACACGGACCGCCCGAGTTCGGCAGCACCCGGCTCAGCCTGCGCCCCGAGGCGGCCGGGGACCCGCTGTTCCACGGGCTGCCCGCACACCCTCCGGCCATCGAGAACCACGTCGACGCCATCACCGCGCTTCCCGCCGACGCCCACTGGCTGGTCCGCAGCGAGCGCTGCCCCTACCAGGCGTTCCGAATCGGTTCCGCGGCGTGGGGCGTGCAGTTCCATCCGGAGACCACGGCCGAGCGGATCCGCGGCTGGAACCGCGACCGGCTGGACCGGAACGGCGCGCCGCCCCCGGAGACCCTGCACGCCCTGGCACTGCGGGACGAACCGGAAGCCACCGAAGCCTGGCGCACCGTCGCTCACCGCTTCGCGGACATCGTGACCGCGAGAGTCCGGCGGCCGGGGCCGCGGGCCCGGTGACGAGCCCGTGCGTCGTCGGCGACTTCTTCCGCCGGCCGGCTGCTCCGACCCCACCCGGCCGCGTCGGAGCGGTCGGCCCCGCGGCCCGCGCGAGGTCGTCGGAACGCCCCCTTGATCCCTCCCGGACGGCAGGGCAGGGTGGGCCCCTGACATGGACGGCGCCACCGGTCGAGCGCACCGGACAGCTGGGCGATCTGGGTACCGTGACGGAGCGTCGGATGCTGGAGGGCTGGCTGCGTCGGCACCGGGAGACGCTGCTGGCCAAATGCGCCGGGCTGGAACCGGCCCAGCTGGTGCGGACGGCCGTGGAGCCGTCGAACCTCACCCTCCTGGGCCTGGTCCGGCACATGGCGGAGGTGGAGCGGTGGTGGTTCCGGCGCTCCTTCGCCGGCGAGGACATCGGTGATGTCTTCACCGGCCCGTCGGACGGCGACGAGGGGTTCGACGGGGTGCGCGCGGCCGACGCGGAGAGGGACTTCGCGCTGTTTCGGAACGAGGTCGACGCCTGCGACGCGGCAGCGGCCGGGCACGACCTCGACGAGACCTTCATGTCCTCCTACGGGGTCGCCCTCAGCCCGCGCTGGGTCTACCTGCTGATGATCCAGGAGTACGCCCGCCACAACGGCCACGCCGACTTCCTCCGGGAGCGGACCGACGGGGGACTGAGGTACCCTCCCGGCCCGGCCGGATCCGCAGGTGCCCGGGGCCGGCCGCCGGTCTACGTCGCGACGGTCCGGACCCCGAGGGCGAGGAGCATCACGGCCGTGGCCCGGGCGGCCAGGCGCTTGAATCGGGGTTTGCGCAGGACGTGCGAGGCACGCCGGACGAGGCCGGTCCAGGCGAGGAGCCAGAGCGTCATCAGCAGCGCGTGGGCGGTGGCCAGGGCGAGGACCTGGCTGCCGAAGGCGGCGTCGGCGTCGATGAACTGGGGAGCGAGGGTCAGGTAGATGGAGGCCGCCTTCGGGTTGAGGACGTTGGCGAGCAGGGCCTGGACATAGACGGAGTCCGGCCGCGCCGGCAGCCGCCGGCGGGCGGGAGTGCGCGCCGGGGCCGAGGCGGACCGCCAGGTCCACAGGCCCAGGCCGACGAGATAGACCGCGCCGACGACCTTGACGGTCGTGAAGGCCCGGCCGGAGTGCATGACCAGGGCCGACAGTCCGGCCACGGCGAGGGCGGCGTGGACGTACAGGCCGGTGGCCGTGCCGAGGATGACGGGAAGGGCCCGGCGGCGCCCGTTGTCGGTGACGTGCTGGACCAGAAGGGCCAGGCTTGCTCCGGGGGTGGCGACCAGGGGAAGGACCGCCGCCAGGAACCCGAGGACGGCACAGGGGTGGACCATGATGCCTCCGTGGTGGGCGGGGTCAGAGCACGACGCGGTAATGGGTGGTCAGGCGCCGGTCGTCGGCCAGGACGTGGAAGGCGAGACCGGGCGGCTGGTCGCGGTCCGCGGGGCGGTCGCCCTCCCAGGGCATGCGCAGGGTCCAGGTGACGGCCGGGCCGACGATCAGGGGACGGCCGGCGAAGGTCGAGGCGGCCGCGGTGTGGGCGTGTCCGGTCAGGACGGCGACGACCTGGGGGTGCGCGTCCAGCAACTGGGCCAGGTCTCCCGGCTGTTCGAGCAGGCTGGAGTCGGGCAGCGGGTGGTGGAGGGCGACCGGTGGCTGGTGGAAGGCGATCAGCGCCGGGGTGTCCCGGGGGAGTGCGGCGAGCCGGGCGTCGATCCAGTCGAGCGTTTCGGCATCGAGGCGCCCCTCGTCGCGGCCGGGGACGGTGGAGTCGCACATCAGGACGGCGGTCCCGGCGACGTGGTGGATCCGGTTGACGGGCCCGTGGCCGGGGGCCTCGCCGAGCAGGGCCTTGCGGTAGGCCGGACGTACGTCGTGGTTGCCGGGGCAGGTGAGCACCGGGAAAGGGGCCGTCAGGATGCGGGCCGCCTCCTCGTATTCGGCCTCCTCGCCGTGATCGGCGATGTCCCCCGTGACCAGGACCGCGTCGACCGGGCGGGGCAGGGCGCGCAGATGGTCCATGACGCGGACCGCACGTTCGGTGGCCCGCTCACTGCCGTCCAGGTGCAGGTCACTGATCTGGGCAAGCAGCACCGTCATCGTCCGTCCCCTCCCATGGCGGTCGCGGTCGCGACCACCGGTTCACCGTGAGGCGCGGCTCGTCGCCCCACCCACTGTCTAACGGAAATTATTTTTTTTACCGTTAGAGACTCTAGGGTGCGCACGGGAATGTGATCAAGTGGTCGACGACCCGGCAGGGACGGGAAGGGAGACGCCGATGGAACGCTGGCCCGCGCTGGAACTGGCGAGCACGATCCGCCACGACGGGGAGGGCGGTGTCGCCGACGACCTCGCCACGACACACGGGACGACCCGCTGGATCCTGGCCCGGGCCGACCTGTTGGCCGACTGCCTTCCGGCCGGGGGGATCACGGCGGACGAGGACCTCAGGGCCGAGATCACCGAACTGCGGCGGGCGGTCCGGACGCTGTTCGCCCGGGCGGTCGGTCCCGCTCCTCCCAGCCCGGCGGACGTCCGGCGGCTGATGCCGGCCGATCAGGCGCTGGCCCACATCAACGCGGTCGCCGCCCGCGAACCGGTCGTCCCGCAGCTGGACTGGCCCCAGGAAGACGCCCCCCGGGCCCGTCTGCTGTCGGCGCAGGACGACGCGGAGGTACGCCTCCTGGCGGCCCTGGCGCGCGCGGCCATCGACTTCCTGAGCGGTCCGCAGCGCGAGCGGTTGCGCGCCTGCACCGCTCCCCGCTGCGTGCGCTACTTCGTCAAGAGCCACGGACGGCAGGAGTGGTGCAAGCCGTCGTGCGGAAACCGGGCACGGGCGGCGCGGCACTACCGGCGCCGGCACGTGACGACCGGTCACGATCCCGCTTCGTCCTGACCGCCGTTCGGTGTGACGTCGGGGGCCGGGCGGGCCGGTATCACCGGTCCGCATGCCTCCGGACCTGCGGCGGGACGCACACCGACGGCCGCCCCGTCCTGCCCGGTCGACCGGCACGATCGTGCCGGACGGCTGTTACACAACGATCATTGAGTGCTTTCGAACGCCCCTGGAATAGTTCGGAGCCCGGGGCCGTGAGTGCATTCGAGCCGAGCCCCGCACGGGCCGGGCCCTCGCCCGCCCGATCCACTCCTGAGCAGGGGCAATCTTGCGTAAACGATCGAAACAGGCGTACGCCGTCGTCGCTGCGGCCGCCGTCGTCCTGGCCGCGGGCACGACCGGCCCGGCCATGGCGAAGAGCAGCGGCCCGGACAAGGAACACCCGGTAACGGCAAAGGACTTGAGGGCGTCCGGCCGGACCGTGCACACCGTCGCACTGATCACCGGCGACCGGGTCCTCGTGGACTCCCGCGGCCGGGTCGGCGGTATCCAGCGGGCGAAGGGCCGGGAGAACATGCCCTTCTTCACCCGGACCCACAACGGCCGTACCTACGTGGTGCCGCGTGACGCCCGGCGGCTGATCGCCGACGGCACGCTGGACCAGCGGCTGTTCGACGTCACCGGACTCGCCCGGCCGGAGAGCCGCAGGGCCAACCGGGACGGACTCAAGGTGATCGTCGGCTACCGCGGATCGGCGGCCGGGTCCGCCCGCTCCGGGGTGCGGTCCTCCGACGGCACCACCGTCCGCCGGACCCTGTCGGCCCTCGGCGCCGATGCCGTCACCAGCACCACCGACGGCGCGGGCTCGCTGTGGGACGCCCTGACCCGCCCCCGGGGCGACGGTTCGGCGGCCATGACCTCCGGCATCGCACAGATCTGGCTGGACGGCGTACGGAAGGCGTCCCTCGACCACAGCACCGGCCGGATCGGTGCCCCGGCGGCCTGGGCCCGCTCCTACGACGGCACCGGTGTGAAGATCGCCGTCGTGGACACCGGGATCGACGCCACCCACCCGGACCTGGCGGGCAAGGTGGTGGCGGAGCGGAACTTCAGCGGCTCCCCGGACGCCCGGGACCGGGTCGGGCACGGTACGCACGTGGCCTCCACCGCGGCCGGCACGGGAGCGAAGGACGCCCGGTTCAAGGGCGTGGCCCCCGGGGCCCAGTTGATCAACGCCAAGGTGCTGGACGACCAGGGTTCCGGGGAGGACTCCGGCATCCTCGCCGGGGTCGACTGGGCCGTCGCCCAGGGCGCCGACATCGTCAACATGAGCCTGGGCAGCCCCGACACCTCCGGGATCGACCCGTTGGAAGCCCAGGTCAACAAGCTCTCCGCGGAGAAGGGCGTCCTGTTCGCGGTGGCCGCGGGCAACAGCGGGCCGGGCCGGGGCACGGTGGGGTCGCCGGGCAGCGCCGACGCCGCCCTGACCGTCGGCGCCGTCGACGACAACGACCTGATCGCCGACTTCTCCAGCGTCGGACCCCGCATCGGGGACGGCGCCGTCAAGCCCGACATCACCGCGCCGGGCGTGGAGATCACGGCGGCCGCGGCGACCGGCACCCCGGAACAGAACCCCGCCGGGTACGTCAGCATGAGCGGTACGTCGATGGCGACCCCGCACGTCGCGGGCGCCGCGGCGATCCTCAAGCAGAAGAACCCCACCTGGACGGGCGCACAGATCAAGGCCGTCCTGACGGGCTCGGCCAAGGGCGGCTCCCACTCGGTCTTCCAGCAGGGCGCGGGCCGGCTCGCCGTCGACAAGGCGATCGACCAGACCGTCGTCTCCGAACCGGGCTCGGTCGATCTGGGCGTCCAGCAGTGGCCCCACACCGACGACACCCCCGTCACCAAGCAGATGAAGTACCGGAACGGCGGCACCGCCGACGTGACGCTGGACCTGTCGCTGGAGGAGCCCACCGGCGGGGACGGAAAGCCCGCCCCGGCGGGGTTCTTCACCCTCGGGGCACAGCGGGTCACGGTCCCGGCGGGTGGCACCGCCACCGTGGACCTGACGGCCGACACCCGGCTCGGCGGTACGGTCGACGGCTCGTACTCGACCACGGTCGTCGCGTCCGCGGACGGCCGGACCGTGCGCACCGCGGCAGCGGTGGACCGCGAGAGCGAGTCGTACGACGTCACCTTCAAGACCCTCGGACGGGACGGCGCGGCCAGTACCACCTGGCAGGCCGACCTGAAGGGCTACCGCGAGTCCGCCGCGGGCCTGCGGTTCTTCCCCGACCTGTCGTCCGGCTCCACCACGGTCAGGCTGCCGCGCGGCACCTACAGCCTCGCGGCCGACATGATGGTCGACCCCGCAGCCCCGGCCAAGGGCATCGACCTGATCAACAACCCGCAGTTCTCGGTGACCGGCCCCACCACCGTCACCCTCGACGCCCGGACCACCCGGCCCGTGAACGTCGAAGTGCCGGACACCGCCGCTCGCTTCACGCGCGCCGGAATGATGTACACCCTGAGCACACCCGAGACCTTCATCATCGAGGGGGGCGAGTTCGGCAGCTTCGACAACCTGCGCACCGCGCACCAGGGCCCCGGGCTGGACGACGGCTCCCTCGTCCAGCAGTGGTCCGCGAACTGGCAGCGGGGCACCACCGAATACAACGTCATCACCGGCGGCCCGGTCCAGAAGCTGGCCACCGGCTACAGCAAGACCTACCGGCCCGAGGAACTGGCCCTGGTCAAGGCGAAGATCGGGTCGTCCGTGCCCGGCCTCGAAGGCGCCCTCGCGGCACACGGCATATTGGACTACGGCGGCGGCGTCGACGCCCCCTACTCCGTGCAGTCGGCACCGGGAACGCGCGACGTGTACCTGTCCACGGACCACGGGGCCCTCTGGAACGTCGCCGCGGGCGTGCTGGGCGAGGCGGACTCCACGGGCTACCGGAGCTTCGATTCGCTGTACGGCTTCGACGAGCCGCGGCGGTTCGAGGCGGGGAAGACGTACACCGAGGAGTACAACATCGGCGTGCCGGGCCCGCGGATGAACGCGAACGAGGGACTCGTGCGCGACGGCGACGACATCTACGGCTCGTTGCCGCTGGTCAGCGACGGGGCGGGCCACTTCGGGTCCGTCCGGTACACGGAAGCGAGCACCACCATCCGCCGCAACGGCGAGCTGTACGCGCAGAAGGACGCCGCCATCGACCAGGGCGCCTTCACCCTGCCGTCGGAAGCCGCCGCGTACGAGGTGTCGACCACGATCCACCGCGACACCGAGATCAACCGCACCGGAACCCGGATCGACGCCTCGTGGACCTTCGACTCGGCCCGCACCGAGAGCTCCACCCGACTCCCGGTCTCCATGGCCCGTTTCCTGCCGCGACTCGCACCGGACTCCACTGTTCCGGCAGGCAGTCGGCAGACCTTCCCCGTCGAGGTGCAGGGCGCCGCGGCCGGCACCGGCCTGAAGTCCCTGCGGGTCCTGGTGTCGTACGACGACACGACGTGGCTGCCCGTCCCGGTCACGGCGGGCAGGATCACGGTGAACGCCCCGAAGAAGGACAAGGCGATCTCGCTGAAGGCCGTCGTCACCGACAAGGACGGCAACCGGTCGACGGTCGCGATCCACAACGCCTTCTTCGGCAAGTGAGACGGCCCGGGACCGGAGCCCACGAGCGGCGCACGACCGGGTGAGACCCCGGCGGGCGGGGCACGGTCCCGGGTGAACCGGAAGGAGGGGGGGGGGGGGGGGGGGGGGGGGGGGGGGGGGGGGGCCCCCCCCCCCCCCCCCCCCCCACCATCCCGCACTACCGCTCCCCGTCCATGAGCCCCGACTGCACCAGCGGATTCCCCCGCCGCCGCGTGACGAACACCCCGCGCCCCGGAGGCATCGGGCGTGGCCGCACGTTGCCGAGTACGTCCCCCTCGATGGGGTCGCCCGAGAGCATCAGGCCCTGCGCGCCCAGCTCCATGACGCGCTGCATGAACGGCTCGTACAGGGCCCGTCCGGCCCCCGCCGTGCTGCGGGCGATGATGAACCGGACACCGACGTCACGTGAGAACGGCAGCATCTCCGTCAGCCTGGCCAGCGGGTTCCCCGCGGCCGTGGAGACCAGGTCGTAGTCGTCGATGACCACGTACACCGTCGGGCCGCTCCACCAGCTGCGTTCGCGCAGCTCCTGCGCGGTGACGTCGGGCGACGGCGTGCGGCGTTCCATCAGGTTGTACAGCGCGTCCATGTGGTGCTCCATGTTGTTGGACATGGGCACGTACTCCGCCAGGTGCGTCGCGGGGGTGACGTCCAGGAGCGTGCGCCGGTTGTCGATGACGAAGAACTTGCAGACGTTCCCGTCGTACCTCTCGCTCAGCTGCTTGATGAGCAGGCGCAGCAGGTTGGACTTGCCGGACTCGCTCTCGCCGAACACCAGGAAGAACGGGTCGCGCTCGAAGTCGAGGAAGACCGGCTCCAGGTTGTTCTCGTCGATGCCGAACGCGACGCCCCGCTCCGGATGCGCGTGGCCCGGGGGCAGCTCGCGCGCCGGGAGCTCGCGGGGCAGCAGCCGGACCGCCGGGGCGGGCGCCGCGGTCCAGTGCCGGGCGACCTCCCGGTTCATGGCCGCCGTCGCCTCGGAGAGGTCGCTGTCGGAGTTGATGCCGTCGATCCGCGGCACCGCGGCCATGAAGTGCAGCTTCTCCGGTGTGAGGCCACGACCGGGCACTCCGGCCGGCACATTGGCCGCGGCCCTGCGGTCCAGCTCGGAGTCCATGACGTCACCGAGCCGCAGTTCGAGCCGGTTCATCAGGTGGTCCTTGAGGTTGGCCCGGACCTCCATGGAACGCGGCGCCGTGACGACCAGGTGGATGCCGTACCCGAGGCCGCGCGCCGCGATGTCCACGGCCGCCGCCTCCAGCCCCTCGTAGTCCGTACGGAAGCTGCCCCAGCCGTCGATGAGCAGGAAGACGTCGCCCCACGGCTGGTCCGTGACCGGGATGTCGCCGCGCGCCCGCAGCCTGCGGAAGGTGGCGATGGAGTCGATGCCCGCGCTGCGGAAGTACTCCTCGCGCCGCGCCATGATCCCGTACACCTCGGAGACCGTGCGCCGCACCCGCTCCGGGTCGAGCCGGGAGGCGATCCCGCCGACGTGCGGCAGCCCGGAGACCGAGGCCATGCCGCCACCGCCGAAGTCCAGCCCGTAGAACTGGACCTCCTGGGGCGTGTGGGTGAGCGCGAAGCCCGCGACGAGGGTGCGCAGCAGCGTGGACTTTCCGGACTGCGGACCACCGGTGATCTGCATGTGGCCCGCCGCCCCGGAGAAGTCCCGGTAGAGCGTGTCGCGCCGCTGCTCGTACGGCTTGTCGACCACACCGAGCGGCACGACGAGACGCCCCGCGCCCTCGAAACCGGGCCGGGTCAGCCCGCGGCCCTCGACCGGGGAGAGCCCCGGCAGGAGCTCGTCCAGCGACGGTGGGTTGTCCAGCGGCGGGAGCCACACCTGGTGCGCGGAGGCGCCCCGGCCCTCCAGCCGGCCCACGATCACGTCGAGCACCGTGTCCGCCAGGGCGTCGTCCTCCGGTGTGCGCGCGTCGGGCACCCCGGCCCCGCCCGCCGGATCCGGCTGCACGTACCGCACCGGCACCGGAGCCGCCGTGAACACCACCGGCCTGCGGTCCACCGGCAACGGCCCGGAGGGCGCGGACGCCCGGGCACCCGAGCGGTACACCCCGGAGACGTACGCGGCCTTGAAACGCACCATCTCGTCCGTGCCGTACTTCAGATAGCCGGAACCGGGCACGTTGGGCAGGTGGTAGGCGTCGGGCACGCCCAGCGCCGCCCGGGACTCGCCCGCCGAGAAGGTGCGCAGCCCGACCCGGTACGACAGATAGGTCTCCAGTCCGCGCAGCCGCCCCTCCTCCAGACGCTGCGAGGCCAGCAGCAGATGGACGCCCAGCGAACGGCCGATGCGCCCGATCTGCACGAACATCTCGATGAAGTCGGGCTTGGCGGTGAGGAGTTCGCTGAACTCGTCGATGACCAGGACGAGGGAGGGGATCGGCTGCAACGGGGCGCCCGCCGCGCGCGCCTTCTCGTAGTCGTGGATGTTGGCGTAGTTGCCCGCGTCGCGCAGCATCTCCTGCCGGCGGTTGAGCTCGCCGCCGATGGAGTCGCCCATGCGGTCGACCAGCGTCAGATCGTCCGCGAGGTTGGTGATCACCGCCGCGACGTGGGGCATCCGGGCCATGCCGGCGAAGGTGGCACCGCCCTTGAAGTCCGCGAGGACGAAGTTGAGCGTCTCCGAGGTGTGGGTGACGGCGAGACCGAGCACGAGCGTGCGCAGCAGCTCGGACTTGCCGGAACCGGTGGCACCGACGCACAGGCCGTGCGGCCCCATGCCCTCCTGCGCCGCTTCCTTCAGGTCCAGCATCACCGGGCTGCCGTCCTCGCCGACGCCGATCGGGACGCGCAGCCGCTCCGTACGGGAACGGGCCCGCCAGGTCCGGCCGACGTCGATCGAGGCCGCGTCACCGAGGTTCAGCAGATCGGTGAACTCCAGGTCGGCGAGCAGCGGTTCGTCGTCGTCCCCGCCCCGGGCCGCGCGAAGCGGCGCCAGCTGCCGGGCCAGCGCCTCGGCGGCCTGGAGGCCGAGCAGGTCGGGGAGGCCGTCGTAGACCAGTCCGTGCCCGGACTCCAGCCGCAGCGAATGCGGGTGCACCACGACGGACAGGCCACCGCGTCCCCCGTCGATCTCGCCCGGCACGAGCTCGATGACCGTCACGCCCTGGAGCCCCTCGGCCGCGGCGAGGGCGGAGACCGGCGACACGGACCGGCCGTCGAGCACGACGACGACATGGGGCCGGTCCATGAGCGGCTGGCCGTCGGGCTGGAAGCGCGGCCGGCCCTCCAGTTGGCCCGCGAGCAGCTCCTCCAGCTCCGTGACGTCGGTGGTGATCAGCCGGCGGCTGCCGGCCCCGTCGACGAGCCCCGGCACCTGGACGTGCGGGAGCCACTTCGCCCAGTCCCAGTGCGGGGCGGCGTTCCGCCCGGTCGCGACGGCGACGACCAGGTCCTCGGGGGAGTGCAGGGAGGCGAGCGCGCCGACCACCGCACGGGCCGTGGAACGGACGGACTCCGCCTCGCCGCTGACGGTCAGGTGGTAGAAGGCGCGCAGCGAGACCGCCATGGGCAGGCCGTCCAGCGTGCTGTGGGCGCTCAGGAACCGCCGCATCGCCCCGGCGGTCAGCGGCTCCAGCTCGTCGACCGGCGCGGTCTCGGGAGCGATGAGCGCAGTGGCGAGCTCCTGGCTGCCCAGGCCGATGCGCACCTGCGCGAAGTCGGCGTCACCGACGCGGCGTTCCCACACCCGGCTGCCCTCGGCGACGAGCGCCCACAACTGGTCCGGGGACGGGTGGAGATAGAACTGCGCGTCGCGCTGCTTGCGCGCCGTCTCCAGCACGGACCGTCTGGTTTGAGTCAGATATTTGAGGTAGTCACGTCGTAAGTCCGCGAGTTGACCCTGGGTGCCCCGCCGGAGACGGACGATCATCGCGATGGCCATGGCGACCGTCGACGCGATCATGATCATGCCCATGATGCGCATGATCGGGTTCGGGGTCATGAAGAAGAAGACGACGGAACCGCCCATGCCGAGCATCGGCAGCAGCTGCATCAGCATCCCCTCCTGCTGACCGCGGGGCAGCTCGGGCGGGGGTTGCAATTGCACCTGCGCATCCGGGACCTCGGAGGGCAGGGCCCGGGGCGGGCGCTTGACGACGATCTGACTCACGGATCACCAATTCCCTTGCCGGAAAGAGCTGTTCGTATCGCCGCCCCCGTGGCGACGGGCCCTGTCCGAGGGAGGATCCTACTGGCGTACGGGGTCACCGGAGGGCGGTAGGGTGGCGCGACGCTTGTAAGCATTTGCTAACGACCGCAAGAAAACGGCCAGTTCCGGCGAGGGCGCGGGACCGTGCACCCGGGAGCCGTTTCGCGGAACCACGAGGGGAGCAGCAGGTGACCATGACGGCCCGAACGGCAGCCACCGGACACGGCGGGCCGGGACCCGGAGCCCCGGCCGGCAACGGAACCGGTTTCTGCCGGATCACGGTCGTCGCGCCCGACGGCCGTGTCGACGTGGCACTGCCCGAGGACATCGCCGTCGCCGACCTGTACCCGGAGATCCTCCGGCTCTCGGGACAGAGCCCCGACCGGGGCGCCCCGGTCGGCTACCACCTGGTGCGCCGCGACGGCACCGTCCTCGACGGCGGCCGCACCCTGGCCGGGCAGCGGATCCTCGACGGGGAACTGCTCTCCCTGCGCCCCTTCTCCGAGTCCCTGCCGCCCGCCGTCTTCGACGACGTCTCCGACGCCGTCGCCACCGCCGTCGCCCGGGACCGCACCCTCTGGGGCGACGGCCTCACGCGCGCGGCCGGACTCCTCGGCGGGTCGGTCCTGCTGGTCCTGCTGGGCTTCGTGCTGTGGACCTCCGACGCCCGGCACGACACGCACGGCCTGCCCGGCGTCCTCGCCGCCGTCGTCGCCCTGCTCGCCCTCGCCCTGGCCTGCGTACGCGCACGGGTCTACGACGACCCGGGATCGTGCACGGCCCTGGGGGTCGGCGCGCTCGCGAACGCGGCGGTCGCCGGCGCCGGGCTGCTGCCGCTCGCCGCGGGCCAGGGCATCGGCCGGCTCCAGTTCCTGCTCGCCTGCGCCGCCGTGCTGGTGGCGGCGGTGATCCTCATGATCGCCGCCCCCGCCGGGGACGGCGTCTTCGTCGCGTTCGTGTTCGCCGCGGCCATCGGCCTGCTGGTCACCTTCGCCGCGATCACGACCGGCATGGAGCCCGCCGAGGCCGCCGCGGTGTGCGCCCCGCTCTCCGTGGGCGCCCTCGCCTTCCTGCCCGGTCTCTCCACCCGCTTCGCCCGCCTCCCCATCGGCTTCGAACCGCCCCGCACCACCGTCGGTGACTACGGGACGTCCGAACCGGCGGCATCGGGCCCGGTCGACGCCGACCGCATCGCCGCCCGCGCGCGGCGCGGCCACGAACTGCTCGTCGGCCTGGTCGGCGGCTGCGCCCTGGTGGCCGTGGGCGCCGCGGCCGTCCTGGGATTCTCGGACAACACCTGGGCCCGGCTGCTGGCACTCGCCACCGGGGTCGCCATGCTGATGCGCTCCCACCTGTTCCGCTACACGGCCCAGGTCGGCTGCGCCCTGGCGGCGGGCCTCGGCTCACTCGTCCTCCTGGGGCTCGGTCTGTCCCTCGACCCCCCGGCCGACCTGCTGCGCGAGGCCGCCGCGGGGGACGGCTCCGCGCTCGACATCCGTACGATCTGGCTCGCCGCGGCCGTCGCGGGCGGCGCCGCGCTGATCACCGCCGTCGGGCTGATCGTGCCGCGCAAGGGAGTCACCCCCTTCTGGGGACGCTTCCTGGAGATCGCCGAGACGTTCGTGCTCCTGACCCTGATCCCGCTGTGCCTCGCCGTCTTCGACCTCTACCGCTCGATCCGGTCCCTCACCGGCTGATCCGCCCCGGCGCCCCTGCCGCCCGGACCGGCTCCGCGGGGCTGGTACGCTGTGTGACGGCCGTTTGTGTACGCGCTTCCGGATCATCCTGGGATCTGCGCTCATCGGACCTTCGCCTCCGAGTCACGGAAGCTCCTCTGCGTTCAGGATCAGAGGCACTCGTGGGCGCATCGAACATCAAAGAGGAGTACGCGTGCCGCTCGACGCCGCTACGAAGAAGCAGATCATGTCCGAGTTCGCCCAGAAGGAAGGCGACACCGGCTCCCCCGAGGTCCAGGTCGCGATGCTCTCCCGTCGCATCTCCGACCTGACCGAGCACCTCAAGGTCCACAAGCACGACCACCACTCCCGTCGTGGTCTGCTGATCCTGGTCGGCCAGCGTCGCCGCCTGCTGCAGTACCTGGCCAAGAAGGACATCCAGCGCTTCCGTGCCCTGGTCGACCGCCTCGGCATCCGCCGCGGTGCGGCCGGCGGCGCCAAGTAAGACGCCGTGAAGGGAGCGGTTCCCACCACTGAGGGGGCCGCTCCCTTTGCTGTACGTACGATTGTGCGTATGCGGGCATGCACGGGAAGTGACGGATCTCCGTACGACCGGCATGCCAAGCTGAGCCGAATCTCAGTAACCTGGTCGGAGAACGACCTGAAGACGAGCGAGAAGCAGACCTCCCCGCCGCCGGTCCTCGGTAGTGGCCCCCGGACTCATCGACCCGGGTGCTTCGATCGAAGACCGGCCCGCCGATGGAGGGCTTCTCCGCTACCGTCCCCCGCCACACGGGCGTGGGGGCGCGAAGACGATATGTAACGGAGAAAACGCTAGTGGAGAACGAGACCCACTACGCCGAGGCTGTCATCGACAACGGCACCTTCGGCACCCGCACCATCCGCTTCGAGACGGGCCGCCTGGCCAAGCAGGCCGCCGGCTCCGCCGTCGCGTACCTGGACGACGACACCATGGTGCTGTCGGCCACCACCGCCTCCAAGAAGCCCAAGGACCAGCTCGACTTCTTCCCCCTCACGGTGGACGTCGAGGAGCGGCAGTACGCCGCCGGCAAGATCCCCGGCTCCTTCTTCCGCCGTGAGGGCCGGCCCTCCGAGGACGCGATCCTCACCTGCCGCCTGATCGACCGGCCGCTGCGCCCCTCCTTCAAGAAGGGCCTGCGCAACGAGATCCAGATCGTTGAGACGATTATGGCGCTCAACCCCGACCACCTGTACGACGTGGTCGCGATCAACGCCGCCTCCTGCTCCACGCAGCTGGCCGGCCTGCCCTTCTCCGGCCCCGTCGGCGGCACCCGTGTCGCCCTGATCAAGGGCCAGTGGGTCGCCTTCCCGACGCACACCGAGCTCGAGGACGCCGTCTTCGACATGGTCGTCGCCGGTCGCGTCCTGGAGGACGGCGACGTCGCGATCATGATGGTCGAGGCCGAGGCCACCGAGAAGACCATCCAGCTCGTCAAGGACGGCGCCGAGGCCCCGACCGAAGAGGTCGTCGCCGCCGGCCTGGAGGCCGCGAAGCCGTTCATCAAGGCCCTCTGCAAGGCCCAGTCGGACCTCGCCGCCAAGGCCGCCAAGCCCACCGGCGAGTTCCCGGTCTTCCTGGACTACCAGGACGACGTGCTGGAGGCGCTCGCCGCCGCCATCACCCCCGAGCTGGCCCAGGCGCTCACCATCGCCGGCAAGCAGGACCGCGAGGCCGAGCTGGACCGGGTCAAGGAGCTCGCCGCCGAGAAGCTCCTCCCGGCCTTCGAGGGCCGCGAGAAGGAGATCTCCGCCGCGTACCGCGCGCTGACCAAGAAGCTGGTCCGCGAGCGCGTCATCAAGGACAAGGTCCGCATCGACGGCCGCGGCGTCACGGACATCCGTACGCTCGCCGCCGAGGTCGAGGCCATCCCGCGGGTGCACGGCTCGGCGCTGTTCGAGCGTGGCGAGACCCAGATCCTGGGCGTCACCACCCTCAACATGCTCCGCATGGAGCAGCAGCTGGACACCCTCTCCCCGGTGACCCGCAAGCGCTACATGCACAACTACAACTTCCCGCCGTACTCCGTCGGCGAGACCGGCCGCGTGGGCTCGCCCAAGCGCCGCGAGATCGGCCACGGCGCGCTCGCCGAGCGCGCCATCGTGCCGGTGCTGCCGACGCGCGAGGAGTTCCCCTACGCGATCCGCCAGGTCTCCGAGGCGCTGGGCTCCAACGGCTCGACGTCCATGGGCTCGGTCTGCGCCTCCACCATGTCGCTGCTGAACGCCGGTGTGCCGCTCAAGGCAGCCGTCGCCGGCATCGCCATGGGCCTGATCTCCCAGGAGATCGACGGCAAGACCCACTACGTCGCCCTCACCGACATCCTCGGTGCGGAGGACGCCTTCGGCGACATGGACTTCAAGGTCGCCGGCACCAAGCAGTTCGTCACCGCGCTCCAGCTCGACACCAAGCTCGACGGCATCCCCGCCTCGGTCCTGGCCGCCGCGCTGAAGCAGGCCCGCGACGCCCGCCTCCACATCCTCGACGTGATGAACGAGGCCATCGACGTCCCGGACGAGATGTCCCCGAACGCCCCGCGGATCATCACCGTCAAGATCCCGGTGGACAAGATCGGTGAGGTCATCGGCCCCAAGGGCAAGATGATCAACCAGATCCAGGAGGACACCGGCGCCGACATCACGATCGAGGACGACGGCACCATCTACATCGGTGCCGCCGACGGACCGGCCGCCGAGGCCGCCCGCGCCACGATCAACTCGATCGCCAACCCGACCATGCCCGAGGTCGGCGAGCGCTACCTGGGTACGGTCGTCAAGACCACCACCTTCGGCGCCTTCGTCTCCCTCATGCCGGGCAAGGACGGCCTGCTGCACATCTCGCAGATCCGCAAGCTCGCCGGTGGCAAGCGCGTGGAGAACGTCGAGGACGTGCTCGGTGTCGGCACCAAGGTCCAGGTCGAGATCGCCGAGATCGACTCCCGCGGCAAGCTCTCCCTGATCCCGGTCATCGAGGGTGAAGAGGACGAGAAGAAGGACGACGCCGCCAAGTGACGTCCCGTAGTTCCGTGACGACGGCCCGTGCCTCCTCGAAGGCGCGGGCCGTCGCCCGTACCCAAACGCTTCTCAAGGGCAGCAACGGCATCGGTACGGTCCGCCGTACCGTCCTGCCCGGCGGTCTGCGGGTCGTCACCGAGACCCTGCCCTCCGTACGCTCCGCCACCTTCGGCATCTGGGTCAACGTCGGCTCGCGCGACGAGACCCCGTCCCTGAACGGCGCGACGCACTACCTCGAACACCTCCTCTTCAAGGGCACCGCCAGGCGCAGCGCCCTCGACATCTCCGCCGCGATCGACGCGGTCGGCGGCGAGATGAACGCCTTCACGGCGAAGGAGTACACCTGCTACTACGCGCGGGTCCTGGACACCGACCTGCCGCTGGCCATCGACGTCGTCTGCGACATGCTGACCGGCTCGCTGATCGCCCCCGAGGACGTGGACGCCGAGCGCGGCGTCATCCTCGAGGAGATCGCGATGACGGAGGACGACCCGGGCGACTGCGTGCACGACCTGTTCGCGCACACCATGCTCGGCGACACCCCCCTCGGCCGCCCCGTCCTCGGCACCGTCGACACCATCAACGCGCTCGACCGCGGCCGGATCGCCCGTTTCTACAAGAAGCACTACGACCCCACCCACCTGGTCGTCGCAGCCGCGGGCAACATCGACCACGCCACGGTCGTGCGCCAGGTCCGCAAGGCGTTCGACCGGGCGGGCGCGCTGTCCCGCACCGACGCCGTCCCGGTCGCCCCGCGCACCGGCTCCCGCACCCTGCGCACCGCGGGCCGGGTGGAGCTGCTGAACCGCAAGACCGAACAGGCCCACGTCGTCCTCGGCATGCCCGGCCTGGCCCGCACCGACGAGCGGCGCTGGGCCCTCGGGGTGCTCAGCACGGCCCTCGGCGGCGGCATGAGCTCACGCCTCTTCCAGGAGGTACGGGAGAAGCGCGGCCTCGCCTACAGCGTCTACTCGTACACCTCGGGCTTCGCCGACTGCGGCCTGTTCGGCGTGTACGCGGGCTGCCGGCCCAGCCAGGTCCACGACGTCCTCAAGATCTGCCGGGACGAACTCGACCGGGTAGCGTCCGAAGGACTGAGCGACGAGGAGATCGGCCGCGCCATCGGGCAGCTCTCCGGTTCCACGGTCCTCGGCCTGGAGGACACCGGAGCGCTGATGAACCGCATCGGCAAGAGCGAACTGTGCTGGGGCGACCAGATGTCGGTCGACGACATGCTGGCCCGGATGGCGCAGGTCACTCCCGACGACGTGCGCGAGGTCGCGGGCGAGGTCCTCGGACACCGCCCCTCGCTCTCCGTCATCGGCCCGCTCAAGGACAAGCAGGCCGACCGCCTCGACGAAGCGGTCTCCTGACCCCCACCCGTAAGGAAGCAGAGCAATGAGCAAGCTGC
This sequence comes from Streptomyces sp. NPDC002669, assembly GCF_042889165.1. Lineage (NCBI taxonomy): Bacteria > Bacillati > Actinomycetota > Actinomycetes > Kitasatosporales > Streptomycetaceae > Streptomyces > Streptomyces sp. NPDC002669. Next base: position 6,293 of record NZ_JBIAQQ010000040.1, on the reverse strand, counting down.
GCGTGGCCGTTCTCGGTGCCCAGGGCCGTATCGGGTCCGAGGCGGTACGAGCCGTCGAGACCGCCGACGACATGGAGCTGGTGGCCGCCCTCGGCCGCGGGGACAAGCTGGAGACCCTCGCGGAATCCGACACCCAGGTCGTCGTAGAGCTCACCACCCCCGCATCGGTGATGGGCAACCTCGACTTCTGTGTCCGGCACGGCATCCACGCCGTCGTCGGCACCACGGGCTGGACCGACGAACGGCTCGCGCAGCTGAACACCTGGCTCTCCGGCTCCCCGGAGACCGGTGTGCTCATCGCGCCGAACTTCTCCATCGGCGCCGTCCTCACCATGAAGTTCGCGGAGCGGGCCGCCCGCTACTTCGAGTCCGTCGAGGTCGTCGAACTGCACCACCCCAACAAGGTCGACGCCCCCTCGGGCACCGCCACCCGCACCGCGCAGCTGATCGCCGAGGCCCGCCGGAAGGCCGGCCTCGGCGATCAGCCGGACGCCACCACCACGGCCCTGGACGGGGCCCGCGGCGCGGACGTCGACGGCGTCCCGGTGCACGCGGTACGGCTCCGGGGACTGCTCGCCCACCAGGAGGTGCTGCTCGGCGGCGAGGGCGAGACGCTCACCATCCGCCACGACTCGCTGCACCACAGCAGCTTCATGCCGGGCATCCTGCTCGGCGTCCGCCGTGTGGTGACCACCCCGGGCCTCACGTTCGGCCTGGAAAACTTCCTCGACCTGAACTGACTGAGCCCTGCCATGCGCGCAAAGATCACTTACTTCGTCACCGCCGCCGTCCTGGTCTTCTACTTCGTCCTGGTCGGCAGCCGCGGCGTGATGCTCATCGAGCACGGCACCCTGCTGACGGTCGCCTTCGGGGTCGCGGTGCTGATCCTGCCGGTGATCGGGGTCTGGTTCCTCTGGAAGAACACCCAGTTCGTGGCGCGGGCCAACGCGCTGGCGGCGGAGCTCGACGCGGAGGGCGGCCTGCCGGTCGACGAGCTGGTCCGGACGCCGTCCGGCCGGATCGACCGCGACTCGGCCGACGCCGTCTTCACCCGCCGCCGCGAGGAGACCGAGGACTCCCCGGACGACTGGCGCTGCTGGTTCCGCCTGGCCGTCGCGTACCAGGACGCCAGGGACACCCCGCGGGCCCGGAAGGCCATGCAGAGGGCGATCGCCCTGCACGCCGGATCCGCCGGGGCCGGCACGTCCTGACCGGCGTTCCGGGCCGGGCCCGGCCGCGCCGTGGGCGCGGAGCGGATGCGAAAAGACCGAAGCCGTCCGGCGAACAGCTCCCGGACGGCTTCGGCTTCGGTACGCCCTCGGGTCAGACCCGGCGGTACTCGTCCCCCCATGCCTCCAGGGTGTCCGCCGCCCGGTCGAACGCCTCTCCCCGGCTCAGGAAGTCCGCGTTGTTGTCGGTGAGCAGCGGTTCCATCGGCCCGCCCCCCTGACGCACGACGACCAGCGCCTGGCCCTGCACCGTGCGCGGGAACCCGAGCCACCGCACCGGCTGCTGCACCGTGCGGATCGCGGTGATCCGGTTCCACGGCACGGTCGTCGTGGAGAAGAAACCCACCCGGCGCACGCCGTGCCGGCTCACCCAGGCACCCATCCGGAGCAGCCGCAGGGCACAGGCGATGATCGCGAGGGCCACCCCCAGACACACGACGGTGCCCGGCAGTGCCCCGGCGAACGCGATGATCATCCCGGCGAACAGCACGAAGGACGCGAGCAGCAGCAGGCCCGCCCCGGCCGCGACCCGCCAGGGGCCGGGACGGTACGGGCGCCGCCAACTGTCGTGGTCGTCGAACGGGAGCGCGGGGTCCTCAGCGCTCGCGTCAAACGCGCGGTCGGCCGTCAGGAAGGGCAAAGGCACGACTGATCCTCACTCACAAGCACGCTCGATTTGCTGTGCCCGGTGAGGCTACCGAGGAGGCCATGACCCGACCACTCCAGGGGGCCCGTACGGGTCAGCGCCCGTCGAAGGCCTCGGTCTGCTCGGTGTGCGAGGGGCTCTGGACGGGGCTGAGCGCGGGCAGGCCGAGGATCAGCGAGCCGATGAGCCCGGCGACGACCGTCAGCCCGACGAGGGACCGGCCGGCCAGCTGGGAGACGCTGGCGCGCTCCCGCGGGGGCGGGGTGACGTTGCTGCGGAATCGGTCGGCCTCGGCCACGAACGAGAACGGGACGGATTCACGCCGGCGGAACATGAGGAAGCTCTCCTTGAACTCTGTTTCGGATGCTGCTAATGAGTCAGACGTGCGAAGGGTCCGATCGGTGCCCCGAATCGCCGAATTCGTCGAAGAAATCCCCCGACGGACCTTCCGGTCCTGCTTGTCGGTGGCGGCCCGTAGAGTGGGCGCCGCCCGAGCGACGCAACTGGAAGGACCCCGCCGGTGACCGAGACCCCCGAGCCCGCAAAGCCCAGCTTCCGCAGCGATGTCACCGTCGAACTGGTGAAACACGCGGCGGGCGACTCCGACGTCCTGTTCGCCGCCCGGGTGTCCACGGCGGGCGAGCAGTCCCTGGAGGAGGTCACCAAGGACCCCGAGCGCTCCAAGGGCCTCATCAACTTCCTGATGCGCGACCGGCACGGCAGCCCGTTCGAGCACAACTCGATGACCTTCTTCATCAGCGCCCCGATCTTCGTGTTCCGCGAGTTCATGCGGCACCGCGTCGGCTGGTCGTACAACGAGGAGTCGGGCCGCTACCGGGAGCTCCAGCCGGTCTTCTACGTCCCGGACGCCTCCCGCAAGCTGGTCCAGCAGGGCCGCCCCGGCAAGTACGAGTTCGTCGAGGGCACCCCGGCCCAGCAGGAGCTCACCGGCCGCGTCATGGAGGACTCGTACCGCCGGGCGTACGAGGCGTACCAGGAGATGCTCGACGCGGGGGTGGCCCGTGAGGTGGCCCGGTCGGTGCTCCCCGTCGGCCTCTTCTCCTCGATGTACGCCACGTGCAACGCCCGCTCGCTGATGCACTTCCTCGGCCTGCGCACCCAGCACGAGCTGGCGAAGGTGCCGTCCTTCCCGCAGCGGGAGATCGAGATGGTCGGCCAGCAGATGGAGGAGCACTGGGCCCGGCTGATGCCGCTCACCCATGCAGCCTTCAACAAGAACGGACGCGTCGCCCCGTAAGCGGTGTCCGTATTGCGGCGTTTCGTGAAGTTCATCTAGGCTGATCAAACGGACCCGGCACTGCTTGAACCCCCGAGCAGGCAGTGCCGGGCTCCTATCGCTTGTCCCCCCGAGGGGGCATTGGGCGCTGAGCAGCGAGTAGCGTGTTACCCATGGCTCCGATCTCCACTCCGCAGACCCCCTTCGGGAGGGTCCTCACCGCCATGGTCACGCCCTTCACGGCGGACGGCGCACTCGACCTCGACGGCGCCCAGCGGCTCGCCGCCCACCTGGTGGACGCAGGCAATGACGGCCTGATCATCAACGGCACCACCGGCGAGTCCCCGACCACCAGCGACGCGGAGAAAGACCAGCTCGTACGGGCGGTACTGGAAGCCGTGGGGGACCGGGCCCACATCGTCGCCGGCATCGGCACCAACGACACCCGGCACAGCGTCGAACTCGCCCGCGCGGCCGAACGCGCCGGCGCTCACGGCCTCCTCGCGGTGACGCCGTACTACAACAAGCCGCCGCAGGAGGGCCTCTTCCGCCACTTCACGGCCATCGCGGACGCCACCGGCCTGCCGGTGATGCTCTACGACATCCCGGGCCGCAGCGGGGTGCCGATCAACACCGAGACGATGGTCCGTCTCGCCGAGCACCCGCGCATCGTCGCCAACAAGGACGCCAAGGGCGACCTCGGCCGCGCGAGCTGGGCGATCTCCCGCTCCGGCCTCGCCTGGTACTCCGGCGACGACATGCTGAACCTGCCGCTGCTCTCGGTCGGCGCCGTCGGATTCGTCTCCGTCGTCGGCCACGTGGTCGCCCCCGACCTGCGGGCCCTCATCGAGGCGTACCTCGGGGGCGACGTCCAGAAGGCCACGGAGATCCACCAGAAGCTCCTGCCCGTCTTCACCGGCATGTTCCGCACCCAGGGTGTGATCACGACCAAGGCCGCGCTGGCCCTCCAGGGACTCCCCGCAGGTCCGCTGCGCCTCCCCCTGGTCGAGCTCACCGAGCAGGAAACGGCTCAGCTCAAGATCGATCTCGCAGCCGGCGGGGTAGAGCTCTAAACACAGACTTCACAACTGAATACGCGAAGAACACTCGCAAGAGCGAAAAAACAGACAACAGCAAGTGCACGAATGACATGCGCGCCACGTGCCCAAGCGGTACGTGGCGCGCGTGGTAAGGAGAGTCTTTTGAGTCATCCGCACCCCGAACTCGGCACCCCACCGAAGCTCCCGAAGGGCGGCCTCCGCGTCACCCCGCTCGGCGGCCTCGGCGAAATCGGCCGCAACATGACGGTCTTCGAATACGGCGGCCGTCTGCTCATCGTCGACTGCGGAGTCCTCTTCCCCGAGGAGGAACAGCCCGGGATCGACCTGATCCTGCCGGACTTCACCACGATCCGGGACCGTCTCGACGACATCGAGGGCATCGTCCTCACGCACGGGCACGAGGACCACATCGGTGGCGTCCCGTACCTGCTGCGCCTGAAGCCGGACATCCCCCTCATCGGCTCCAAGCTGACCCTCGCGCTGATCGAGGCGAAGCTCCAGGAGCACCGCATCCGCCCGTACACCCTCGAGGTCGAGGAGGGGCAGCGCGAGCGCATCGGCGTCTTCGACTGCGAATTCATCGCGGTCAACCACTCCATCCCGGACGCCCTCGCGGTCGCCATCCGTACCCCCGCGGGCCTGGCCGTCGCCACCGGTGACTTCAAGATGGACCAGCTTCCGCTGGACGGCCGCCTCACCGACCTGCACGCTTTCGCCCGGCTGAGCGAGGAGGGCATCGACCTCCTTCTCGCCGACTCGACGAACGCGGAGGTCCCCGGCTTCGTGCCGCCCGAGCGGGACATCTCCAACGTCCTGCGCACGGTCTTCGCCAATGCGCAGAAGCGCATCATCGTGGCGAGCTTCGCCAGCCACGTGCACCGCATCCAGCAGATCCTCGACGCGGCGCACGAGTACGGCCGCCGGGTGGCCTTCGTCGGCCGGTCGATGGTCCGGAACATGGGCATCGCCCGTGATCTCGGCTATCTGAACGTCCCCGCGGGACTGGTCGTCGACGTCAAGACCCTCGACGACCTGCCGGACGACGAGGTCGTGCTGGTCTGCACGGGATCCCAGGGCGAGCCGATGGCGGCCCTGTCCCGCATGGCCAACCGCGACCACCAGATCCGGATCGTCCAGGGCGACACGGTGATCCTGGCGTCGTCCCTGATCCCGGGCAACGAGAACGCGGTCTACCGCGTGATCAACGGCCTGACCCGCTGGGGCGCCAACGTCGTCCACAAGGGCAACGCCAAGGTCCACGTCTCGGGCCACGCCTCGGCCGGCGAGCTGCTGTACTTCTACAACATCTGCAAGCCGAAGAACCTGATGCCGGTCCACGGCGAGTGGCGCCACCTGCGGGCCAACGCCGAACTGGGCGCGCTCACCGGTGTGCCGAAGGACCACATCGTCATCGCCGAGGACGGAGTCGTCGTCGACCTCGTCGACGGCCGGGCCAAGATCGTCGGCAAGGTCCAGGCGGGTTACGTCTACGTCGACGGCCTCTCGGTCGGCGATGTCACCGAGACCTCGCTCAAGGACCGCCGGATCCTCGGTGAAGAGGGCATCATCTCCGTCTTCATCGTGGTCGACAGCACCTCCGGCAAGATCACGGGCGGCCCGGACATCCACGCCCGCGGTTCCGGCATCGACGATTCGGCGTTCGTCTCCGTCGTGCCGAAGATCGAGGAAGCGATCAACAGGTCCGCCCAGGACGGCGTGCTGGAACCCCACCAGGTCCAGCAGTTGGTCCGCCGCACGGTGGGCAAGTGGGTTTCCGACACCTACCGCCGGCGCCCGATGATCCTTCCGGTCGTCGTCGAGGTCTGACCCGCCGCCCGACCCGGGCAGCGCGAACTCAGGAGCGGGGCCCCCGATTTGCATCGGGGGCCCCGCTCCAGTACGTTTACGGCTCCGCCTGACCGGGAAGCGCCGCGCACAGCCATGTGCTGCGAGTGTGCCGGAGGAGGCGGAAATCCGACTCAGAACTTCTGATAAAGTCGGGCCCGCCGAAAGGCAAAAGACCACTTCGACGGTCACCGAGAATTCGGAATCCGGTCCGGAAACGGAACGGGAAAAGGTTCTGGTAGAGTCGGAAGGGCCGGAAAGGGAAAACGCGGAAG
>NZ_JBIAQQ010000039.1:0-58790 GCF_042889165.1 Streptomyces sp. NPDC002669 | reverse complement strand
CATCAGGCACAAGATCAGCAGACACCCAGCAGATCCTGCCGACACAACACTCAACTGCCAAGCCAACACACCGATCTCATTCTGAAATGATCAGTTAGAGGGCATCCGGCCTATCCAGTCGGTGTTTTGGGATGTTCTTGTGATGGTGGGGCGTAGCGTTCGTTGTCCGGGACGTGGCATCCCGCCGTGCATGTCGCAGTGACGTCCCCGATGTCCGCCGGGCGTTGACCGAGTCCGTGCTCGTCACCCGGCGGCCCGCCCGATTCGGGCCCGGGTGCGTGTTCCGAGAGAGAGCGCGAGCGCGATCCGCTACGTGAACCGCGCCGGGATCCCCCGCGGTCCTCCCCGACGAGCACGAACGCTCGCTCCAGGAGAAGCTGCTGCGGACCCCCGCTGGGGCCGGGGTCCTGCACCCGCGGCAGTCGGCCGCTTTCCGCGCCGTGATGACCGACCCGCTGGAGCAGCACGTCCATCTCCCCCTGGGCGCCGAGTCCGGTTCCGCCCGGTTCGCCACCGGGCGTACGGCTTCTGCCACGCACACGTCCGCATGCTCGTCGACGAGGCGTGAGCCGGGGCCCGACGCCCTCGTCGACGTCCTGCCGGCCCCGCCGGCGCCCGAGCCCTTCGCGTACCGACGGAGCCGGGGCCGCGCCGCCGAGGAGATCAAGCCGGCCCTGCGCACGCTCGCGGAGAGGACGCCCGCCGCAGGATGGGGAAACACCGGGCGGTGGCCGGTCGGAGCGTGCCTCAGTTCGTCCTCGCCCATGCGTAGCGGTGCTCGGGCCGGCCCGTGTCGCCGTACTTGAGGCTGAGACTGATGCGGCCCGCGCCCTCCAGGTACTTGAGGTACCGCTGCGCGGTGGAGCGGCTGAGACCGGACCGCGTGGCGACCTCGTGCGCGGAGAGCGGCCCCTCCGCGGCCGACAGGACATGACGGATGACATCCGCGGTGGGCGCGGAATGTCCCTTGGGCAGCCCGGCCGCGGGGCCGGACTCCATGGTGCGCAGGGCACCGAAGATCTGGTCGACCTGCTCCTGTCCGGCCTCGCCCCGGCCCCCGCCCACTCCTTCGAGGGTCCGGCGCAGGGCCGCGTAACTCTCCAGCTTGGACCGCAGACCACTGAAGTTGAACGGCTTGACCAGGTACTGGAGTGCTCCGTACCGCATGGCGGTCCGGACGGTCGCCACATCGCGGGCCGCGGTCACCATGATCACATCGGCCGGGTGGCCGAGCTGGCGCAGCCGCCGGACCAGCGTCAGCCCCGTCTCGTCCGGCAGGTAGTGGTCGAGCAGCACGAGGTCGACGTGGTCGTGTTCCAGGAAGGCCAGTGCCTGAGCGGCGGTGTGCGCACGGGAGATGACCCGGAAGCCGGGAACCCTGGCCACGTACGCGGCATTGATCTCGGCAACCCGGAAGTCGTCGTCCACCACCAGGACATCGATCATTGCGACTCTCCCACTTCTGTCAGCGACCGGACGGTGAGTGCCTCGGGCAGGACGACGGTGAACACCGCGCCGCCGCCCGCCCGAGCCGTGATGCGGGCCACGCCGCCGTAGCGCTCGGCCAGCCGGCGGACGAGTGCCAGGCCCAGGCCGCGTCCGCGGTGCGCGAGGGACTCCTTGGTGGTCCAGCCCTCGGTGAAGATCTGCTCACGCATCCCGGGAGGCACGCCCGGACCGTTGTCGCTGACCCGCAGCACCACTGTGCTGCCCTCGGCGAGCAGCTCGACCTCGATGAGCGTGGCGACGTCCAGCGCGTTGTCGATCAGGTTGCCGAGGACGGTCACCAGGTCCCGAGGGTCCACCATCACGTCCGGGAGCCGGGTGCTCGGCGAGATGCGCAGGGCGGCGCCCCGCTCCGCCGCGATGGCCGACTTGCCCACCAACAACGCAGACAACAAAGGGTCGTTGACCCGTTCCGCCACCTGCTCCGCCGAAGCCCGGTGGCTGCTGGTCACCTCCTCGACGAACTCCACCGCGGCATCGTGCCTGCCGAGCTCCAGCAGCCCCAGCAGGGTGTGCAGCCGGTTGGCGTGCTCGTGGTCCTGGGCGCGCAGCGCGTCCAGCAGGCCGTGGGTGGAATCCAGTTCACGGCTGAGCAGTTCCAGCTCGGTGCGGTCGCGCAAGGTGACCACGGCCCCGCCGTCCCCGGTGGGCATGCGGTTGGCGATCAGCACCCGGCCCCGGCAGACGGTGAGCAGGTTCGCGCCGTCGACCCGTCCTGTCAGCACCTCCGCCGTACGGCCCGGCGGCAGCACCTCGCCCAGGGCACGTCCCACCGCGTCCTGGTCCAGCTCCAGCAGCCGCTGCGCCTCGTCGTTGAGCAGCCGGATCCGGCCCCGGGCATCAAGGGCCAGCACCGCCTCGCGAATGCTGTGCAGCATGGCCTCGCGCTCGTCCAGCAGAGCGGAGATGTCGGCGAAGGCGAGTCCGTGCGTGGCGCGCTGCAACCGCCGGGACACCGCCAGGGCGGCCAGCACGCCCACGGCGAGCGCCGCTCCGGAATAGAGCAGCAGACCTGGGATGGCCCCCAGCAGCCGGTCGTGGACGCTGTCGTAGGCGATACCCACCGACACGGCACCCACGATGTTGCGGTGCCGGTCGCGGAGGGGGACCTTCGCACGCGCCGACCGGCCCAGGGTCCCCTCGTCGATCTGCATGATCTCCCGGCCGCCCAGAGCCGTGCTGGGATCGGTCGAGACGTGCTTGCCGATCTGCGTGGCGTCGGTGTGCGACCAGCGTACGCCGCGGGTGTCCATGACGACGATGTACAGCGCCCCGGTGGCCCGCCGGATCCGCTCCGCCTCGGCCTGCACCGGTCCGCCGGGGCTGGGGCGGGTGCTCGTCAGATCGCGCACCAGGCCGGGCTCGGCGGCGGCGGTCTGGGCGATGGACAGGGCCTGGTGCATCGCCTGGTTGTCGAGCTGATGGCTGAGCGGAGCGAGGAAGAGCCCCGTCACGAGCGTGATCACACCGGTGGTGATGGTCACCTGGGTGAGGAGGACCTGGGCGAAGACACGGCGCGGCCAATGTATGCGCATGTGCTCGCCTTCTGCCTTCCGCCGGCCAGGAGCACGATGCTCCGTTTCGTCCTCGTGTGAACGCAACGTAAACGTCGTGGTCGCCGATGACCAGTCCTCGTGGCGCATTCGTTGCCGGAGCGCGAGCAGAACGAGCAGAACCCCGCGTTATGAGCAGAACCATGAGTTGTGGGCGCAAGGGTGCCCGGGTCCGCGGGACGCCTCTAGCGTCCCGCTCCATGAAAAGCGAAACGAGCCCCGCCATCGAGCTGCGGGGGGCGAGCAAAGCGTTCCGGACCCCGTCGGGGGCGCTCCACACCGCCGTACGGGATCTGGACCTCACGATCGGGCGCGGCGAGTTCGTCGCCGTGGTGGGCCCCACCGGATGCGGCAAGTCGACCACACTGACCCTGGTCAGCGGCCTGGAGGAGCCCACCGAGGGCGAGGTGCTGGTGGCCGGGGAGCCGGTGCGCGGCATAGGTGACAAGGTCGGCTTCGTCTTCCAGCAGGACGCGGTCTTCCCCTGGCGGACCGTACTGTCCAACGTGATGGCCGGTCCCCGCTTCCGCGGCGTGCCCAAGCCCGAGGCGAAGGAGCGGGCCCGGGAATGGCTCGCCAGGGTCGGTCTCTCCTCCTTCGAGGACCGCTACCCCCACCAGCTGTCCGGCGGCCAGCGCAAGCGCGTCGCCCTCGCTGCCACCTTCGTCAACGACCCCGAGATCCTGCTCATGGACGAGCCGTTCTCCGCACTCGACGTACAGACCCGGGCCCTGATGTCGGACGAACTGCTGGAGCTGTGGGCCGGCACCGGCGCCTCCGTCGTCTTCGTCACCCACGACCTGGAGGAGTCCATCGCGCTGGCCGACAAGGTCGTGGTCATGACCGCGGGACCCGCCACGGTCAAGGAGGTCTTCGAGATCGACCTGCCCCGTCCCCGCAAGGTCGAACAGGTACGGCTGGAACCCCGGTTCGTCGAGATCTACCGGGAAATCTGGTCCTCGCTCGGCGAAGAGGTCCGCATCACCCGCGAGAGGGGTGCCCTCGATGTCGCCTGAAACCATCACCGCGAGCGCCGCCGTGACCAAGACCGACCGTGCCCGGGCCCGGGCACGGTCCGCCAGGAACCGCAAGTACCTGGTGGCGGCCAGCCGGGTCGCGGTGCTCCTCGCGGTCGTCGGGCTCTGGGAATGGCTGGCCCGTACGGCGGTCATCGACCCGTTCAACTTCTCCATGCCGTCGAGGATCTGGGACCAGATCCGCACCTGGGTCGTCGATGGAACCGCCCAGGGCTCCCTCTGGGAACAGATCTGGTACACGCTCTACGAAGCGCTGCTCGGCTGGGTCATCGGCGTGGTGGCCGGGGTGCTGCTGGGGATCGCGCTGGGCCGGGTCCGGTTCGCCGCCGATGTCCTCGGCCCGTACATCAAGGTGCTCAACGCGCTGCCCCGGATCGTGCTCGCGCCGATCTTCCTCATCTGGTTCGGTCTCGGCCCGGCGTCGAAGGTCGCCTCCGCGGTCGTCCTCGTCTTCTTCCCCGTCTTCTTCAACGCCTTCCAGGGCGCACGGGAGGTCGACCGCAACCTCGTCGCCAACTCCCGCATCCTGGGCGCCAGCAACCGTCAGGTCACCCTGCAGGTGGTCATTCCCTCCGCCACCTCGTGGATCTTCACCAGCCTGCACGTGAGCTTCGGATTCGCACTCATCGGCGCGATCGTCGGTGAGTACATCGGAGCCACCAAGGGACTCGGGCTGCTGGTCGCCGCCTCCCAGGGCACGTTCAACGCCGCCGGCGTCTACGCCGCGATGGTCATCCTCGCGATCGTCGCGCTGCTGGCCGAAGGGCTGCTGACCTTCCTGGAGAAGCGGCTCTTCCGCTGGAAGCCGGCCGACGCCGATTCTGCCCGCTGACGCCCCGTCGCCTTCCCTACCCCGCCCCATTCCTCGCAAGGACGTGAATCAGATGCGCGCATCCACCCGGATCCCGGCCCTCGCCGTCGCAGGCGTACTCGCCCTGACCAGCCTGACCGCCTGTGGCGGCGGTGACTCCACCTCGGCCTCCGGTGACAAGAACGACAAGGTCAAGATCATGGTCGGGGGCCTCGACAAGGTCATCTACCTGCCCGCGATGCTGACCGAGCGGCTCGGCTACTTCGAGGAGGAGGGCGTGTCGGTCCAGCTCCTGACCGAGCCCGCCGGTGTCCAGGCCGAGACGGCACTGGTCTCCGGCGACGTCCAGGGCACGGTGGGCTTCTACGACCACACCCTCGACCTCCAGGTGAAGGGCAAGCAGGTCGAGTCCGTCGTCCAGTTCTCCCACGCCCCGGGCGAGGTCGAGATCGTGTCCAACCGGGCGGCGGACGAGATCAGGTCGGCAAAGGACTTCAAGGGCAAGAAGCTCGGGGTGACCGGCATCGGTTCCTCCACCGACTTCCTCACCAAGTACCTCGCGGTCAACAGCGACGTGCAGACCAGTGAGTTCACCCCCGTCGCGGTGGGAGCCGGACAGACGTTCATCTCCGCCCTCCAGCAGGGTTCCATCCAGGGCGGCATGACCACCGACCCGACGGTCGCCACCATCCTGGACAAGAAGCTCGGCAAGATCCTCATCGACATGCGGACGCCCGAGGGATCAGAGCAGGCGCTCGGCGGGCCCTACCCCTCGTCCAGCCTCTACATGCAGACCGAGTGGGTCAACAGCCACAAGAAGACCGTCCAGAAGCTGGCCAACGCCTTCGTCAGGACCCTGAAGTGGATGTCTGCGCACAGCGCGGACGAGATCGCCGCGAAGATGCCCGCCGACTACGCCCAGGGCGGCGGCAAGGCTCTCTACGTGCAGGCGATCAAGAGCACGCTGCCCATGTTCACCGAGGACGGCGTCATGCCTGCGGACGGGCCCGCCACCGTCGAACGGGTCCTCAAGGCGTTCAACCCGAACCTGAAGAACGCCGAGGTGGACCTCGCCAAGACGTACACCACGGAGTTCGTCGAGAAGGCGAACTGACCGCGGGCACCGGAGGCACCCGTGCCCGCGGGCGGCGCGGGCGCCGGTAATCGGGCGGCTCGTCCATGAGGGCGGGCCGCTCCGCAGCAACGGCGCACCAACTCGTAAGTGTTTTCAACCCGCTTCCTTGTGCTGCGTCTCGCTGACCTGCGTGATGTGTGGGCTCGGTTCGTCGAGACAGGCCGCAGTTGTCCGTTTCACATGGCCTCGGTCGCCCCGGCTCGGGGAACGGCGTCGGTAGGGTGTCGCCATGCCGTATTCGCCGATGCCGCTCCAACTCGATACCGCTCGACTGACGTTGCGTCAGTGGACCGAGCCCGACATCGATGCCCATCGCGTGCTCGTCGCCGAACGGGGTGGTGGCATGCCGTCGATCGAAGACAACCGGCGGATGATCGAGGATCAGCGGGCTGCGTCGGCGCTGACAGGGATTGCTCTGCTGCCCGTCATCCGCCGCGATGTGGGCGATTTCATCGGGTATTGCGGGCTCACTGTCGGTCGGGCTTCCGCTGACGAGCCGGAGATCGCCTACGAGTTGTTCCGGCGCGTGCACGGACAGGGCTATGCCACCGAGGCGGCGTCCGCGGTGCTCGACGCGGCGATCGCGACAGGGCGGAAACGGCTCTGGTCGACGGTGCGTCCCTGGAACGCACCATCGTTTCACGTCCTCGAAAAGCTTGGGTTCCAGCGCGACCACGTCTCGGCCGAAGACAGTGGCGAGCTGGTGTGGCTCACCCGTTCCCTGCCGTAGGAGACACGCTGCGGTCAGTCCGAAGTGGCTCCACCACGTCGGAGGCACCCCTGCCGACCCCTGTCACAGTTCGACGCCGGCGGGCAGGATGATCGTCATGATCCGTGCCTTGGACGATGCCACCTCGTTCCACGACCTGTTCGCCACCCACCCCCGTCTGACCGACTTGGTCCTGGCGCCCAGCGGAACGCACCTGATCGCGTCCGTGCAGACCATCAACGACCAGGGAACCAGGTACGTTTCGAGATTATGGGAGGTGGACCCCTCGGGCGAGCGCGAGAGTCGCCTCGTGGCCCAGTCCGTGCAGGGCGACTTTGCTCCCGCTTTCGCCGCCGACGGCACACTGCTGTTCCTCTCCGGCCGCGAGAACACTGATTCCGCCGCTGAAAAGAGCGAGAGCCAGGGCGTGGGACTGTGGGCACTGCCGGACCGCGGCGAGGCCAGGCAGATCGCCCACTACCCGGGAGGTATATCCGCCTTCGCCGTCGCCAAGGATGCCCGCACGGTCGCCTACACCGCTGATCTGCTGCCTGGCGCGGTGAATGCCGAGGCATACGCCGAACTTCTTCGTGAGCGCGAGAGCGCCATGGTCAACGCAGTTCTGTACGAGGCGACCACGACCTGCGCCTTTGGCGCAGGCCCCGGCCCCGATGAACCCCACACCTTCGTCCTGCACTCCGACGGGGCCCCGGTGAACGCCGGCAGCCAGGGTCTGGCGGGCACAGGAGATACGGCGCTCTCGCCGGACGGATCGCTGGTGGCCTACACGCGGGCCGCGACGGGCCGCGCTCCCGACACGAATGTCGTGGTGGTCGCCGACGCGGCCACCGGCGTCGAGCGCCACACCCTCTCGCGCCCTGGTCATCAGTACTACCGCCTGGCGTTCACCGCCGATGGCTCGGCGCTGGTCTGCCAGCGCCAGCAAGAGGAGACCTACGACACGGAGTGGCGAGTCACACTGGTCGCATGCGACCTGGCTTCGGGTGAAGAGACCGACCTCCTGCCGGAGTTCGACAACTGGCCGTGGCCCGGAAGGGCGGTCCTCTCGCCGATCCGCGGGGACGCCACGCTGTGGTTCACCGGTGACGAACGGGGCCACTGCCCGATCTTCCGCCGCGGCGCAGACGGCACGATCACCCGCCTGACCGCCTCCGGTGCCTACGCCTCGCTCTGCGTGTCGCCCGATGGGTCCACCCTCTACGCACTGCGCAGCACGATCGACAGCCCGCCTCGAGTGGTCCGGCTGGACGCCGTCACAGCCGATCAACACCCCGCCTTCCTCAGGGGCCCCGGCGACCTCGACTCGCTTCCCGGCACGCTGACCGAAGTGCACGTCGAGGCGGACGACGGTTTCCCGTTGCGCGCCTGGCTCGCGCTGCCCGAGGGTGCCTCGGCCGAGCGCCCGGCGCCGCTGATCATCGCTCCCCACGGTGGACCACAGATGTCCTGGAGCGCCTGGACGTGGTTGTGGAACCCATGGCCGTTCGCGGCCTGCGGCTACGCAGTACTGCTACCGGATCCGGCGCTGTCCACCGGCTACGGGCAACGCATGCAGGAGCGAGGCCGGGGCCAGTACGGCGGTCAGCCCTACCGTGATCTCATCGCGCTGACGGACGCGGCACTGGCACGCGGCGATCTCGACGCGACCCGGACCGGCCTCGTCGGCTGGTCCTACGGCGGCTACCTGGCCAACCGGGTCGCGACCCTCACCGACCGCTTCAAGGCGATCGTCACCCACGCCGGGATGTGGAACCTCGAGGCGTTCCAGATCGACACAGAGATGCACGCATATTTCCGGAAGATCTTCGGCGACCCACGGACGCGGCGCGAACGGTACGAAGCCAATTCGCCACACTTCCACGCGGCGAAGGTGACGACGCCGATGCTGATCGTGCACGGCGGCAAGGACCACCGCGTCCCGATGGGCCAGGCACTGAGCCTGCACAGCGATCTGCAGCGGCTCGGGACGCCCGTCAGCTTCCTGTACTTTCCGGACGAGGGCCACGGGATCGGGGCGCCGAACCACATTCGCCTCATGTACGAGACGGTGCTGAACTTCCTCGACCACCATGTCCTCGGACAGGAATGGCGGCGCCCCGGCATGCTCTGACCGATCATTCGAACGCGCCAGAGCAGTTCGCGGGGCGGCCTCCCGGCCCTGCACGTCGGCGGGCATCACGATGACCCTCACGGGGAAGTCCTTCGTGTCGTCCGCAACGTGTCTCTTCCGCCCGTTGGTCATCCTCGCGGGATCGAATCCGCGGGTCGCCCGGATCACCGTGGACACGCCATGGAAATGGTCCACCTCGCTCCCTCACCAAAGGGTCCGATCAGCTCTTGTTCAACACGCTGGACTTGACAGAGAAGTCATCCGAGACCACCGCCCTGAAGGCGTCCAGCTCCAGGACCCGCGTGGTCGGCCAGGTACTCGCCCAGGTCCGCTCACCCGAGCCTGCCGCACCGATCGGGCAGATCGGCGCGGGGTCGGGAACGGCCGCATCAAGTGGCTGCATGGTGGTGCGGAGGGGGGCTCCCAGCCGCCGCAGGGGACGGGGATGCGCCGGCCGTCGGCGGCGGGGCGCTGGGCGGGGGAGCAGACCGGACAGGCCGGTATGGAGATGCGGAACATGTGGTCCTCCTTTTCCAGGTCCGCGGCGGGGGCGCGGGTGGCTGGGCGGACGCCGGGAACCAGTGAGCGTCACCCCCCTTCGGCCGCCGCTTCGTGAAGCTCGTTTTGTCGGCTGCGTGCACATCGTGACGGCAGACCCCGGCCCGAGCCGGGAGTGCGGACAATCCGCAGGGAGCGGCAGCCACCGCCCTCGTCGACCCAGTGGCGGAAGGAAACGCGCTCGTATTCGGTACGGCTCCCGTCCGCGGCCGACCCGGCCTGCGGGAACAGCGACCGGACAGGGCGACATGGTGGCGAGAAGTTCATGTCCGAAGCCTTGTTACGCCACATTCTACGCGCGTATCTTCAGCTCCTGGATCTGTGCGAGGCGTCCTCAAGCGTCCTCCGCCACCACTTTGACGATCCTTCACTGCTCCTGGCGCCGAGGTGCCCAGGCTGTGTCCTGCCACGTAAGGAGTACCGCAACGGTGCCCAGATCTCTCCCCGCCCGCCGCACACTGCTGCGCGCCACCCTGCCCGCCGCCGTCACCGCGTCGCTGGTACTCGTCCCGCTGCCCGGTGCGGTCGCCACCCCGTCCGCGGGCGCGGTCATCGCCGAGGTCTACGGCGGTGGCGGCAACTCCGGCGCGACGCTGAAGAACGACTTCATCGAACTCGCCAACCCGTCCGGGGCCGCTTTCGGTCTGGCCGGCCACAGCGTGCAGTACCTGCCGGGCAGCCCCGGCGCCAGCAGCAAGTGGGGGGTCACCCCGCTGAGCGGCACGGTCGCCGCCGGTGCCCGCTACCTGGTCGCCGAGGCGGCGGGTACGGGCGGCACCGTGGGCCTGCCGACCGCCGATGCCACCGGCAGTCTGGCCCTGTCCGCCACCACGGGCACCATCGCGCTTGTCAACGGCACCGAGGCGCTGACCTGCAAGACCGCCGCGGACTGCGCCGCGGATCCGCGCGTCGTCGACCTGGTGGGCTTCGGCACCGCCGTGGTCCACGAGGGCTCCGGCGCCGCCCCGGGCGCCTCCAACAGCACCTCGGTGGCCCGCGCCGCGTCTCTCGCCGACACCGACGACAACGCCGCCGACTTCCAGGCCGGCGAGCCCACCCCGGTCAACAGCAAGGGCGAGACCGCCCCCGGGGGCGGCTCCGGAGGGGGCGACACCGGCCCGACCGAGCCCGGCCCGGTACGCGTCCACGACATCCAGGGCGCCACCCGCCTCTCACCGATGGTCGGCAAGACGGTCGTGGGCGTTCCCGGCATCGTCACCGGCATCCGTACGTACGGCACCAAGGGATTCTGGATCCAGGACCCGAACCCGGACGCCGACCCGGCCACCAGCGAGGGCGTCTTCGTCTACACCGGCGGCACCGGACCGGCCGTCAAGGTCGGCGACTCGGTCCTGGTCACGGCCAAGGTCACCGAGTACTACCCGAACAGCTCGGGCGGCTCGCAGTCCCTCACCGAGCTGGCCAACCCCAAGACCACCGTGGTCTCCTCGGACAACCAGGTGCCCGCCGCAGTGGTGCTGGACGGTTCGGCCGTCCCGGCGGCGTACGCACCGGACGCGGCGGGCGGCTCGATCGAGTCCCTGCCGCTGCGGCCCGGCACCTACGCGCTCGACCTGTACGAGTCGCTGGAGGGCATGAACGTCGAGGTCCGCGACGTACCGGTGACGCAGGCCAGCAACTCGTACCACGAGCTGTGGGTGAACGCCCGCGAGCAGGACCCGCGTTCGTCCCGCGGCGGGTCCGTGTACCTCGGATACGACCAGCAGAACGCCGGCCGGCTCATGGTCCAGTCGCTGGGCCAGGCCGCAGACTTCCCGGCCGCCGATGTCGGCGACCGGCTCACCGGCGCCACCGGAGGCCCACTGGACTACACCAAGTTCGGCGGCTACGCGGTGCAGGCCACCCGGCTCGGCACCGTCCGGTCGGGCGGCCTGGAGCGGGAGGTCACCCCGGCCGGCCTGCCGAGCGAGCTCACGATCGGTACGTACAACGTCGAGAACCTCGACCCGGGTGACCCGGACGAGAAGTTCGCCGAGCTGGCGGCCGGCATCGTCACGAACCTGCGCTCGCCCGACATCCTGGCCCTGGAAGAGGTCCAGGACGACAACGGCCCGGTCAACGACGGCACGGTCACGGCCGGTGCCACCGTCACCAAGTTCGTCGAGGCGATCAAGGCGGCCGGCGGCCCCGCCTATGACTGGCGCTCCGTCGACCCGGTGAACGGCAAGGACGGCGGCGAGCCCGGCGGCAACATCCGCCAGGTGTTCCTGTTCAACCCCGACCGGGTCTCCTTCACCGACATACCCGGCGGCGACTCCACCACCGCCGTCGACGTGACCGGCACCGGCAAGCGCACCTCGCTGACCGCCTCCCCGGGCCGGATCGACCCGGCCGACGAGGCATGGAACAGCAGCCGCAAGCCACTGGTCGGTCAGTTCAAGTTCCACAACAAGCCGGTCTTCGTGATCGCCAACCACTTCAACAGCAAGGGCGGCGACCAGGGCCTGGACAGCCGCTTCCAGGCCCCGACCCGCAGCTCCGAGGTGCAGCGCGTCAAGCAGGCCGAGGTCGAGCGGGCCTTCGTCGCCAAACTCCTGGCCGCCGACCCCGGCGCCCGGGTGGTCTCCCTCGGCGACTTCAACGACTACCAGTTCTCGCCCGCGCTCCAGACCCTCACCAAGGGCGGCGTCCTGCGTGACCTGGTGAACGAACTGCCCGCCTCTGAGCGCTACTCGTACGTCTACCAGGGCAACTCGCAGGTGCTCGACCACATCCTGGTCAGCCCCGCGTTCAAGCCGCAGCAGACTCGCTACGACGTCGTCCACATCAACAGCGAGTTCGCCACCCAGGCATCCGACCACGACCCGCAGGTGGTCCGCGTCAAGCCTTGACCCGGCCTGCCCCTCGCGCCTCCCCCGTCCGGTCCCCGACCGGGCGGGGGAGCTTCTTGTTCCACCGGTCTGTCCATATCTGGTACAGAGGTGGCACGTTGGGTTTGGTCCCCGGGAGCGGGCACCAGGTTTCATGTGGTGGGTGACGGCGTAAGTGATGTGATCATTTGTTGTTCGGGCTCGGCCGGTGTGAGGGGGCGGGGTGCAAAGTGCCGGCGGTGTCGGTTGTAGTACGGCATGCAGCGGATGCTGACTCCCACTTCCCTGCCGTAGGCGGGTCTCATCCCAATGTCATTCGAAATGGCGTGTCTTGGCTTTGGCTATAGGAAGATGCGAGGCCGTTTCGGACAGGCTGTGAGAACTACTGATGCGGGTACATGAGAATCACCTGTTCGCTCCGCTGGGAGTCGCCATACGAGGGCATCTTTGACCTGGGGCTTTACATTGCGCGGGTCGGCCTACGACGTAGGGGACCGGTCCGATGGTTCACTCCCGCTCGCGTGCCGGCTCTTCCGGCATGAACTTGCTGAGCGCATGAACCGACTCCGCTTCACGGTGCTCAGCCGCCGCGTGGTACTCCGCCGGTGTCATCTTCCGCAAGGTCACCTGCTGCGTGTCCATCCCGTCATCCTCAACCGGTCACTTGCACCAGCGCCACTGGTTTCCGCCCCCCGGCCCTCGTCACCGCGCTCAGCCACAACACCGATACTGCTGTTCTCGCAGGGGTTCTCGGGTGTGTCAGTGGTGGTTGTGATCCTGGGCGGCATGGACGAGGAGACCTTCTGGGAGCTCAGGACGAGCTGGGCCGTTGCCCTGGTGGCCGGCACGGACGGCTGGAGTGGCTGCGCGGGGAGTTGCGGTGCCGGCCGACCGCGGAGAGGGTGGAGTTCCAGGCGCATCTGGAGGCCGCGTGCGAGGCGCTCGCCACGGACGCACCGCGGCGTGCGGTGAGCCGGATCGAGAGTGGCCCGTGCTCCGACGACGGCTTCGACGGCTTCGCGCTCCGGCTGGTGGCCCGGGGACGAGAGACCTGCAAGGCTGTGCTCGCTGACCCGGACACCCTTGCCGACATTGCCGGGGTACGGGCCCCGACGGGGCGCTCCCCGCAGGGGTGGTGTGACGAGGAGTGGCCGGAATGGGAGGCGCTCGACTACGTGGCCCTGGAAGCCGTTCGGGAGACATGGGCGAGGCCCGGGGACGAGCCCACCGTCACAGAGGCCGGGGCGAGGATCCGCACACCGCGGCTCGACGCCCTCTTCCCCGTGGAAGCCGGCCCCTGACCGGGACGCGACGCCGACGCCCACGACCGTGGGGGGAGCCCGGGGCTCGGCTCTGCCCTTCGTGTAGGCGCGTTCCCCCCGTCCACACTTGAGCACTTCGGCGAACACACCGACAGCAGGGCCAGGACGGCCGGGTGCTGCAACCGCGGCCCCAGGCCCCGTGCCCGGGGACGGGTGGATCCGGGAGAGCGGGCCGTGGAGCCGGTCGGCGACCCGGGCGGCCCCACCGGCCAGGTCGCCGTCGAAGCCGACGAACATCTCCGGCTCGGCGACCTGTCGCATCGTCAGACCGGCCAGGTGGGCGACCGGGCAGCCCATGTCCTGGGCGCTCCCACTGTTGCCTTCCCCGGCGGCGGTCGGCTCACACCCGGGGACTGCTTCCTGTTTCGGAACACACCATCCCGAGCCTCTTCAGCTCCACCGCGCGCTTCGCCTCCAGCACCCCGGCCCCGTAGGCACGGCGCTGCTCGGCGACCCACTGCCCGAGCGGGTACTCGCCGATACGGCCTCCGTGATCGATATTCGCATATGGGGCATAGTCCGGGGAATCTCTCCCTCCTTTTGAGGGGCTGTTGACACGTGTGATCATCGGAGCTTAGGTTTTTGAGCGGTAAGTTCTGGCGTTCGGCGTGGAAGCCTGTAGCGGATATTTTTCCTTGCAGGAGTACGGGCCATTGGGCCACGGAAAATCTCCGTTACTTTCCATGCGCGCCCTGACTATGAATGGGAGTTGCATCATGAGCACGGATCTTCTCATCGCAGCGGCTGACGAGGAACTGAGCGACCTCGACCTCGACGTCCATTTCATGTCGAGCGGCGACGTGGCTGACCAGATGTACAGCTGTGCGGTCGACAGCATGGGCAACGGGTCCAGCACCTCCAACGGCTGGCGCACCTGCTGCGCGTAATCATCCCCTGAGGGATATTTAGAAATGTCAGGTCCGTGAAAAGAGGTTCATTCCTCTTTTCACGGACCTGGCAGATCATTCTTATGGAGGCAGGGATGAAGGCGGGCTATTTCACGTCACGGGAACCGCTGATGCTTCGTGCGGTGGCCACTTCTCAAAACCCGGCCGAAATTCCCTCGCCTCCGGCGAGCGAAGCATACGACTTTTGCGACTCGGAACTCCTGGCGCAGATCCGGCTCCTGGCATCGGACCAACGCCTCCGTGATGCCGTGGCGGTGTCGAGCCCGTCTCTCGACAAGACGTTGGAACGGCTGTTGGAGGGCGCGGAACTGCCGCGGAAGCGCTTGATGAAGATGGCCGTCTCGCTCACCAAGTACGCCCTGCGCATAGCCGGCCGGCCGACACCTTTCGGCCTGCACGCCGGAGTCTCCGTTCTGGAAACGGCGGACACCGCGCGCGTGGAGCACACGGAGCGCCGTGTGAGAGCACGGTTCGACGAGGCATGGTTCTCCGAGGTGGCTCGGACCCTGCTGGCGTACCCGGGCGTGCGTCACGCGCTCACTGTCGTCGTCACCAACCTCGGCTACGTCCGCGGGGACAGGCTCGTGCTGCCCAGCACGAAAGCCCCGGACGGCACGGGGGAGAAGGGCAGCGGCCAGGCGAGCATCCGCATGACCCCGCTCCTGGCCACCGTCCGTGAGGTGGCGGCGAAGCCGATCCGGTACGCGGAACTGGTCGACCGGCTGGCCGGCACCCTGCCCGATACCACGGCCGAGCAGATCGACCGCTACCTCCTCGGGCTCGTGCGGAACGGTGTTCTGCTCACCTCGCTGAGCTCCGACCTCCTCGACGAGTTGCCGCACGACGGCACCTGTCCGGAGTCCGACACGATGCGGGAGCTCCGTACCCGCCTGCGGCGTTACGAGGAGCGCCCGGACTCGGCGGAAGGTATCGAGGAGCTCAGGACCGCCTCCCGTACGGCCAAAGCTCTCGCCGAGACGGCCAAGGGTGCCATCCAGGTGGACCTGGACCCGGGGATCCGGGCCGCTGTCCCGCCCGGCGTGCTCGCGGAGATCGAGTCGTACGCGTCCACGATGTGGCGCATCACCCCCGACGAGCCCTCGCACCCGCACATGGTGTCGTACTTCTACGCGTTCATGGACCGCTACGGCAAGTACGGAGCGGTCCGGCTCGAACAGCTCATCGACTCGCACCGAGGTCTGGGCTTCCCCACCGGCTACCGCCACCCCCTCGTCAACTCCCGGGTCTTCCCCGACTTCACGGGCACGAAGGACGAGCTCCGCCGGGCGCGGCGCGAGGAACACGTGGCCGTGCTGCTGCACCGCGGACTGACACACCCGGACGGAGAGGTCGTCCTGGACGAGTCCGATGTGGAACTGCTCGCGGACAGCACACAGGCACCTCCGTACGACATGGACCTCTGCTTCCAGCTCAAGGCCCGGGACACCGACGCCCTGAACGCCGGTGACTTCGAGCTGGTCTCGTCACCGCTGGTGGGCGCGCGTGTCATGGGCGCCACCATGGGGCGGTTCGCGGAACTGACCGGCAGCGTGGACCGACTTGCCTCGCTCTACCCGTCCGGTCACTCCTCCGGCATTCACGCGCAGGTCTTCTTCGAGCCGACCTCGACGCGCGCCCGCAACGTGATGCGCACTCCGCGCCTCGTCCCCTTCACCCTCCCCATCGGCACCTTCGTCGGCCGGGAGGACGGCGGCCACCCCATCGACTGGCGAGAACTCGTCGTCCACTCCGACGGAACGAGGCTTCGCCTCCACTGGCCGCGTGAGGACGCGGAGGTGCATCCCTTCGTCCCGCACATGCTCGCGCTGCAGGGAGGCGCGCCGAACCTGGCGAGGTTCCTCAGCGAACTGCGCTACACGAGCGGCCGGAAGGCCTGGCGCGAATGGAACTGGAAGGGGTACGACGCGCTGCCCGTGCTGCCGCGCGTCCGTATCGGCAAGGTCGTCGCCTTTCCCAGGACCTGGCGTGCGACCCCTGCTCTGCGCCAGTCCGCAGGAGACCCCTCGGCCTGGCACGAGGCGGTCCCGCAGTGGCGAGAGACGTCACGCGTCGACCGACGGGTCGGCGTCGTGGACCAGGACCGTGTCTACGCGCTGGACCTCGACGAAGCCTTCCACCGCGAGATCCTCCGTCGCGACCTGCTCAAGGGCGGGATCACCCTGATGGAGGTACCGGGCACGGGCGAGGAGGACTTCGGCTGGCTCCAGGGCCGGTCCAACGAGATCGTGGTTCCGCTGCGCGGGAGGGCCGGCACGGACGAGCCCCGGCCGCCGCACCCACCGGCAGTGATCGAGCCCGTGCGTCACGATCTCGGCGGCGACTGGGCGTACGTACGGCTGTACGCCGATCTCGACACCCATGACGAGCTGATCACACGCCATCTTCCGCACGTCATAAGGGAGATGGCCGATCTGGCCGACCAGTGGTTCTTCATCCGCTTCAACGATCCGGAGCCGCACATCCGCCTGCGTCTGCACAGCGCCGACGCGAGGACGACGGGACGGATGCACGAGCGGCTGTACGAGAACCTGCGAGCACTCGTCCGCAAGGGACTCCTCCGCCGGGTCGGTGCCGAATCCTACGAGCCGGAGACCGAGCGCTACGGCGGGCCCGAGGCACTGTCGCTCGCCGAGAGGATCTTCTGCGTCGACAGCCAGGTCGCCGTCAACCAGATCCGTCTGCTGAACCGTGCCAAGGCCCTCGACGTCACCGCGAACACCGTCCTGGTGGCCGACTACGCGTCCCTGCTGGAGGCCCTCGGGGTGGACTGGACCACGTGGGCGGCGGAACGGTTCATGAAGTCCAGGGACGGGGCCGTCGGGCGCGACCAGATCGACGAGGTGTGCCGGATCGTGACGGCCAAGGACGTCGCACGGAGCGTCACCGAACGCCTTCCGGCGCTCGACCTGGTACGAGCCTGGGGAGACAACGCTGCTGCGCGCGGCTACCGCGAGAGCATCTCGCGGGACCCGTCCCGATTCTCCGAGAAGCAGCAGAACTACGCCATCTCCAGCCTTCTCCACATGCAGCACAACCGTCTCGTCGGTGTGAACCCGGAGAACGAGGAACGGAGCCTCATCCTGCTCGGCCACGCGGCGCGAAGGCTGCGACACCGATGACCGACAGAACCAGCCGTGTGCGCCGAATCTGCCGGGACGTCTCGGCCGAACTCACCGATCCCGCGTCCGTCATGAGGACGTTCACCGAATCGCTGGGCGACGACGCGACCCCGGCGCAACTGGAGGCACAGATGCGGAGCCTGGGCAGTGGACTGCCCGGCGTGGCCCTCCTCTTCGGTGACTGCGCGCCTCCCGCCCTGCGGATGGACCACGTGTCACACCGGCATTTCACCACGGCCGTCCAGTTGCTGCGGCGCAGTCCGGCCAATGACCCCGGCCTCCACTCCGGGATCAGCGGCCTGGCCTTGTCGATCCTCCTGTGCCGCGGGAGCGGCAACGGATACGGAAGCGCCCTGCAGCGGCTCGACGCTTCACTGGGCGGCATCGTGGCAGCGGTGCGCACCTCCGTCGAACACGATCCCATCGGAGACCGGGCCCGCTTCGACGCCATCAGCGGACTGGCGGGCGTGGGCCGGTACGCCCTGCTGAGGGGCGCCCCGATGCGGGACACCCTCGTGTCGGTCCTGAAAACACTGGTCGCTCTCGGAACGAGCCGCTCCGTCGACGGCCACCACCTCCCCGGTTACTGGACGCTGACGAGACCGCGCGGCGGACTCGTCGCCTCGCCACGCGACGGCAACCTGAACCTCGGCATGTCGCACGGCATCGCCGGCCCGCTGGCACTTCTGGCCCTCGCCCACAAGCAGGGGGTGTCCGTACCCGGCCAGCTGAGAACAATGGAGATGCTGGCCGACGTCTACCGGAATCGCGCCCGGATCGGGGAACACGGCGTCCACTGGCCCGACTTCATCCCGTGGGACGCGTGGCTTTCCGGTGACGGCGACGAGGAGAGCGGAAGAACGGCGTGGTGCTACGGCACCCTCGGCATCGCCTCCGCGCTGCGTCTCGCGGCGGACGCGACAGGCCAGGAGGAACTGCGCCTGCTGGCCCATTCGGCCGTGGAATCCATGATCCGCGTACCGCTGGACCAATGGCCGGTGAGCAGCGCCGGGCTCTGCCACGGCTGGGCCGGTGCGCTCAACTGCCTCAAGTTCTTCGCGACGGGGCCACATGCCGAGGAGGTGAACCGCGTTCGTGAAGAGATCGCTGATGTGGTTCTCCGGCTCCACGACGAACGGGAACCCTTCGGGTTCGGATACCCGGACGAAGACGGGCGGACGACGCTCGCACTCCCGGGTTTCCTCGACG
Organism: Streptomyces sp. NPDC002669; assembly: GCF_042889165.1. Lineage (NCBI taxonomy): Bacteria > Bacillati > Actinomycetota > Actinomycetes > Kitasatosporales > Streptomycetaceae > Streptomyces > Streptomyces sp. NPDC002669. The sequence continues at coordinate 39,940 of NZ_JBIAQQ010000039.1, read as the reverse complement.
GCGCCACCGGCGTCGTCCTGGCGCTGGACGCCTATGCCTCGGGAAGCACCGAGGCAGCGCCGTGGGACGCGGCGCTCCTGCTGGCCTGACAGCAGCCCGGCGGACGATCGGAACAGGTGGGGAAAACAGACATGCGGTGGTCAGGGAGATTCCGAATGCCGCGGCCGGGCCGCGCACGCGCACTGACGACGACCGAGCAGATCAGCGCGATCACGCACCTGGTCGCAGCCCTTGAGTCGCTGACGAACGAGCGCCGGAAACACAACGCGCCCCTCGTGGACTGGGACCTGGTCCGTGAGGAGTTCGCATGGGCGCCTCCCCCGGTACGACGGGTCCTGGACTTCGTGGGCCGGCCACAGGTGAGCCGGTCGATTCAGATCGCCCGCGTGGCCGCGGCGGCGACGCTCGTGGTGCCGTCGACCGGGCGCCGGACCAGAGCGGCCGCCGGGTCCTTCCTCGCCCTGTCCTCCCTGGTGGTCAACCCTCGCCAGCACTTCGGGACGGACGGATCCGACCAGGTGGCCTTCACGGTGCAGGGGGTCGCTGCCGTGGCCCGGCTGAGCGAACGTCAGCCGAAGGTGGTCGACACCTGCCTCTGGTTCATCGCACTCCAGTCGGCCCTGTCGTACTTCGCCGCCGGCGTCACCAAACTCGCCGGGCCGGGCTGGCGTTCGGGCGAAGCACTGCCCGGCATCCTCCGGACCGAGATCTACGGCGACGAGGGAGCGTACGGGCTCACGCAACGTTTCCCGGAACTGTCGAAGTACGTGAGCCACGGGGTGCTGCTGTTCGAGTGCGCGTTCCCCGTGATCTTCATGGCGAAGGGGAGGGCGGCCCCTCTCATGCTGGCCGTCTCCGGCTCCTTCCACCTGGTCAATGCCCGGGTCATGGGGCTCTCGCGCTTCGTGTGGGCCTTCTGCTCCACCTATCCCGCGGTCCTCTACGTGACGCGCCCGAACCCGATCGGCATGGCGGAGGGGCCCCGTGGACACCAGGAATGACGCGCTGCCGCGCCTGATCGCCGCGGTGTTCGGTACCGCTCTGCTCACCGGAGCGGTCGCACAGCGGCGGACGGCCCGCCGGGTCGCGTGGGGAACCGGTTCGGAGCGACTCGTACGCACCGACAGCGGAAACACCATCGCGTACCGGCTCCGGCGCACACCTCGCCCGGTGCTCGCCGCGGATCCCGTGGTGGTGGTTCTGCCGGACCTGGGCGACACCGTGGAGCGATGGAGCACGGTCGAGGACGAGCTCGGCGCCGACTTCTCGGTCCTGGCGGCCAACCGCGCCGGATACGGCAGGAGCCGACTCGGGAGCACCGCCGCGTTCACCCTGGACCTGCTCGTGAAGGACACCGTGGACCTCGTGCGGGCGACTTGCGGGGATCGGCCGGTGGTACTGGTCGGCCACGGACTCGGAGGGCTCCTCGCCCTGCGGGCCGCAGCGGACGAGCCCCGGCTGGTCGACGGAGTGGTGGTGATCGACCCCCGGTACCCCGGCGAGCTGCATCGCTCGAAGCTGCTTCGATCGCTCTCCGAGCAAACCGGGTTCGGCTTCACCCTGATGCCGCAGTCCCTGCGCTCCGGCCTCTCCCCGCTGCTGCTGGCGCCCCCGTGGATCGAGCAGGTCCCCCGACGGGTGAGGTCGCTCTGCCTGGACCAGTACCGCGCGGCCTCCACCTGGACCGCGGCGGAACGCGAATGGCGGGCCGTACACCGTGAACTGGCCGAGCCGGGCACGATGCCGAAGGTCCCCGTCCCGGTGACCCTGCTCATGTCGAGCCCCAGGAACGCCGAGAGCCTCGCATACCAGGAGATGCACGCGGAGCTCATGGACCTGCCCGACTTCGCCGGCACCACGGTCCTCGACGACATCAGGCGAGAAGCAGTGCCGTACCAGGAAGGAGCGAAGAAGATCGTCCACGGGACAAGACGCTTTCTGCACGACCTCTACGAGACGGAGGCCGACCGTTGAACCGCCGAGTTCTCGACCGTTCCGTTCAGATCGCTCTCGCGGGCTGGTTCACCGCGACGGTCCTCAGCCAGCATCCCCACCGGGTGTTCGACGGGCTGCGGCGGTTCGACCGTCTCGGCCTCATCCCGAACTGGCGCTTCTTCGCACCCATCCCCGCACAGCACGACTACGTCGTGCTCCACCGCCTCGTCCACGCCGACCGCTCGACCGGCGGGTGGCAGCGGCCGTCACAACCGTACGAGAGGGGCTGGACCTCCGTTCTGTGGTCCCCGCAGCGGCGGCACGTCAAGTCCGTTCTCATGGTCTGCGGCAAGTTGAGCGGAGTCGTCGCGTCCGCCGGGGTCCAGGGGATCACGGAGAACCATCTGTACCGAATCCTCCGGGAGTACGTCCGCGCCGAGATCGCGTCGTACCCCGCGAGCGAGCGGGAGAACGCTGTGGCGTTCCAGTTCGTCGTCGTCAAGAGCGGTGGCTACGATCCGGGCGTCAAGCCCAAGTTCATCTTCTCCTCGCCGTCCGTTCCGCTGTGACAGCGGCCGGATTTCTCTTGTACACACATGGGAGTTGATGTGCAAAGAAACACGACGATGCCCGACATCGGACTCATGATGCCCGTCGGAGGCGCGCGGATGCAGGCCGTCCTGCCCTACGCCGCGCTCGCCCAGTCGAGGGGTGGACGCACGCTCTGGCTCGGCCAGGTACTGAGCGGCGATACACACCACCCGTTCATTCACGCGGCGGCGGCCGGATTTCCGGTTCCCGCGGGCATCGGTGTGTCGCTGATGCCGCTGCGGCACCCCTACGACGCGGCTGTCCAGGCCCAGTCCGTGGCCGCCGCGACCGGCCACCCGGTCGTCGCCGGCTACGGTCCCGGCAGCATCTCGTTCCAGAAGAGACTTCTGGGCACGCCCTACCGAAGCCAGCTGGGAGCGGTGCGGGAGTACGTGAGCATCCTGAAAGGGCTGCTGGACGGGGGAGAGGTGGCCACCACGGGCGAGTACTTCTCCTTCCACGGCGGACTCCCCAAGGTCACCCGCCCCCGGGTCGAGGTGGGCCTGGGCGTACTCCGGCCCGGCATGGCACGGCTTGCCGGAGAGACGGCGGATGTCGCGATCACCTGGCTGGCGCCTGCCGCATACATCCGCGACGTGATCATGCCGGCGCTGCGAGAGGGAGCGGCCGCTCGCGGTCGTGTGGTCCCGCGCGTCGTCGCAATGGTGCCTGCCGCGCTCGACAAGGCCGGCCGTGCGGCGGAAGAACTCGTCCTGGCCGGAAACCGGGCCCATCTCGGCCTGCCCCACTATCAGGACATGCTGAGGCAGGCAGGAATGGACACCGACGTGGAGGCGGACCCGGCAAAGGCGGCGAGAGCCCTCGTCGACGGCGGTGCCTTCCTGTACGGGGACGCGACCGAGCTGAAGGACCGCGTGGCCGAATACGCGGCGGCCGGAGTGGACGAAGTCGTGGTCGGCGCCGGCGGCGTGGTCGCCCTCGAAGGGCCACGAGCCGGTCTTTCGGAGGCGCAGGCACTACTGGCCGCGCTGGGGTATCCCGCGGCCTGACCGATCGCATGCGGCTCGGGACGGCAACCAAGGAGGGACATGGAGCGGTCGGGAGACCTCCGTCTTGTGGAGGCGACACCCGAGGGTGCGTCCGGCACGGATCCGACGGTCGAGGAGTACGTCGTCCGAGTGGGGACGCGGGATGTCGGATCCCTCCGGCTGGCCACGGGCGGTGAAGCACCCGTCGGCAGAATCCACTCGTTCCAGGTGGAGGACGACGATCACGAACGTCGTCTCGCCCTACAGGTGGTGCGCGCAGCGGAACGAGTGCTGCTCGGCGCCGGATGCGCTCACGTTCTCCTGACGCTCCCCTCCTTCCGGTTCGGAGACCTCCCGATGTTGTCGCGGGCCGGATACAAGGAGTTCGCCCACGACCTGGGCAAGCGGGTCGGCCCGGGCAACCGGGCCGACCCGGAACTCGGTGGGGGCTATACGACCGTGCGTACGTCGCAGGCCGGACGGGAGTCGTGGGAGCGAGGGTTCCTGCGCGGGTACGCGGCTCTGCTGCGCGACCTGGGACTGCCCGGTGGCTACGCGGAGTCCAGCGCACGGAAGGCCCTGACCTCCCTCGCGCGACCGGGCGGAACAGCGGGGCCGTACCAGCTCCAAGACCTTTTCCATCAGGGCGAGCACATCGGACACCTGTGCCTCGGCAGGAGCGTGGACGGCCGCACGGGATTCGTCCACGACGTAGCGGTCGAGAAGAAGCACCAGGGACGAGGGCACGGGCAAGCGCTGCTCCGGCTGGCGGAAAACCATGCCGCGTCCGCAGGGAACACTGACATGGCTCTGACAGTGTTCACGGAGAACACACGGGCCACCAACCTGTACCGGGCGACAGGTTTCAGCCGAACATCCATCCATTTGATGCGACAGCTCCCCCAGGCGCCGTAGAAACGCCCGTGCACGGCAGCTGCGCTCTCAGGACACTCGCCCGCCCGGCCCGGCCGAGACCGCACCGCCTGCAGCGGGACGTGCAGGCGGTCGGCACCGAAGCCCCCACCGGTGCCGGGGACCGAAGGTCGCCCGCTCCTCCTACTACGCCTGGTGCGAGGGCGAGGCCGCCCGCCGCGCTCGTCGGGCCGCCGACAACGCGCTCGCGCACGAGACCACCGTGCTGCACATCTCCTCCCGCCCACACCTACGGTCTTCCGCGCATCCACGCCGAACTGCGCCGCCTGGGACGACGGGTGAATCGCAAGCGCGTCGCCCGCGTGATGCGTGAGCGCGGCGTCAGCCGACGCAAGAGACGTTCGCTGACCCGGCCGGATGTGAAGGCGAAGCCGGCCCCGGACCTGATCGGCCGCGACTTTCATGCCGAGCGTCCCGGGACCAAGCTGGGGGTGACATCACTTACCTGCCCACCGCCGAGGGTCGGCTCAGCCTCGCCCGCCGGCCGGACCTGGCCACCCACGAGCTCGTCGGCCACGCGATGGCCGACCACCACCGCGCGGAACTCGTCGTCGATGCACTCGACATGACCCACGGCCGGGGCGGACTGGAGCCCGGCTGCGTGATCCACAGCGATCGCGGCAGCGAATGTACGTCGACCCAGTCCCGGGAAAGAATAGGGGAGCTGGAGCTGCAGCAGAGCTGCGGACGCACCGGATCATGCTTCGACAACGCCGCTGCGGAGAGCTTCTGGGCTCTGTTCGAAGAAGAGATCGGCACCCGCACCTGGCCCGACCGGGCCACCGCCCGCGCGGAGGACTTCAACTTCATCGAGACCTTCTGCAACCGCCGCCGCCCACGCAAGCACAAGACCTTCGGCTGCCTCACCCCGGCCGAGACCAGGCAGCGGCCTCAGCACGCCCTCGCGGCATAACGATCACGTGTCCGAGATCACGGGAAACTTCAGTCAGGTACCTGACGCGGGACCTGCGGGTGGCTCCGGGTGCGAGGAAGATCCATTCCTCGCAGCCCGGCATCTCCGGGGGCTGTCGCGGCGCTCCTGCCACTGCTGGATGTGCCGGACGGTTTCCGGGCTGATGGGAAGGTGTCGGCCGTAACGTCTGTGCTTTCGGTGGTCGTAGACCAGGGACGGCTTGCCGTCGGTCCACCGCAGGCTGTCCCGCTTGAGCGAGGTGGCTTCCTCGGGACGGCGCCCGGCGTCGCGGATGATCCGGTAGACCTCCTGATACATGGCCGCGAAGTCACCGGCCTGCCGGCCGGCGTGCTTGTAGGTGGAGTCCGCGCCCATCAGGGGCAGGTACCGGTCGAGCTGGGCGATGACGTGCCGGGGATCGCGCGGCCGCTCTCGTCCTCGGTCGTGTCGACAGCCTCGATGCCGTGCAGTTCGGGGCTGAGCGCGAAGACCCCCGGGACGTCGTCCATCAGGCCGGCCGGGCGCGCGTACTGAAGGAGCCGGCGCCACCAGCCCAGCATCGCCTTGCGCTGGGCATGGGAGTGGGCGCTGCCGCCCTTCGGGTTGCGGGCATCTTCGATGGTCTCGACCACAAGGGTCGTGTCGGCCAGGGCGAGTGTCTGCGGCCTCTCGGCGGCGAGCCTGGCCGCCAGTGCGTTCGAGGCTAGCGTCGAATGTTGGCCGGGCGTCTCAGCTCCGCCACGGTGGGCCGCACGGCCCGCCCGTACTCCTTGACGATTTCGCGCAGCCACCGTTGCCGGATGGGCTGGAAGTCCAGGTGCCCGCTGACGGCCAGATAGCGGCGGTTCGGTGCGGACAACAGCCCCACCAGCGCGCAGTCCCAGACGTCTGCGAGCGTCGGATCGACACCGTCGTACTGGACACGGGCCCGGCGGAGTCTGACCTGCATGTCGTTGACCAGGCCGTGGGTGGTCTTGGGGAGGTCGGTGGCGGACAGCGGCGTGCTGAGGTCGAGAAGCGAGGACGGTCTCGGGGGAGGTTGCGGACGATGCGGCGCATCATCGCGGGCACGACCGGGCGGTCCTCCTTGGCACGGCGCTGAAGGCAGAAGAGGATCTCAGCCCGCACCGCTGTGGAGAGGTCCCCGAGAGCGAACTGTGCGCGGCCCGGTTGCAAGCCGGCCCCCCATTGGGCTGTCGCACCGCGGGCAGGGCCGGTGTGTGGGTCGTGCCGAAGTCGGCCGGGTGACCGCGCCGTGCGCTGACGGCCCGGCATGCTTCGCAGCGGGACTCCGGCGACTCGACCAGCGTGTCGCAGGCCATCACGCGCCAGGCGAAGGCCCGGGTCCGCGGGTTGTCCAGATCCGCTGTGAACAACAGGCTGCCGGGATCCCACTCATTCGTCCGCCACTGGAGGTCGAGCCGGTCGGCGAGCCAGGCCGCCCGGTCGGTCCGTACCAGCTGGCGCGCGGGCGGTTCGGCGTAGTCGTGCGCCCTGGCGATCTGGCAGCCGAGATGCTGGGAGTCGTGCAGGAAGTGCATGTCCTTGCGCCGCAGGCCAAGCGCCTCGCCGATACGCAGACCGGTCCCGAGGAGCAGCGCGAGCAGGAAGCGGTCGCGCGCGGTGCTGGCAGCCGAGAGGATCCGATCGACCTGCCCGGTGAGCAGGACGGCGGGCGGCAGCTCGATCTCGGCTGCTTTGAGGACAGGGGTACTGACGTGCCGAACTGACCGTCTTCGCCTTCATCGTGCTCGTCCTGGCCGTCGTCCTCCCAGCAGCACACCGTGCATATCTCGTGAGCGCCACGGGCCCCCAAGGGCAGGCAGCCACAGCAGGGACATGCGCAGGGGCCGTTCTCAGGGCAAAGAACGATGTTGAACCACTGGGGAACCGGGTTGCTGTCTTCGCTGGTCACCGGATGACAAATACCAGTGCCCGCCGACATCGCGTGACCGCAGCCGCTCGCAACAGCAGCAGAGGTTGAACGACAAGTTCAGGACCTGTTTCTGAACCTGATGTTTGTGCAGGGCGGATACACAACAACCGTTGGTGGCGTAACCGCCCTGGACACGGGTCGGGTGCAGCTTCAGGTCAGGGGACGAGGACGGTGAGAGAAGTACTGGTGAGCTGGAACCCGAGCTTCTCGTAAAGGTGACGGGCGGGGTTGGTGTCACTCACCACCAGCCCGATCTCTGTGAGGCCGCTGGCTGCGGCGTCTGCCAGCATCCGGCGAAGGAGCGTGGCGCCAAGGCCGGCATAGCAGGGGTCTGGTTGGCGGAAGACTGTTGCGATCCATGGGAGGCCATCACGGTTCGTGACGATGACTCCGCCGATCACGCGGTCTGTCTCATCAACCGCCAGGGTGCTGCAGGGCATGACTGGGCCCAGCACTTGGCCGGCCAGCAGCGGGGCGAGCTGTGTGTCGAGGGCCTGCTCATCGCTTCCGTGGTAGTGATCCGGGTGTTCGGGAGAGAAAGCAGCGCGCCATGCTGGAAACAGGTGGTGGGCCTGACGAGTGCAGGGAGCGAATTGGAGCCCCTCAGGGAGGCTGTCGTTCGACCACTCAAGAAGGGGGGTGTTCGAGATCAGGTTGCGGTGCATGCTGTGGGCGTGGCGCATGATGCTTGCACCGTGCCGGATCAGTTGGTCGCCAAGTTCTACGGATCCTGAGACCGCCCAGCCGGGCATCTTGGTGAGGATGGAGGGCACGGGATCGGGGCCCACCACCTCGGCCAGGTCGGCCCAGGGATGGCCGTCGCGAGTGCCTTGGATGTAGGTCAGCACTGGCAGCCCGTCGGCGCCGGTGAGGGTCTGACGTTGTTCATCGTGAAGCGTCACTTATGAGTGCCTATCAGTAGCAAAATCGTTTTCAGTCGGCCCATGATCTGGTGTCTGACGGGGGTGTGCAAGGGAATACAACTGCTCTACTCAGCAGCTGACGACGACTTCTTCACCCCTGGAGGGGTTGGGCCGGGCCGGGTGAGTCGGCGGGGCATGAGGGTGATGGCTGCCCAGGTGATCAGGGTTCCGGAGTGCTGGATGAGCCGTTCGTAGTCGCGAGCGTGTCGGCGGACGTGCATCATCCAGGCGATGCTGCGTTCGACGACCCAGTGGCGGGGCAGGACGACGAAGCCGGAGGTGCTTTTCGGGAGGCTGATGGTCATGGCCGTCAGGTTGAGGTGCTTCTTTGCCCAGGTCACGAGTTTGCCTGCATATGCGAAGGCCTGACTCTGGTGCGGGCAGCGCAACAGCCCTTCGAACCGTGCCGGCCGAACCGAGGAGCAAGGAGAACACATGGCTACGTACGAGACCGAGATTCACACCGGCGGCGGAGGGTGGCAGTCGGACGAGCCGCTCACGCTTTCCCCGGCCAACCGCGGAGAGGTCGTTCCTGCGGACGGCGCTCCCGCCACCGGTACGACCGTCACCTGGTCCAGCGACGCGGGAAACGGCAGCGTCAACTTCTTCGACGGGGGCAGCTCGTTCCAGGGGACAGCCCAGTTCCCGGGCGAGGGGCCGGTGGGCTACCGGGGGACACGGACCGAGTGACCCGCTGATCCGGCTCAGCGCGGGCCCTGCCGGGCGCCCCGGGCAGGGCCCATACGCGTCTTCGCCCCCCGTCCGAGCCCTGCGCCGCCGCCAGCGGACCTTCCATTCTCCCCGCCATACCACTCGGGCCTCGCCGGGGCGGCCCCGGACCGTGACCGCCACCGGGACGACGCGCTTCGGGTCCTCGACCACCACCGCACCGTCAGGTACACCGCCGTCGGCCAGTACGGCCGCCTGGGCGCGGGCCGCGGTCAGGACCTGCCCGGCCACGCAGTCCTGCAGCCGGGAGAGACAGGCGGTGAACTTCACCTCCGCCCATGCACTCCCGAGCCGCCCGTCTCATCGATGTCGCGCAGGTCGGTATTGAGGAGTAGGTGTTCGCCTACAACCACCGCAGGCCGCACCAGCCGCTGGACATGGCGACCCCGGTCTCCAGGTTCCGCCCCGTGCCGATGCCCGCGGCGCCCATGCCCCTCCGACCGATCACAGCCCGCCGCTTCCGTGCCCGCTGTCCGCGTAGCCGTCCGTGTCCGTGCAGGTCACCAACCGATTTCGTCCGGATCGAAGCCCACGACGACGGCGGCGAGCCAGAAGAGCATGATGAAGACCGCGCAGACGATTTGCCAGACGAGGTGGAAGACGTCCGTGCCGGGCCTCGGGCCGAGGACGGGGCGGACACCGCGCTGCGGGTCGATGGTCATCAGGTACTTCTTCCCGGTCTCCAACTCCCTAACTTCCGTGGACAGTTCAATCTGTTGTGAGCTTCCCGGGAGGGAGACGGCGTAGGTGTACGTGCCAGGGGTGCCGTCTCTCGGGTTGGGGAGGGTGAAGCCGGTCTCCTCCTGTACGAGGCCGTAGACCTCCCGACCCCGGTCGTGCAGGACGTTGGAGGCAAGATATTCCATGTGCGCCGCGCAGAAGAACATGGCCGCGATCGCGGCCAGCAGCCCCCACGAGGCTCCGATCTCGGCACCCCGGCGCGCGAAAGCGACACCACAGCCCACGACGACGCCGGCTCCCACGACCAGAAAGAACCCCCACATGCCGGCCCCGGTGTAGAGGACATGCCCGAGGAGCATGAGCAGCCACAGCGTCAGCAGCCCGACAGCCATCCCGACCACAATGCCCGCACACAGCCGACCACTCGGAACCCGTATTCCACGCCTGGGCATGGGAGACCTCCTCTACTCCCTCGACACACCAATTCGGCCCACGCTGCTCCCACGGACTCATGATTTCCGGCCGGGAGTCCAGATTTTATGAGCTGTGCCCGGACCGGGCGACGGCCACCCCAGGGAAGATTGAAAAGCCCTGGACTGACAACGTGTGTGTGAAGGGATGCTGATGACTACCACCGGGCAGGCGACCGGCCCCGGCATGAGACGGGTGCTGGGACGGATGGCGCGGTGCGCCTTGTCATACGTCCTGTTGCACCTGGCCGTCTGGACCGTCATTGCGCTGGTGGTCCCGGACTCCACCTTCCTCGGTGGCATGCAGGTCGGCCTGCTGATGCTGGCCTTCACCGGCATCCCCACGGTGCTCCTGGCGATTGTGGCTGGACTGGCCCACCAGCATATGGAAGTCGTCCTGTTTCGGGTCCTGCTGGGCTTCCCCATGGTGCTCTTTGCGTTTCCGCTCATAGGGGCGGCCACGGCCGAGCCGCTGGTGCTTCAGGTTATGGCTCAGGCGGCCTTTGCGGCGTGGCTGATGCCAACGCCGCTCGTCCCGGAAAACTGGAAGGGAAAACCGTAACGGGCCCATGAGACAACTGGTGCTCCGGCGGGGAACTCCTCCGGGGTACCGGTCATGACCGGCTTGAGCGGTCTGGGCGTCGTGAGGTTCCCCGAGGTGCGGGGACAGGTGACAGAAGGTCGGATGGGTCTCATGAGAGGAGCCCGGATGATGCCTGCGCCGAGGAAGTACCTGCTGGAGTTGCGTGGGCGTGGGGTCCGGACGTACCGGACCGCCGAGCCGAAGCCCGTGATTTGCCGCATGGCCGAGGAACTCGGGGTGCATCACGAGCCCCTGCGTAGCTGGATCCGCCAGGCCGGGGCCGACGCCGGCGAACGTGACGACATGCTCATCACCGCCGAGCGGGAGGAACTTGCCGCCTGCGCAAGGAGAATGCCCGGCCCAAGTGTGCGGATGAGGTTTTGCGGACGGCCTCGGCTTTTTCGCGGCCCAGCTCGCCCCGGCCCGGCCGGGTGACGGCGTTCGTTGACGAGCACCCGCATCTGGGGGGGGCGAGCCCGTACGCCGGGAACTGAACATCCCCTCCTCCACCCACTAGCGGTGGCGCCGGGCCGAGGAGGAATCCTGCGAACGGCGCCGCCAGGACGCAGAACTGCCCGGCCAGATCCGCCAGGCCCACGAGGACTCCGGCGGGACCTACGGCTCGCCCCGCGTGCATGTCGGCCTCAAGCGCGAGGGCGTCCATGTCCGACGCAAACGTGACGAACGGCTCATGTGCGAAGCCGGTCTCGTCGGCATCAGCCCCGCAAGACCAAGGGGTTCACCCGCGCGACCGGGATGCCGCACTCACACTGGACCTGGTGCAGCGCGACTTCACCGCGAGAGCGTCGAACCGGCTGTGGGTCGTTGGCCTCACCATGATTCCGACCCTGGAAGGACAGCTCTGGCTGTCGGCGATCCGGGGCGCCTTCTCTCTCCGGGCGGTGGCCTGGGTAACCTCCGCCCACGCGGACGCCGACCTGGTTCTCACTTCGCTCGAGCACGCCCTGGCCGGCCAGGCAGCGACCGAACCAGTGAACCGGAAACCACGTCAACTCGCCCTGACCAGCTGGTCAACCACTCCCGCCCAGCGGGGAACCTCTATGGCGAGGCGGGCTTCGGCAAGTCCCTGTCGGTCAACACGCCCCTGCGCGGGCTGGAACCCGACGAGGAAGTGCGCCGGATCGCGTTCCGCTCACGCCCTGCCGGCCGCGCGGTATGCCACGAGACCTTCGCCGGTCGACCGCACGCGTCCGAGCAGCAAGCACTACCTGATCGTCGACCGGCCCGGCCCCCCTTGGCCATCTCGCTGACCAGCGGAAACCGTTACGACCTCACTCAGCTGATGCCCCTGCTGGACGCGATGCCCCGCATCCGCGGGGTCCGCGGGCGGCTGAGGCACCGGCCGGATCGGCTGTTCGCGGGCCGCGGCTACGACAAGTACCGCCGTCTTCTCCGGACCCGCGGCATCACACCGAAGATCGCCCACAAGGGCACAGTCAGTCCATGGATCCGGCCTGGGGAAGACCCGCCGGGTCGTCGAGCGCACATTCGCGCGGCTCCACCAGTTCAAGCGGCTCCGGAGCCGCTACGAGATACGGGCCGGCCTCCACCTCGGACTGCTTCGAAGCGGCGGACCGGTCGGCCGCGCCGCCGCTTCGCATCCCACTGCGCGAAAGGGTCTGGCCAAAAATACCCCCCACGTATAGCCTGCGTCCCACATCACTGAAATATCAGTGATGTTCCAAGGTTCGCGCGGCAGTGCATGGCGTGGACTCGGGCTGCTCCTCGTACTCCGAAGTCATCCTCCCCAGAGGTCGCACATGAAGAAGTCACTGAGAATCAGCGGCGCAGTGGTCGTGGCCACCGCCCTCGTCGCGCTCACCGCCTGTTCCGGTGGGACCGGAGCGGACTCCGCGAACCGGGCGAAACCGTTCGGAGGCTGCGAGGTCACCAAGAACCCCCAGATCCACGAGATGAAGACGAGGAAGGCGGGCGAACTCACCGTCGCCGCCTCGCTGCCCTTCCCCGCGGGATACCGGGGCAACACGTTGGAAACCGTCGACGGCGGCTACATGTACTGCCTCGACGCGGAGATCGCCAACCGGGCGGGCATCAAGAAGATCACCCTGGTCAACGCTTCCTTCGAGGCGCTGGTGACGGCCAAGACGTCGAACTTCGACTTCGCCGTGTGGGACATCCTCGTCACTCCGGAGCGGCGCAAGGCCGTCGACTTCTCCACCCCTTACAACACCTACGAGACCGGCGTCCTCGCCAAGAGCGGTTCCAGCCTCTCCCGCTCCACCATCAAGAACTCGACCGTCGGCGTGCTGGCCGGATCGCTCCAGCTGAAGTTTGCCAATGACACCCTGAAACCCAAGCAGGTCCGAGTGTTCAGCTCCAACGACGACCTCTTCAACGCCGTGCTCGCCGGCCAGGTCGACGCCGCGCTGAACGACACCGCGACCGTCATGCCCCGCGCCGCCGAGTCCGGCGGCAAGCTCAAGGTCATAGGCAGATACCCCATCGGCGGTGACGTTGCCCCGCTGTTCCCCAAGGGATCGCCGAACGTCGAGGTGGTGGACAAGATCCTCGCCGACATGGAGAAGGACGGCACCTTGAAGTCGATCATGGACAAGTGGCTCAACCCGATCCTCGGCGGCGACCCGCACGCGCTCCCCGACTGGAGTGCCTGACCATGGACGCCCGAACGCTTCACAAGGACTCCACCGACAGACCCGCCCCGGACGAAGGGGGTCTCGTCCCGACTCGTCCGCTGCGTACCTCGGGGTATCTCGGCGGGGCAGCGGTCCTTGCCCTGCTGACCGTTGTGCTGTGCCACCAGTTCGTCGGAACTCTCACCTCCGGACAGACCCCTCGGCTGGTGTTCGGAGCCGCGCTGCCGGCGGCCGTCCTCGGTGGCCCGCTCCTGCTGGCCCACCGGCGCCACAAGCTCTCGGACAAGGAGTGGGAGGCCAAGCGCTACACCGAGTCGCGGATTGAGGCCGCCCGTTCCAGGAACGCATCGGTCTCCTCATTGGGCCTGACGGGTTTCGTCGCCGTCGTGGCGGTCACCGGCCTGCTCGTCTTCACCAACGACGGGGCGGTGCAGAAGACCTTCTTCAACATGTCGTTCATGACGAAGAGCCTGGGAGACATCTTCAAGGCTCTCGTCATCAACATCGAGATCGCCGTCGGCGCACAGATCCTGGCCATGCTCTTCGGACTGGTTCTCGCCGTGGCACGCCTACTGCCGGGCAAGGGCTTCTGGCCGGTTCGGGTGCTGGCGATCACGTACATCGACGTACTCCGCGGCATTCCGTCCGTGGTGCTGATCTACCTGGTCTGTTTCGGCCTTCCCCTGACCGAGGTGCCCGTGCTCAGCGAGGGCGATCCGATCGTCTACGCCATCGCGGCCCTGGCGCTCACCTACAGCGCCTACAACGCCGAGCTCTACCGCGCCGGCATGGAGTCCATCAACCAGGGGCAGACCTCGGCGGCGCTCTCCATGGGCCTCTCGCAGCCGGACGTCCTCAGGTTCGTCATCCTGCCGCAGATGTCACGGAACATCGCCGCCCCCATGCTCAGCCAGTTCATCGGATTGCAGAAGGACACGGCGCTGGTCATCGTCGTCGGCATCATCGACGCCTTCAGCCAGGCGAAGATCTACTCCGCCAACGACTTCAACCTCTCCGCAGTGACCGCCGTGTGCTTCGTCTTCGTTCTCGTCACCATCCCGCAGACCCGCTTCGTCGACTACCTGCTGGCCCGCTCCGGGACAAAGCTGAAGAGAGCCTGAACCATGCCGACAACCGCACATGTGGCCCTGGAACAGGTCACCAAGAAATACGGCGCCACCACAGTCCTCGACCGTGTCGATCTCGCCGTCGAACGCAATGAGGTCGTCACCCTCATCGGTGCGTCCGGGTCCGGGAAATCGACCCTCCTGCGCTGCGTCAACGGACTCGAACCGATCCAGGGCGGACAGATCTCGCTCAACGGCGACGTCGTCTCCGGCGACGGGGTCGACCTGGTCAGGCTGCGCCGCAGGGTCGGCATCGTGTTCCAGAGCTTCAACCTCTTCCCGCACATGACAGTTCTGCGGAACTGCACCCTCACACCCGTCCGCGCCGGGGTGGCGTCGAAGGCCCAGGCGGAGGCCGACGCACGCGTCATGCTCGAACGCGTGGGGCTCAAGGACAAGGCGGACGCCTACCCCGAGCAGCTCTCGGGCGGACAGCAGCAGCGGGTGGCGATAGCACGAGCCATGCTGATGCGCCCCGAGGTCCTGCTGCTGGACGAGATCACCTCGGCCCTGGACCCGGAGCTGGTGATCGAGGTGCTCAACCTGGTCAGGGAACTGGCCGCCGATGGCATCACGATGATGATGACCACCCACGAGCTGCCCTTCGCCAGGGAGATCTCGTCCCAGCTCTGCTTCCTGCACAAGGGAATCATCCTCGAACAGGGGCCGCCCGAGCAGATCTTCAACGAACCACGCACGCCCGAACTGAAGACGTTCCTCCGCCGGATCCACGAGGCGGGAAGGAACTAGAGCCTCCTGGTTGGACCATGCCGGGCTCGCGTGCCCAGTACTTCCCCGAGTTCTAGGCTCCGCCGGAGCAGGGGAGTTCCCCCGACCCCTCGTTTGTCCTGCGAACGCACGAACCGGGCCCCGCTCGCCGACCAGGCCTGACCCCGCCTAATCCGGACGAAAGGGCCCGGCCGTGCCCGGAGGACTCCCCACCGCATCCCGTTCGTACCCAGGTTTGCCCGACACACCTCATTCCGTACAGGAGTTGAAGATGACACAGCACTACGACGTGAAGAACTTCTTCAAGTACCTCGGCTACCCCGGCGGCGACCAGCCGTACTGGGCGCAGAACCTCCGGACACTCTCGGTCTACTGCCGGGGAGATGCCGCCAACCTCGCCGCCCTCCTGGAGCCGACGCCGTTCGAGCCGGCCGACGACCGGTTCGTCGTCCAGATCGCAGACTTCGGCAACGCGACGCCGGGGGCCTTCTACGACTCCGGAGTTGTCATCCCGGTCCGCTACAAAGACAGGACGGCGGTGACCTACTTCTTCGAGTTCGAGGACCAGCCCTGGAGTGTGGCCTTCGGACGCGAGGTCTGGGGCTACCCCAAACAGTACGCCGAGATCGAGCTGACGGACGACGAGAGCGGCGCCCGCGGGACGGTCACGCGAGCGGGTTCCCGAATCTTCCGCATCGCGATGTCGGCGCAGGAGGGGTACTCCGCTGATTCCTGGTCGGACATGCGCCTGTATCCCCACCTTCAGGTCCACGCGCTCCCCGAGGCGAACGGACCGGGTTTCAAAACCTTCGAGATCATTTCGCGCGACACCTCCAAGGACTTCGTCCTGGAGCGCAAGTCCTTCGGTCCTGCCGAGGTCGACCTGTCACCGGCTCTTGCCGTCAATGGCGTCGAGCTCAAGGTGGTGGACGTCCTCGGCGGGGAATACTCCGTCGGCGACTACGCCTGCACCGTCGAAAACGGCATATCCACAGTGATCGACGATCTGCTCGCAGACCCGGGGGCGGGCGGCCCCGCGCCCGTGGTGAACGCGTAGCCTGCTCACAGTCAACTGCCCAGGGCGCCAACGGACCTGCCGTTGGCGCCTCCCCCACAGAGAGGTCGTCCGGTGCGTTCTGTAAGAGTCGTCGGAGATTCAACGACCGACGGCGAGGCATCCGCTCCGAATCTGCTCAGTGCCTCGGCCTACAACGCTTTGTGTTCGAGCCTCGTGCGCTGCGAGATCATGCCCGGGGAACAGCTCAGCGAGTCGGAACTGCGCAGCAGCCTCGGCTTCGGAGCATCACCCATGCGCGAGGCGATCAGACGGCTCACCTTCGAGCGGCTCGTGGTGGTGTATCCCCGCAGCGGAACCTACGCCACCGACATCGCCCTCAAGAACTCCCGGTCCGTGACCGAGCTCAGGCTGGAACTCGAAGGGCTCGCCGCGACCCTGGCCTGTCGCCGGGGCTCGGACGCGGAGAAGCAGCACCTGCTGGCGCTCGCCGAGCAGCAGGCGGAGACCACCAACCTCCAGGAGTGCATCGACCTGGACGCCGCGTTCCACCGCGCGATGTACGCGATGACCCGTAACGAGGACCTTTCGGCCACCGCCGAGATCCACTTCAACCTCGCACTGCGGCAGTGGTACTTCTGCTCGAAGGTCGTGAAATCCCCCGGCGGCACTGCCGTCGACCACCGGCCGCTGGCCGAGGCCATCGTCCGGCAGGACACCGAGGCCGCTGCCGCACACATTCGCGAGCACGTACTGCACGACTCCCAGAAGGTCGTGCAGATCCTGACGGATTACGGGCTGTAGACAGGCCCCGTCCTGCCCGGCCCGCCACGAGGAGTGTTGTTCCATGCCGGCCGATCACACCACCTCCCCCTCGACCACGCCGTTCGGTTGCTTCTCACTGGCCGGGCAGACCGCCCTGGTCACGGGCGCCGCCGGCGGGCTGGGCCGTGCCCAGTGCCTCGCACTGGGCACGGCAGGCGCCCGAGTCATCGTCTCTGACCTCGACATCGAGGCCGCCGAGGAGACGTGCGCGGCACTCGAGAAGCACACAGTCGACTGTTCCCCGCTGGAACTCGACGCCGCGGAGCCGCGCAGTATCGACGCCGCGTTCGACAAGCTGGAGGCGCGTGGGGACAGCCCGGACATCCTGGTCAACAACGCGGGCGTCTCCCTGCGCAACAGCGCGCTGGAAGCCACGTTCGAAGAGTTCGACACCACGCTCACCGTCAATCTGCGCGGCACCTACTTCACCGCGCAACGCGCCGCCCGCGCCATGCGGAAGCGCGGGGGCGGACGAATCGTCAACATCGCTTCCATCGGGGGCCTCGTGGTCGACGGCGAACGTTCCTCCGTGTACGACGCGTCCAAGGCCGCCGTTGTCCAGGTCACCAAGAACATGGCATATGAATGGGGGCGCCACGGCATCAGGGTCAATGCCATCGCACCCGGTTACATGCGGACCGCCATGACCACCGACCTCCTGCCCGATCGGACGGAGGAGAACCGGCTCGTGGCCACCCACATCCCGCTCGGGCGCATCGGTGAGCCCGGTGATCTCGGCGGCGCCGTGGTCTACCTGGCTTCCGCGGCATCCGCGTACGTGACCGGCCACACGCTGACAGTCGACGGCGGCTGGGTGGTGTCGCTGTAGCAGGACACCGCAGGCGCGCCGTCAGCTGGAGCGACGGCGACCAGGACGGGACCGGGATCCCGGCCGAGGCGCCGACCGGCGGGGAGAGGTTCTGCGCACTGGCGCGGGCGCGGTTGCTGGACGAGCCGGGCTGGCAGGCCGACGCGTTGGCACCGCGAGTGGTGGGCGGCGACGAGCACGCCATGCGCCGAGGTCGTGTCCACGAGACTGTGCTGGTCGACGCCGAAACCCGCAGACCAGTGCACCTGCTGTCCGCCCGTGGGGCGACCACCGCTGCCACATGGCTCGGCAAAAGCGCCAGGACCGAGGTGGTCTGCCGGCTTCGCCGACCGGGCCGGCACCGGAGCGCCCACCGCGGTGCAGGCCGTAGACCGCTTCCATCTCTGGCGCAGCTTCGGCGAGGGGCGAGCGATCGTGTCCCGCCACGGCCCTGTCTGCGAGCGCTATTCGCCCTGCCTGGTTCCGAGGCCACGCCGGCGCTGGGTTCTCGAAGCCGGTGCCTCGCCCTGGCTAAAGATGGTGATCGGTGCCGTTTTGTCAGTGGGTTGGTGGGTTTCCTGGCTGGTGGTGTGGGGTGCTGGTTCTGGCAGTGGATGCCGATGAGTGACTGTCGTTTTTTGCGGGGTGTGGTGGTCGGTTTGCTGCTGATCGCTATCAGGGCGGGGCCCGACCACGAGTACGATCAGGAGCACGGAGCCGACCCCGCGCCCGCGGCTGCTCCCCGCCGAGCGGATCGATCACGGTGCACTCCTGGGCCCTGACGCCGAGCAACTGCCCGCCCGATAGGGCCGGGCGGATCCACCCCGGCCTGGGTTCTCCTGTGACATCCCTTGGACCCTGGAACAAGTCGGCGCGGTTTTCTCGACGAATCAGGCGTCCCCCCTCCCTCAGATCCGCCGCACCTACTCGCCGCGAGGGCGGACTCCGCTCCGGTGGCACCGCCTGAACCGGAAGCCATCGATGGCCGGGGCCTTGGGTTACCACTCCACCGGCCCTCATCGCGGGGCGTGCCTGTGCTTCCGCCTCAAGCCCGGCAGCTACGACACCGCCGGACTCATCGAGGTCCTGGAGCAGATGAAGGCGTTCTACAGCGGCGAGCGAGTGGTCCTGGCCCGGGACGGCCTGTCCGCCCACTGGAGCCGGGCGATGCGGGCCTGGGGCACCGAACAGGACCGGATCACCCTGGAACGATGACCCGCCTACGCTCTCGAGCTGAACCCGGTGGAACTGCTGTGGTCCTCGCTCAAGAAGCGTGAACTCGCCAACCTCGCCGGCGACCACCTCGCCGATGTCGCCGACGCCACCGGGCAAGGAATCCACCGCAGCAACGCCAACCCCGACTGCCATGGTCATTCCTCGCCCGTACGGGCCTGACCATCCACCCACCACACCCACCGAACTTACGAAAAGATCAGTAGTCCAGAGGTGGTCATCGTGCCGCCCCTCGGCAAGGGCCGGCGGCATCTTCGAGCGCGGCCTGTAAAGCAGCGGCCTCCGTCGTCCACACCCCTGAGGCCGGGCAGATGCGCCAGTGGGGGCAAGGTCCCTGAGAGCGTCGATTCGGTGGAATGGCCGGATGGGCATCCTCGTCAAGCACGCGGGTACCGGCCGCGTCCCACTCGGCGGTGGTTCCCAGCGGGACAACTCGTCCTTGACCGGTTGTGCACTGTCGTGCCAACCCCTGGGCGCAGGAGGTCAACGAGGGCGGTCGGGTCGCTCATAGCTTGAGGAAGTGCCGCGCTGCGAGGCGGCGGGCACGTTACCGATTGCTTCGAGAGGACACCTCATGTTCGACATCAACAAGGTGCAGGCCGCCCCGAGCAAGGATCTGCTCACGCCCGACAACTCGGTCATGCTCTTCGTGGACCACCAGCCGCAGATGTTCTTCGGCACCGGCAGCGGTGACCGTGCCGCGATCATCAACAGCACCGTCGGTCTCGCCAAGGCGGCCAAGGCGTTCGGCGTTCCGGCCGTCCTGACCACGGTCGCCGCCGAGTCGTTCTCCGGGCCCCTGCTGCCGCAGCTCGCCGAGGTGTTCCCCAAGAACGAGATCATCGACCGCACCACCATGAACGCCTGGGAGGACGAGGCGCTCGTCGCGGCGGTCAAGGCGACCGGACGCAAGAAGATCATCCTGTCCGGTCTGTGGACCGAGGTCTGCCTGGTGCTGCCCGCGCTCTCCGCGCTTGAGCAGGGCTACGAGGTGTACGTCGTGACCGACGCCTCCGGGGGCGTCAGCCCGGCCGCCCACGAGCACGCGCTGCAGCGGATGATCGCCGCCGGCGCCGTCCCGGTGACCTGGGTCCAGGTCCTCCTGGAGCTCCAGCGCGACTGGGCGCGCCAGGAGACGTACGGCGCCGTCATGGAGATCGTCAAGGCCCACGCGGGCGCGTACGGCCTGGGTGTCGTGTACGCGCAGTCGGTCATCGGCGCGCACGCGGCCGGCTGACCCCTGTGGACACCGGCATTCTGATCCTGCGTCTGCTGGTGGGACTGCTCGTCGCAGGCCACGGTGTGCAGAAGGTCAGCCGGCACCTGGGCGGCAAGGGACTTGAGGGCGGTACCGAGGAGTTCCGTGGCGACGGCTTCCGCGGCGGTGCCCTCACCGCCCTGGCGGCGGGCGGCGGTCAGATCGGATCGGGCCTGCTGCTCGCCGCCGGCCTCCTGACCCCGCTCGCCGCGACGGGCGTTATCGGGGTCATGACGGTCGCGCTCACCGTGAAATGGCGCCACGGGCTCTGGGTGCAGAACGACGGATACGAGTACCCGCTCGTCCTCATCGGCACCGCCGCCGCCCTTGCCGCCACCGGCCCCGGCGCCTGGTCCCTCGATGCCGTCCTCGGCCTTATGCCTTACCCGCTGTGGTGGGCCGCCCTCGCGCTCGTGGCCGGGCTCGGCAGCGGACTCCTCACTCGGCTTGTCCTGCACCGGCCCCCCGCCGCCCCGGCGAGCGCCGAGCGCTGAGCGCGAGCAACGCAGACCGGGTCCGGCCGCCCGTGTACCCCCGACCGGGAGGCCGGACCCACCCACCCACTTCTCTCTGTACAGGAGCACCCGATGGACATCCTCACGAACCCGCACGGCGGCGGCCAGCCGCTGCTGCACCAGAAGGGCGCCGAGACCCAGACGTTCGGCACGCTCAAGCAGCTGCCGATCGGCCTCGGTCACGACACCCGCCTGTACGCCTGTCAGCGGCTGAACCACGTCCTCGCCGACACGCAGATCCTCTACTCCCTCTACAAGAAGCACCACTGGCTCATGCGCGGTGCGACCTTCTACTCGCTCCACTTGATGCTGGACAAGCACGCGGACGCCCAGCTCGCCATCGTGGACGCGCTGGCCGAGCGGGTCCAGAGCCTCGGCGGCGTCGCCGTCGGGGACCCGCGCCACGTCGCGGAGCTGACGTCGATCCCCCGGCCGCCGGACGGCGTCGAGCAGGTGCCCGTCATGCTGTCGCGGCTCCTCGACGCGCACGAGCGGATCCTGATCGACGCCCGCGACGCCGCCGCCCGGCTCTCCCACGAGGGCGACGAGGGCAGCGCCGACCTGCTCGTCTCCGACGTGATCCGTACTGGCGAGGCACAGGTGTGGTTCCTGGCCGAGCACCTCGTCGACACCCCCCTGGTGCACGGCTGATGGACACGTACGACGTCGTCGTGGTCGGCGGCGGTCCGGGTGGCGAGGTCGTCGCTGACCGCGCCGTCCGGTCCGGGCTGACCGCCGTCGTCGTCGAGGCCGAGGCGGTCGGCGGCGAGTGCTCCTACCACGCGTGCGTTCCGAGCAAGGCCCTGCTGCGACCCGCCGCCGTCATGGCCGCGACCCAGCGCCCGGTCGCCACCACCGCGCTGGAGGAGAAGTCCGGCGAGGCGGCCTGGAAGACGATCCCGTCCTGGGCACTGATCGCCACCGCCGACAAGAACATCCCGCCGGCCGCCCAACGGTGGATGGCCCAGCGCGCCGGCTCGCACATCACCGAAGTGGACGCGTCGCACGCCGTGGCCGTCTCCCGTCCTGGCGTGGTGACCCACGTGATCCTCGCCGCCGCGCGGGCGACCCGTTGAGCCCCCGACCCGCCCCTCCCGCACATCCCCAGAAGGAGAACCCCCTCATGAAGAACCGCCCGGTCCTTGAACCCGCCGCCCAGGCCTTTGCCGACGCCACCGACCAGCCGCCGTACCTCTACCAGATCCCTGTTGCCGAAGGCCGTAAGGCCGTGGACGGCGTCCAGAGCGGCGAGGGCGTTCTCCTGCCCGAGGTCGACGAGGAGTGGATCACCGTCCACGGCGGCCCGACCGGCGACGTCCGCGCCCGGATCGTCCGTCCCCGCGGGGCCACCGGCCCGCTGCCCGTCATCCTCTACATCCATGGTGCGGGCTGGGTCTTCGGCAACGCCCACACCCACGACCGGCTCGTCCGCGAACTCGCCGTCGGCACCGGGGCGGCCGTGGTGTTCCCCGAGTACGACCTCTCGCCCGAGGCGCGCTACCCCGTCGCGATCGAGCAGAACTACAGCGTTGCTCAGTGGATCGCCCGTGAGGGACACCACAAGGAGCTCGACGGCACGCGGATCGCCGTCGCGGGCGACTCGGTCGGCGGCAACATGGGCGCCGCCCTCACCCTCATGGCCAAGCAGCGCGGCGACGTGGCCCTCGTCCAGCAGGTCCTCTTCTACCCGGTCACGGACGCGAGCTTCGACACCGAGTCGTACCACCGGTTCGCCGAGGGCTTCTTCCTGCGCCGTGACGGCATGAAGTGGTTCTGGGACCAGTACACGACCGACGAGGCCGAGCGCGCCCGGATCACCGCATCCCCGCTGCGCGCCACCACCGACCAGCTGACCGGCCTGCCGCCCGCCCTGGTCATCACTGCCGAAGCCGATGTCCTGCGTGACGAGGGCGAGGCGTACGCGGCGAAGCTCCGCGCCGCCGGAGTCCCCGTCACGGCCCTGCGCGTACATGGGGTCATCCACGACTTCGTCATGCTGAACGCGCTGCGCGAGACGCAGGCTGCGGAACTCGCCATCGGTCTTGCCACCGCCACTCTCCGCAAGGCCTTCGCGTGACCGGGCCGTCGACGAGCATGCCGGTGGCGGGCCTCGTTCCCGCCCCGCGCCGGGAGCACGAGCACGCCGACCTCCTCGTTCGCAACGCCAAGGTGTTCACCGGTGACTCCGACCGCCCCGAGGCCCGCGCCGTCGCGATCCGCGACGGCCGGGTCGCGGCCCTCGGCGACGACCACGACCTCGCCCACCTCGTCGGGCCGGGAACGAAGGTTGTCGACGCTCTCGGCCGCCGGGTGATCCCCGGTCTCAACGACTCGCACCTTCACGTCATCCGGGGCGGCCTGAACTACGTCCTGGAGCTGCGCTGGGACGGCGTACGCAGCCTCCGACACGCCCTCGCGATGCTGCGCGAGCAGGCCGGCCGCACCCCCAAGGGGCAGTGGATCCGCGTCGTGGGCGGCTGGACCGCCGAACAGTTCGTCGAGCGCAGGATGCCGACCGTCGCGGAACTGAACGCCGCTGCCCCCGACACCCCGGTGTTCGTCCTGCACCTGTACCAGTCGGCGCTGATGAACCGGGCCGCCGTCAAGGCCGCCGGATTCACCCGGGAGACCCCCGACCCGCGCGGCGGGCAGATCGTCCGCGGCCGGAACGGCGAACCCAACGGCGTTCTCCTCGCCGCTCCAGGGGCCCTCATCCTGTACTCGACCCTGGCCAAGGCGCCGGCTCTCGACGAGGCCGACAAGCGGACATCGACCCGGCACTTCCTGCGCGAGCTCAACCGCTTCGGACTCACCTCGGCGGTCGACGCCGCCGGAGGGTTCCAGAACTTCCCCGACAACTACGCCACGGTCGTCGACCTGGCCAGGTCGGGGGAGCTGACCCTCCGGATCGCCTACCATCTGTTCCCGCAGACGGCCGGGCAGGAGCTCGCCGATCTGAAGCGCTGGACCGAGATGGTGAAGCCCGGGGAGGGGGACGAGTGGCTCCGGCTGAACGGCGCGGGAGAGAACCTGACCTGGGCCGCCGCCGACTTCGAGAACTTCTCCGAACCCCGGCCCGAGCTCGCCGCGGGCTACGAGACTGAATTCGAGAGCGCCGTACGGCTCCTGCTCGAGAACGGCTGGGGCTTCCGGCTCCATGCGACCTACGACGAGACGATCCGCCGCGACCTGGCGGTCTTCGAGAAGCTCGCGGCCGAAGGGCTCTTCCCCGGCGGCAACCGCTGGCTCTTCGACCACGCGGAGACCGTTTCCACCCAGAGCCTCGACCGGATAGCGGCCCTCGGCGGCGCCGTCTCCGTACAGAACCGGATGTCCTTCCAGGGCGCCGCGTTCCTCGACCGCTACGACGCCGAGGCCGCCGCCCACACCCCGCCGGTCAGGGCGATGCTCGACCGGGGGCTGACCGTGGCCGCCGGAACCGACGCCACCCGCGTCTCCTCGTACAACCCCTGGGTCGCCCTCCACTGGCTGGTGACCGGCCGGACCGTCGGCGGCACGGCCCTCTACCCGGCCGGGAACCTGATCGACCGGGAGACCGCCCTCGGCTTCTACACCCGGGGCGGAGCACAGCTCACCGGCGAGCAGGACGTCAAGGGAAGCCTGCGAGAGGGCTGCTACGGCGACCTCGCGATCCTGTCCGACGACTACCTCACTGTGCCCGAGGACGTCATTCCCGACATCGAGTCCGTCCTCACCGTCGTCGGCGGCCGCATCGTCTACGCGACCGCCGAGTACGAGGGACTGGACGAGGCCATCCCGCCGGTGGCCCCCGAGTGGAGTCCCGTCGCCCGCTTCGGCGGCTACCAGAGCGGCGCCCTCCAGGCGACGGCCGTGGCCGAGGCCGTGGCCGAGTCCGAACAGCACCGCCGGTGGCGCGTAGCGCGCGGATCCATTCCTGAGACGACACCGTCCTTCGTCGACCCCTGCTTCGAACACTGAAAGAGATCACACGATGAGTACAGCCTCCCCTGCCACCGACGGCGGCGACGAAGACCCGGCCGCCCTGCCGGAACGCCGCTTCGAACCGGACCTCCGGTCGATGACACGGATCAACCTGCGCCCCATCGCCTCACCCATGCCGCTCGGCTTCTTCACGATCGCCATCGCGTCCGTCATGACGGGCTGCCTCCAGCTCGGGATCTTCGGCGAGGAGGCCCGCACCGCCGTCGCCCTCACGGTGCTGCCGGCCTTCGTGCTCCAGCTCCTGGTCAGTTTCCTGGCCTTCGGTGCCCGTGACGTGATCGCGGCGACCCTGATGGCGGTGTTCGCCGGCAGCTGGCTGCCGTACTCGCTCATCATGCTCAGCGGCGCGGCCGACGGCCTGAAGGTCCTCGGCGTCTTCAACCTGGCGCTCCTGTGCTTCGGGGCGCTGATGTCCGCCGTGACCCGGCCCAAGCGGGCGCTGTGGCTCGTGATCGCGGTCTCCCTGCCCCGCTGGGCGGCCACCGGCCTCGCGGGCATCACCGGGGCCGAATGGCTGACGCGCACGTCGGGCGCGCTCGGCCTCGTGGTGGCGCTGGTCGCGATGTACACGGCGTTCGCCCTGATGCTGGAGGACATGCGCAGCGAGCAGGTCCTGCCCATCGGCCGCAGTGGTCCCGCCCACCTCGCCGTGGAAGGCGATCTCGCCGTCCAGCTCCGCAACCTGGAACGTCAGGCGGGCGTGCGCCGCACGCTCTGACCACACCCATCCACCTCGTCACACCACGACCGCACAGGAGCACCCATGGAACCGCAGGTGACGGACCGGCCCGAGAAGTCCCGGTACGAGATCCTCGCCGACGGCGACGGCACCGAGACCGCGGGCTTCGCCGAGTACCACCTCTCGGAGGGCGAGATCGCCTTCATTCACACCGAGATCGATCCCCGCTTCGGCGGCCGGGGTCTGGGCGGGCTGCTCGCCCGCGGCGCCCTCGACGACGCCCGGGCCCGCGGGCTGCGCGTCCTGCCGTACTGCCCCTTCATCCGGGGCTGGATCGGCAAGCACCCCGAGTACGCCGACCTGGTACCGGAGGCGCGCCGCGCCCGCTTCGGCCTGTGAACCACCCACCACCGCCTTCCCCATCTCCATCCACCCACCGAGGAATCCGCCCATGCCCCGACACGCCCGCCCCACCGTCGTTCTGGTCCACGGCGCCTTCGCCGACGCCTCCAGCTTCGCCCGTGTCATCCCCGAACTGACCGCCGCCGGCATGGACGTGGTGGCTCCGGCGGTGCCCAACCGCAGCCTTGTCGACGACGCCGCGTACATCGCCTCGGTGGTCCGTGCCGTCGAGGGCCCCGTGATCCTGGTGGGGCACTCGTACGGCGGCGCGGTCATCACCCTCGCCGGCACGGAGGACAACGTTCGCGCACTGGTGTACCTCGCGGGATACGCGCTGGAGGAGGGCGAGAGCCTGGGCGAGCTGCAGGGCCGCTTCCCCGACTCCGGCCTCGCCGACGCGCTCGTCCACACCCCGTTCCCGGTGGCCGGCTCCACCGAGACCGGCACCGACGTCTCGGTGGAGATCGAGAAGTTCCCCACCCTCTTCGCGGCGGACGTCGACCCCGACCTCGCCGCGGTGCTCGCCGTCTCCCAGCGCCCCCTGGCCGCACGTGCCTTCTCGGAGGCGGCGCCTGTCGCGGCGTGGAAGACCAAGCCCTCGTGGGGCCTGGTCGCCTCCTCCGACCGCACGATCAACCCCGATGTGGAGCGCTACGGGTACGAGCGCGCCGGCATGACGACCATCGAGGTCGACTCCTCCCACCTGGTCATGCTTGCCCAGCCCAAGGCCGTGGCGGAGCTGATCCAGGACGCGGTCCGGGCCACCGCCCACCGACCCGATCACCCAAGATCGAATGATTAGTCGATATTGTTCGAGCGCTGGTAGCTTCTGATCGCCCCCGAGAGCCTTTCGGCGGGCGATCGGAGGAAGTACACCCATGAGGTTCGGCGCGAGGCTCGTTCTCGCGGTCATCACCCTTGCCGTCACCGCCACCGCCTGCGGCACCCCGCAGGATAGCGGTTCGCGGGCGCCCACCACCGCGGACTGCGGACGGTACGCCCGGTACGGCGAGCACCCTGGCACCAAGGTCACCGTCTACGCGGAGAACCGGGACAGGGAGGCCGACCTGTTCGAAGAGACCTGGGCGGACTTCGCGCACTGCACGGGAATCGACGTCCAGTACGAGGGTGACGGGGAGTTCGAGGCCCAGATCCAGCTCCGGGTCGACGGTGGGACTGCGCCGGATGTGGCGTTCTTCCCTCAGCCCGGGCTCCTGGAACGCTTCGCCCGGGCAGGGAACCTGAAGCCCGCGAGCGCCGGGGTCGTGGCCCTCGCGAAGCAGGGCTGGTCGGCTGACTGGAACAGCTACGCGACCGTGAACGGCATCCTCTACGGCACCCCGCTGGTCGCGAACGTGAAGTCGTTCGTCTGGTACTCACCCAAGTTCTTCCGCGACAGGGGACTGAGCGTTCCCCGCACGTGGTCCGAGCTGATGGCCGTGACGGAGAAGGTCGCGGCGTCGGGCGTCAAGCCGTGGTGCGCGGGCGTCGAGTCCGCCGAGGCGACCGGCTGGCCCGTGACGGACTGGATCGAGGACGTCCTGCTGCGTCAGCAGGGAACGGATGTCTACGACCAGTGGGTCGCCCACAAGATCCCGTTCAACGACCCGCGTGTGATCAAGGCCATGGACACCGTGGGGTCCGTCCTCAAGAACGACCGGTACACCAACGGCGGTTTCGGTCCGGCCCGGTCGATGGCGTCGATCTCCTTCCAGGAGGCCGGCACACCGATTCTCTCCGGCGACTGCGCGATGCACCGCCAGGCCTCGTTCTACGCCGACATGTGGCCGAAGGGCACCGAGATCGGACCGGACAAGGACGTCTACACCTTCCTCCTCCCGGGGGCCGATCGGGCGAGCCGCCCCGTACTGGGCGGTGGGGTGTTCACCGCGGCGTTCGCCGACCGTCCCGAGGTGCGGGCGTTCCAGGAGTACCTGGCCTCCGCGGACTTCGCGAACGCGCGGATGAAGAAGGGCCCGTTCGTCTCGGCGAACAGGGGCGTGGATCCGGCGAACGCCGCGACCCCGGTCGACAAGCTCTCGATCCAGCTGCTCCAGGATCCCCGGACACAGTTCAGGTTCGACGGTTCGGACCTGATGCCGGCGTCGGTCGGCGCCGGGACGTTCTGGAAGGGAGCCGTCGACTGGATCGGCGGCGCGAGCACCCGGCAGGTCGCCGACTCCATCGAACGGTCCTGGCCGAGAAACTGATGTCGTTCGACGCCGTCGCCCAGCAGCCCAAACTGATGTACCTGTTCCAGGGCATCGCCGCCTTCGCGGCGGTGGTCGCCCTGGTCCTGCTCGCGCTGCACCGGGGGCCGGTACGGAGGAGGGCCGCGGCCCTGATCCTGCTGGTCCCGGCACTGCTGCTGCTCACGGTCGGTCTTCTCCTGCCCGGTCTGCGCACCCTGGTCCTGTCGTTCACCGACGGCCGGACAGACGCGTGGGCCGGGTTCGACAACTACGTGTGGATGTTCACCGACCCCCAAGCGCTGGTGGCGCTGTGCAACACCCTGGCGTGGGTGGTGCTCGTGCCGTTGCTGGCGACCTCGGGCGGTCTGCTGTACGCGGCGGCCGTCGTACGGTCGCGGTTCAGAGCGTTCGCGCTGTCCCTCCTCCTGACACCGATGACGATGTCGTTCGTCGGCGCGGGTGTCGTCTGGAAGTTCGTCTACGCCTACCGTCCCGCGGAAGCCGGGCAGATCGGGCTGCTGAACCAGCTCGTCGTCGCGTTCGGCGGCGAACCGAGGCAATGGCTCGTGGACTCTCCCTGGAACGTCCTGTTCCTCATCGTGGCGATGGTGTGGACACAGGCGGGCTTCGCGGCCGTCCTGCTGGCCGGCGCGATCAGGGCCGTACCCGATGAGCTGACCGAGGCGGCCCGACTGGACGGTGCGTCCCCCGGGCAGATTTTCCGGCGGATCACCATGCCGTCGATCAGGCCCACGCTGCTCGTAGTGGTCCTCGCCCAGGCGATCGGCACCTTCAAGGCCTTCGACATCGTCAAGACCATGACCGGCGGACAGTTCGACACGGGCGTCATCGCCCACGAGATGTACGACCAGGCCTTCCGCTACGGCGAGACGGGCCGCGGCGCGGCGCTCGCCGTGCTCCTCTTCCTCCTGGTCACCCCCTTCGTCGCCCACCAGGTGCGGGTACAGCGGAGGGCGGGGTGAACGGCGTCCGGGAGCGGCTGGCCTCCGGCGCCTTCACGTTGATCGCCGTGGTGATCGCGGCCCTCTGGACGACACCGACCCTCGGTCTGCTGCTCTCCTCGTTCCGCCCCGAGGACGAGATCAAGACAACGGGCTGGTGGACCGTGTTCGGTACGCCGCACCTCACGCTTGACAACTACGGCGAGGTGCTGTCCGGCGGTGGGAACGGGTCGGGGCGGCTCGCCGAGTACTTCGTCAACTCCGTTGTCATCACCGTTCCCTCGGTGCTATTCCCGCTCGTCCTGGCCTTCTTCGCGGCGTACGCCCTGGCGTGGATCGAGTTCAGGGGCCGGGACGCGCTCGTCGTCGGCATCTTCGCGCTCCAGGTCGTGCCGCTCCAGATGGCGCTCGTCCCCCTCCTGAAGCTGTTCTCCCAGGGCTGGCTGTTCCTGCCCGCGTGGAACGTCACCGGTCCCGCGCGGTTCGGCCAGGTCTGGTTCGCCCACACGGCCTTCGCGATGCCGTTCGCGGTGTTCCTCCTGCACAACTTCCTGGCAGGGCTGCCCCGGGACCTGATCGAGGCCGCCCGCGTCGACGGCGCGTCGCACGGGCCGCTGCTGCTCCGGATCGTGCTGCCCCTGGCCCGCCCGGCCTTGGTCTCCTTCGCCATCATCCAGTTCATCTGGGTGTGGAGCGACCTCCTCGTGGCCCTGGCGCTGTCGGGCGGAACAGCCGAGACCGCGCCGATGACGGTCAGACTGGCGAGCCTGGCCGGGACGTACGGCAACGAGTGGCAGCGGCTCACCGCCGGAGCCTTCGTGACGGCCTTCGTCCCGCTGCTCGTCTTCTTCTCCCTTCGGCGGCACTTCGCACGGGGACTGCTCGCCGGATCGGTCAAGGGATGAGCCCCGACCGGCCCGAGGAGCAAGACGTGGCGACAGGGCTGAGCCGGGCCGGCCTGCGGGGCCGCGAAGCCGAGCTGGAGCGGCTGCGCGCCCTGGTCGAGGCGGTGCGCGACGGCGAGGGCGGAGCGATCGTGCTGCTCCTGGGCGAGCCCGGCATCGGGAAGACCGTACTGCTGCAGGAGACCATCTCGATCGCACGGGCCCACGGATTCGTCGTCGGCCATGGACGCGCCGAGGAACTGCACGAGCTGGCACCGCTCGCCTCACTGGCCTCGGGCCTCTTGCACGGTGACCCGCCGCTGCTGTCCGGCACGGACTTCGCGGACCTCGCCGACCACCACGACCAGCGCACCTGGCTCGTCGAACGCCTGGCCCAGCTGATCGAGGAGCGCTCGGCAGGCACGCCCGTACTGATCGCGGTCGACGACATCCAATGGGCCGACCCGCTGAGCCGGTTCGCCCTGAGCGTCATGCCCGCCCGACTGCTCAGCTCCCCGGTCCTCTGGCTGCTCACGGGCAGGGAGGACCCGGAACTGTACGGGCAGGGGCCGCGGACGACGACCCTCCCTCTGCGGCCGCTGCCCGCCACGGCCCTGACCGAGCTGGCACGCGACGTCCTCGGAGGGAACGTGCCGGAGCAGGTCGCGGAGCTCCTCGACGGGGCCGGCGGCAACCCCTTCCTCGCGACCGAGATGCTCGCGGGCATCTCGGCCTCGGGCGCGGACGGGACGGAACCGCCGGAGCGGCTGGTCCTCGGCGTACGCGACCGGCTGGCCGACCTCCGGCCGGACACCCTCCATTTCCTGCGGATCGGCTCGGTCCTCGGCCGCGCGTTCTCGCTCGCGGACGCCGCCGCCTTGTGCGGCCGGCCCGCCTCCGGACTCGGCGCCGAAGTGGACGAGGCGATCGACGCCGCCCTCCTCCACGACGACGGCGAACGCCTCCTGTTCCGCCACGACCTGCTCCGCCAGGCGGTGTACGCCGACCTCACCCCCTCCGTACGCCGGGCGCTGCACCGGGAGGCCGCGAGCCGGCTCGTCGCGGCGGGCCGGAGCTCCGTCGACGCGGTCCCGCATCTGCTGAAGAGCGCCGAACCCGGCGACACGGAGGCGATCGGACTGCTCGACACGGCCGCCACGGACGTGATCGCCGTGATGCCCGACCTCGCCGCCGACCTGACCGTACGCGCCCTGGACCTCGTACCGCCGCGTGCGCCCATGGCGTACGACGTGGGAGAACGGGCCATCGTCGCGCTGACCCGCGCGGGCCGCTACACGCAGGCACGGGACGTCGGCGACGCGCTGCTCGCCCGGCAGCCTCCCCTGGACGTCTTCGCCCGCCTGCAGTCCGTACTCGGTGACACGCTGTGGCACTTCGACGACGTCCACGAGCTGACCCGCCGCTTGACGGCGGCGCTGGCAGCCGTCACCGACCCGGCGATCCGCGCCCGGCTGACCGCCCGGCTGGCCCTGGCCCGGTCCCGCGGGAGCGACCTCGGTGCCGCTCGCGAGACCGGCGAACGGGCGCTCGCCGAGGCGGAGCGAGCCGGTGACCGGGAGGCCCGCGTCCTCGCGTTGTGGGGCCTCGGCGAGATCGCCCTCAACGCGGGCGACTGCGCCGCCGCCCTCGAACACCACACGATGCTGAGCGTGTTCGACACGGCCTTCCTGCCGGAGGAGGCCGTCGCCCGGATCCACATGGACGACTTCGACACCGTACGGCGACTGCTCCGGACGGCGGGAGACCCTCCCCTGCGCCCCGCGATGCTGATCTGGGCCCAGGGAACCCTGAACATGGGGCTCGGCCGGCTCGACGACGCGGATGCTGACCTCGTCACCGCCGAGCGGCTCGAAGCGGACCTCCACGTGCCCGGCAATCTGGTCAACATCCGCGTCAACCGCGGCCTCCTCGCGATGCTGCGCGGCGACCGCGAAGCCGCGCGGGAACACCTGGACGTCGTGCGGGCGACCGTGGCCGACCGGCCGAACACCGGCAACCACGCCACGCACCGGTACTTCGAGGCCGCCGTCGCCGACGCCGACGGCGACCACGCGACAGCGGCCGAACTGGTCCGGTCCGCGCAGCGGGACCACCCCTTCCTCCGGTGGCGGCTGCTGCGCCCCCATGTCGTCCAGGCCGTGGGGATCGCCCTGCGCGGCGGGGACCGGGATCTGGCCGAGGACCTCGCGGCCCAAGCGGCAGAGCACGCCACGCGCAACCCCTCGGTGCCGACCGCCCAGGGGACGGCCGCCCACGCGGCCGGCCTGGTGAACGCCGATCACAGGCTCCTGGAGCGGTCGGTCCGAATCCTCCTCACCGGCCCCCGGCCACTGCCCCTCGCCGCCGCATCCGCCGACCTCGGGCGCGCTCTCGGCACGGCAGGCGACCCCGCCGCGACACCCGCCCTGACCAGGGCCCACGACATCTACGCCCAGGCGGGGGCCGATGCCGAGGCCGACCGGGTCCGGGACGACCTGGAGCACGCCACAAGACGCGCCGGCCGACGCAAGAGAGGCCCCCGGCCGCGCGCCGACCAGGGCTGGGACGCGCTCACGGCCTCGGAACGCAAGGTGGCCCGGCTGATCGCCGCAGGCCACACCAACCGGTCGGCCGCGGAGGCCCTCGTCGTCTCCCCGCACACGGTCAACACCCATCTGGCGTCGATCTTTCGCAAGCTCGCGGTGCGCTCGAGAGTCCACCTGGCCCGGATCGCCCTCGCGGAGGACGACGCCGGAACGGCCACCGGCGACTGAGCGATCTCTGCGCCCCCGTGCAAGGTGTGGTGCGCGGAACGGCAACAGCAGGTGCGGGACCGGTCTTAGCGTGACGGGCAAGCCGCGCCGCTCCGACGCGCGGACCAGCCACCCCGAATCGAGGAAGCAACCCCATGCCGTACATCACCGTGGGCCAGGAGAACACCAACCCCATCGAGCTGTACTTCGAGGACCATGGCGCCGGGCAGCCCGTCGTCCTCATCCACGGCTTCCCGCTCGACGGCCACTCCTGGGAGCGCCAGAGCGCCGCGCTGCTCGACGCCGGCTACCGCGTGATCACGTACGACCGCCGCGGATTCGGGCAGTCCTCCCAGCCGACCAACGGCTACGACTACGACACCTTCGCGACCGACCTGAACACCGTGATGGAGACCCTCGACCTGAAGGACGCCGTCCTGGTCGGCTTCTCCATGGGCACCGGCGAGGTCGCCCGTTACGTGTCCACGTACGGCTCCGGCCGCGTCGCCAAGGTCGCCTTCCTGGCCTCCCTGGAGCCCTGCCTGCTCAAGAGCGACGACAACCCGGACGGCGTCGCCCCGAAGGAGTTCTTCGACGGCGTCGTCGCCGCCGTCAAGGCCGACCGGTACGCCTACTACACGGCCTTCTTCAACGACTTCTACAACCTCGACGAGAACCTGGGCACCCGCATCAGCGAGGAGGCCGTCCGCCACAGCTGGAACACCGCGGCCCGCGGCGGCTCCTTCGCCGCGTCCGCCGCTCCGGCGACCTGGTACACCGACTTCCGCACCGACATCCCCGCCGTCGACGTGCCGGCCCTGATCCTGCACGGCACCGCCGACCGCATCCTGCCGGCCGAGGGCACCGCGCGCCCCTTCCACAAGGCGCTCCCGTCGGCCGACTACGTCGAGATCGAGGGCGCCCCGCACGGTCTGCTGTGGACCCACGCCGAGGAGGTCAACACCGCCCTCCTCGCCTTCCTGGCGAAGTGACGCCGCACCGTTGACCCGCCGGGCGACGCCCCCGGCGTCACCCGGCCCCCGGTTCCCCGGCGCGGGAACCGGACGAGCTCAGGAGAGCAGACACCATGCAGTTCGGCATCTTCACCGTCGGGGACGTGACACCCGACCCCACCGACGGCCGTACTCCGACCGAACGCGAGCGCATCAAGGCGATGGTGGCCATCGCGCTCAAGGCCGAGGAGGTCGGTCTGGACGTCTTCGCGACCGGCGAGCACCACAACCCGCCGTTCGTCCCGTCGTCACCGACCACCATGCTCGGCTACATCGCCGCCCGTACCGAGAAACTGATCCTGTCCACCGCCACGACGCTGATCACCACCAACGACCCGGTGAAGATCGCCGAGGACTACGCGATGCTCCAGCACCTGGCCGACGGCCGGGTCGACCTGATGATGGGCCGCGGCAACACCGGGCCGGTGTACCCGTGGTTCGGACAGGACATCCGCCAGGGCATCAACCTCGCCAAGGAGAACTACGCGCTGCTGCGCCGACTGTGGCGCGAGGACGTCGTGGACTGGGAGGGCACCTTCCGTACGCCGCTCCAGGCCTTCACCTCGACACCGCGGCCGCTGGACGGCGTCCCGCCCTTCGTCTGGCACGGCTCCATCAGGTCCCCCGAGATCGCGGAACAGGCCGCCTTCTACGGCGACGGCTTCTTCCACAACAACATCTTCTGGCCGGCCGACCACACCCGGCGCATGGTGCAGCTCTACCGGCGCCGGTTCGCGCACCACGGTCACGGCCGGCCGGAGGACGCGATCGTCGGCCTGGGCGGACAGGTCTTCATGCGCAAGAACTCCCAGGACGCCGTACGGGAGTTCCGCCCGTACTTCGACAACGCGCCGGTGTACGGCCACGGCCCGTCGCTGGAGGACTTCACCGAGCAGACCCCGCTGACCGTGGGCTCTCCCCAGCAGGTCATCGAGCGGACCCTGTCGTTCCGGGAGACCGTCGGCGACTACCAGCGCCAGCTGTTCCTGATGGACCACGCCGGCCTGCCCCTGAAGACCGTGCTCGAACAGCTCGACATCCTCGGCGAAGAGGTCGTGCCCGTGCTGCGGAAAGAATTCGCCGAGGGACGTCCGGCCGACGTACCGCAGGCCCCCACGCACGCGTCCCTCCGAGCCGTCCGGGAGGTGCCCGCCGCATGAAGCTGATCGTCGTCTCCGCTGGGCTGAGCACCCCCTCCTCCACCCGCCTGCTCGCGGACCGGCTGGCCGAATCGGCCCGCGACGAACTCGCCGTCCGGAGGCAGGCGCCGTCGACCGAGGTCGTGGAGCTGCGCGAACTGGCCGGCGACATCGCCAACCACCTCGTGACCGGCTTTCCGCCACCGCGACTGAGCGCCGCGATCGGCGCGGTGACGGCGGCCGACGGCCTGATCGTCGTGACTCCCGTGTTCGCGGCCTCCTACAGCGGTCTCTTCAAGTCCTTCTTCGACGTGATCGATCCGGACGCCCTCTCCGGGAAGCCGGTCCTGATCGCGGCGACGGGCGGCACCGCCCGTCACTCCCTGGCCCTTGAGCACGCCGTGCGCCCCCTCTTCGCCTATCTCCGCGCCGTCGTCGTCCCCACCACCGTGTTCGCGGCCTCCGAGGACTGGGGCTCGGGTGGAGACGAGTACACCGACGGCCTGCCCGGTCGCGTCCGTCGCGCGGGCGTCGAGCTCGCCACGCTCATGGCGGCGCGCCCGGTCGGCGAAGAGCCCGAGGACGACGTCACCGTCCTCGAACGCCAACTCGCCGACTTGCGCTTCGACTGAGACGGGCCGGCGGGCCGGGCGACGGCGGGGTGGTTCATATGGTTCATACTGTTCCGCCGTATGAGCGTGAACAGTATGACGACAAGGACCGGTCCCGAGGAATTCGACGGTGTACGGAGGCCCCTCCGGGGCAGGGACGCCGAACTGGCGTTCATCAAGACGCGGCTCGACGCGCTCGACCGGGGCGAAGGCGGGATCATCCGCGTCGAAGGCCCCGCCGGCATCGGCAGGTCCAGGATCCTCACGGAGGCCGCGGCGGCCGCGAGGCGGCGGGGGACGAGGGTGTTCGAGGGAACGGCGGACCCGGACGAACAGTTCGTGCCGCTCGGTCCGCTCCTCGACGGCGTGCTCGCCGGCAAGGAGCCGCTGTCGGGCACCGTCCGTGTCCGGGACCTCGCCAAGACACCCGGCCAGCGGTTCTGGCTGCTCCAGGAGCTGGGGGACCGCCTGCGGGAGACGGTTCGAAAGGGACCCCTCCTGGTCATCCTCGACGACCTTCAGTGGTGCGACGACCTGACCCTCCTCACCTTCCACACCCTCGCGGCCGGACTCTCGTCGCACGCCATCCTGTGGCTGGTCGCCGTGCGCAGCGGCAGCGTGCCGTCGGGAGTGCGCACCACCCTGGACAGGATCCGGCAGGCAGGCGCCCACGAGCTGGCCCTTGGCGCGCTGGGGGACCGGGCGACCGCGCAGATAACCGAGGACGTCCTGGGCGCCCCTCCCGACCCGGACGTCCTCCGCGTCGCCCGCCGCGCCGAAGGGGTGCCGCAGCTGCTCGTCGAGCTGATCGGCTCGCTGCGGGAGGACGCGACGGTGACGATCGCGAACGGCATGGCCAGGCTGTCCGCCGGCCCCCCGGCCCCACGGCTGCTTCCCTCCGTCGCGCGCCGCCTCCACCAGCTGTCGGACGAGGCCCGGGAGTTGGTGCGGACGGCGGCTGCCATGGGCGGCCCGGTCACCGTCGCACTACTCGCCGAACTGCTCGGCAGGTCCTCCGCAGCACTCATCACGGCGGTTCAGGAATCCCTCGACGCCGATCTGCTCGCCGAGAGCGGCGATCGCCTCGCCTTCCGTCAGGACCTGATCCGCGAGGCGGTCGAAGCCGACCTGCCCCTGCCGCTGCGCCAGGCCCTTCGCCGGCAGACTTCCGGACTGCAGCTGGGAAGCGTCGCCCTCCCCGTCGACCGTCCCGGTCCGTCGGAGGGAACAGCGGGGCCCGGAGTCGCCGCGGAGGCCGACCGGCTGCGCACCGAAGCGGCGGAGCTCGCGACCACCGCTCCCGGACCCGCCGCGGAGCGCAGCCTCAAGGCCTTGGAGCTCACCACCGCGGACGCTCCGGAGCGCCCGCGGATCATCGCCGAGACGATCCCGCTGCTCTGGCAGACGGGCCGGGCCGCCCAGGCACGCGAGCTGGGAGCCGCCGCCCTGGCGGCCGGCGGTCTCGGACCCGAGGACGAGGCACTCATACGCCTCGCCCTGGCACGCCTCGCCGTATCGTTCGACTTCTCCGAGGCCGTCCGGCAGGCCCGCGCCGGGGCGCAACTGCCCGGGATATCCGTGACCGCGAGGGGACGACTGCTCGCCATGCTCGCCGTCGGCCTGTCGATGTCGGGCGAGCACGCGGCGGCCGAGCAGGTCGCCGCAGAGGCGTGGGAGACCGCGGCGGCAGCGGGGGACCGCACCGCCGAGGCCACGCTGACGACGGTCCGCTCGGCGGTCAGTTTCCACCGCATGGACCTGCCCGAGGCGTTCCGGCAGGCCGAGCGGTCCGCCGCACTGGCCGACGCCCTGGGCGTCAGCACCTCGCTGTGGGTTCCGGAGGCCTTGTGGCACGCTCTCCTGTCGAACACCACCGGACGCACCGCGGAGGCGCTCGCCGTCGCGGAGGAAGGCATCCGGATCACCAGGGAGCAGGGCCGGACGGCTGCCACCCGCATGTGGCTCATGACCCGCTCCCGCATCCATCTGGAAACCGGACGGCTGGCGGACGCCCGGGCCGACGCCGAAGCCGCGTCTGCGGGGACCAACGATCCCGGCCCGGGAAATCTCGCGGACGTCACACTCCGGTACGTGATGCTGCGCGTCGCCCTCCACACCGGCGACCGGCAGACCGCACGAGCGTACGCGGCGGAGGCGAGG
Source organism: Streptomyces sp. NPDC002669 (assembly GCF_042889165.1). NCBI lineage: Bacteria > Bacillati > Actinomycetota > Actinomycetes > Kitasatosporales > Streptomycetaceae > Streptomyces > Streptomyces sp. NPDC002669. The sequence goes on along the minus strand of NZ_JBIAQQ010000039.1, from coordinate 2,332 downwards.
CGCATGCGGGGCGACGGCGCACCCGTCGTCCGACACTTCGGCACCTGGATGCTGGCCCTGATGGCCGACTTCGAAGGCCGGCTCGACCGTGCCATGGCCGAACTCGACAAGGTGATGACGTCACCCGCCGCGGACCGGCCCGCCTACGCCGGCTTGATCGACCCCGCCGACGCCCCGGTGCTCGTCCGTCTGGCGCTGCGCGCAGGCAGGCACGAACGGGCCGCGCAAGCGGTCGCCCTGGCCGAGGAGCGAGCCGTCCTCAACCCCGAGTTCACGTTCCTCGCAGCCACCGCCGCGCACGCCCGGGGGCTCCTCGACAACGACCTTGCCACCCTCGTACGCGCTGTCCGGCTGTACGAGGACTGCCCTCGGGTGCTGGCCCGGGCGTCGGCGCTGGAGGACGTTGGACGCAAGCTCGCGGCCACCCGTAAGTCCGAGGCGGTGCCGTACTTCGAGACGGCCCTCGCACTCTACGCGCGAGCGGGCGCCGAACGGGACGTCGCACGCGTCCGTCGGCGCCTGCGGGCCGTCGGCGTCCGCCGCCGGCCGTCGGCGTCCGGACTCTCCGATGCATGGCCCGAGCTGACGGCCGCGGAGCTACGGGTGGTACGGCTCGTGGCCCGAGGGCTGACCAACCAGCAGGTGGCCGAGGACCTCTCCCTCTCACCGCACACGGTGAGCTCGCACCTGCGCCGGGCCTTCACCAAGCTGGACGTCACCTCGCGCGCCGAGCTGACCCGGCTGGCGAGACATCGCGACAGCGGAGAGTAGTTGCTTCGTATCCCACGTGGGCGCCATGGAAATGGACGATTCATGCGATGTGCCGACGTCGTCGTTTCCTCAGACTGATCAAGAACCGCGGAATGCAGAAGTCCGCAGGGATCTTCAATCGAGCGCCCACGACGTCCAAGGAGGAAGTCTGTGCCCACTGTTCTCTCCACCGAACCGCTGTCAGCTGCTGACCGGGCGGAGTGCTGGCATGAAGCGGTTTCCGGCACCTTTATGCCGATGGATGTGAATCTGCTGGAGAAGGAGCCGTCGCCCGGAACGATCGTCAGCAGCCAGCTCGGCACCCTGCACATCTCCCGCGTCAAGGCGGGACCACAGGTGGTGAAGCGCAACAAGCGCCACATCTCCCGCGACGACCCGAAATCACTGATCGTCAGCCTCCAGCAGCAGGGTACCGCGACAAAGGAGCAGGATGGGCGGGAATCCGTGATAAGGCCGGGAGAATTCTCCATCAGTGACTCATCCCGCCTGTTCAGGATTAAAACCGAAGGAGAATTCACTTTCACCTCCTTTCATTTCCCTCGCGAAGAACTTCACGTGCGGGACGAGGATCTGCAGGCATTGACTGCCACCACCTTCACCGGCAAGGAGGGCAGCGCCGCACTCGTGGCGACCTTTCTTGCGCGCATGGCGCGCGAAGCCGAGGGTTTGGACGACTGTGTCGGCCGCCGGGTCGCCGCCACCGCGCTCGATCTGATGGCGCTACTCATCGACGAGCGCCGCGGACGCTCTACTTCCGAGGTCCCGCATGTTGCCGCAGCCTCTCTTGAGCGTGTGAAGGACCATGTCATGCGCAACCTCGACGATCCAGACCTGTCACCGTCCAGGATTGCCGAAGCGCACTTCATGTCGGTCCGCTACCTGCACAAGCTGTTTCAGCTCGAAGGCATGACCGTGGGCAGCTGGATCCGGATGCAGCGACTTGAACGGTGCCGCCGGGAGCTCCTCCGGCCCATGGCCAGGGAGGTGGGGGTGGCGGCAGTCGCTCAGCGCTGGGGTTTTGTGAGTCCCAGTCATTTCAGCCGAGTCTTTCGCGCAGCCTACGGTATGACGCCCCGTGAATGGCAGCTCCAGGGTCGGTCCGGAGCATACTGCGGGAAAACCGAAAGTGCCCCGACGGAAGAGTGAACAATGGCGGCAGCCCATATTGATCAGAAACTCATGGGGTTCTCCTCCAAGGAGGTAGTGGGGGTGTGGGCCGTCGAAGTGGCCGTGGACGATGTGTGGTTGTCGCTGGCGTCTGGGGAAGAAGCGGCGGGTCTCGGTGGTGAGTTCGGTCTGTTTGTGGGTCCGGTGCTGTTTGGGCATGTTGTGTTTGAGGTCCGTGTTGAGCAGCTCGTCGGGGTGGGCGGCGGGCCAGCTGCGGACCTTTTTTGGAGCGGTGGGCGGTGTGCTTGTCGATCACGAGATGGATCTTGTGGTCGAAGTAGGCGGCGAGCCGGTCCAGGTGTGAAGTTCGGGGAAGAGGTTGCCGAGATGTTCGGGTTTCCCCACCACTGATGCTGGCTCGTGTTTGTCCTGGTCAGTTGGTGTTTCAGGTGGT
>NZ_JBIAQQ010000038.1:0-59646 GCF_042889165.1 Streptomyces sp. NPDC002669 | reverse complement strand
GGCTGATCGCATACGGGCCACTGCTCTCCGACGACGGCGACACCTGGCTCGGCACAGCCGCACTGCTCCAGGCACCCAACCCGGACACCGCACGCGCCCTCCTGACCCCGCACCGGTACGCCACCGTCGAAGTCCACAACTGGGAGCCCGGCGGCCGCCGGTGAACCACGAAGACACCGGGCCGATGCGGGGCGTCCCGTTGGCGGGCGGACCGGTGGAGCCACGGGGCGCACCGGACCTGGAGACCACAACGGCAGGGTCATGCCGCGCCGGTTGCCGGCGTGGACCAAGGAGCGGCACCAGGACCCGTCGGTCTGCGAAGTGACCGTGATGCCTTCAGGGGTGCGGCTGGTCTTCCGCACCGATGCACACGCACTGGAGTTACGAGCTGGTGGGTGAGAGCGGTTGAGGGGCAATCGCGTGAAGGCGGGACGATCCAGCCCGTGGTGATCATGGCCGGCCGGTACGTCCTCGCGCATCAGCTGTTCACAGGAATCTCCCGGCAGCATCCGGCCTGCCTGGCAGAGGAGCTGGCCGTCCCGTGGCAGGCTGCTGCGGAGGGTCGTCGTCACGAGGCACGGGGCGGGGCCGGGAGACGTGAGGCGGGGGCAGGTGCCCGGCATCGCCCGGTGTTCGTCGACCGGCCGGTCGTCACGCTGATCCACCCGCGGCACGATCTCCCGCACCCCGTCCCCGCCCTGCTGCTCGGCGTCGACCGCTCCACCGGCACCCGCGCGACCGGAGAGATACGCGGGCTCCTGGCCGAACGCGGATGCGCAGTCCCCGACCGGCCCGGCCTGCGGCCGCGGACCGGGGCGGACGTCTTCGCTCACGCCCGGGCCGAGGGCATCGAGCTACGTCTGCACGCCACCGGGATCCAGGTCCGACGCCCCGTCGCCGGCCGCGGCGGACGCCGCGCGTTCGTCCCGGGCAAGAAGAAACGGAACACCATGAAGGCCACCGCCGTCGCCGGCCACCAGGACCGCACGCTCCGGACCGACGCCCTGCGACCAGGGCGGATGCACCACGCGACCGCCGCACGCAACGAAGGCATCGGGACCTGTTTCCAGCACTTCCCGGACGTGGAGGTCCTCCTGGACGACGGCTGTCCCGGGCTCCGCCGCGATCGTCCCGGCCAGGCCGTGACCCCACCCGGGAAGGGAAACAGGACCAGCCCGCCCGAGGTCCTCGAAGCCCGCCCACGAGCCCGGCACCGGCACTCCTCAAAACACATCACCGTCGAACACGCCCTCGCCGACCACCAACGCCGGAAACAGCTGGTCCGCTGGACCCACCGCCGGGAGAACCCGCCCGCCACCTACCGGGCCGTCGCCGGCCCCGTCTCCGACCGCAACACCACCGGCTGACACAAACCCGCAGCGCAGGCCCCCACGTGTCCCGTGCAATCGCGCACCAGCTCGTAAGCAGGGAACCGGGCCCTTCCGCCTTCCCCGCCCCACCATCGCTGTTCGCTGGTCCGCCGGTACGGCGGTGACCGGTCCCGGCGCCTCGTGGCTGTGCCGGTGGGCCTCGACGGCTACCCCGATCGGGTAGCTGCTTCGACGCAACACTTCACCTGACCGAACGCGCTGTATCGGATCCGACGTGACGGCAAGAATGGAATCCGATCCGTCGAAAAGGTGGCATTCGCGAGAGTTCATCGTTGATTCGCCCGGCTTCGGCTGACGAATATTCTTCACCTTGGCTTGGGGAGGACGAGCGAAATGAATCTGCATCTGGAATCGTATTCCGATGCGGCCGCTGAGGCGGAGCTCTCGGAGCACCGGCTCGAGAACATGGAGATCGGGCGGCGATCCGGCCAATTCCCGCAGGCCGATGCCCGGCTGGCCGGGGCGGAGTCGCAGATCAAGGTCTGGTGCAGCAACGACTACCTCGGCATGGGGCAGAACTCCAAGGTGACCGCCGCCATGAAGGCCGCGGTCGACAACCATGGAGCGGGTTCCGGCGCTTCCCGCAACATCGGCGGGACCAGCCAGTACCACGTCCGGTTGGAGCGGGAACTCTCGGACCTCCATGGCAAGGAGGCCGCGATGATTTTCACGTCGGGCTATACGGCCAACGATGGAGCCCTCACCGTTCTGGCGAGCACACCCAAGGACACCATCGTTTTCTCCGATGAGCGGAACCACGCATCGATCATCGACGGAATTCGGCACAGCGGAGCGCAGAAGCATATTTACCGGCACAATGACGTCGCACACCTGGAAGAACTGCTGGCGTCCGCTCCCGCGGACCGCCCCAAGCTGATCGTGCTGGAATCCGTGCATTCGATGCTGGGCGATGTCGCGCCGGTCCACGAGATCGCCGATCTCGCGGACCGGTACGGTGCCACGACGTACCTCGACGAGGTGCACGCGGTCGGCATGTACGGCCCCGAGGGCGCCGGCATCGCCGCGCGCGAGGGCATCGCGGACCGGTTCACGATCGTGATGGGCACCCTCGGGAAGGGCTACGGCACGATCGGCGGATACGTCGCGGGACCGGCCACCGTCATCAACGCGATCCGCCGGCTGTCGCGTCTGTTCGTCTTCACCACCTCGTTGCCGCCGGCGATCGTGGCCGGCGCGCTGGCGTCCGTCCGCCACCTGCGGACGTCCGGGACCGAGCGCAGGGCGCTGTCGGAGAACGCGCGGATGATGCACCGTCTGCTCGGTGACGCCGACATCCCGTGCCTGTCGCCCGACTCGCACATCATCTCCGCGATCGTGGGGGACTCCAGGATCTGCCGGCAGGCCTCCGAGCTGTTGCTCGAACGGCACGGGATCTACGTCCAGTCGATTGCCGCTCCGGACGTGCCCGCCGGTGAGGAACTCCTGCGGATCACCCCGTCCGCGATCCACGAGCCGCAGGAGGTCGAGCAGCTTGCCGGCATCCTGCGCGGTATCTGGCGAGAGCTGGGCATCGCCACGGCAAGCGATCGGAGCGGGCGTTCATGACCGGGTCGATGGCTTCTGTCCTCGCCGATTCAGCTGCCCGCAGACCTGCGCATCCGGCTGTGGTGTGCGGCTCGGAGCGGATCTCCTACGCGCAGTTGTGGGACCGGACCCGCCGGTACGCCGCGGCACTGGGAGAGCAGGGGATCGGCCCCGGGGACAGGGTCTCGCTGCTGCTGGGGAGCTCTGCGGAGTACGCGGCCCTGTACTTCGCCGTGCTGACGCTCGGTGCCGTGGTCGTGCCGGTCAACCCCCTCCTGAAGCCCGCGGAGATCGATCACGTGCTGAGGGACTCCGGATCGCGGGCCCTGGTGTTCGCCGGCCCCCTCTCCGCGGAGACCGCCCGCAGCGCGAAGGAGGCCGGGGCCCAACTGCTCACGGCCGGGTACGCGCACCCCGAGGCGGTCCGTCTCGACGAAGCGGCCGAGCCCGTCGACACGTTCGTGGAACGCGCGCCGGGGGACCTCGCCGCGATCCTGTACACGTCCGGCACCACCGGCAGGCCGAAGGGGGTGCTGCTGACGCACGGCAACCTCGTATCGAACATCCGGAGCGCGGCTGTGGCACCCTTCGCGTTCGATGGCGGCGACGTCCTCCTGTGCGCTCTCCCGCTGTCGCACGTCTTCGGCCAGATCTGCTGCATGGCGGTCAGTTTCTACGCGGGCGCGACCATGGTCGTGATGCCGCGCTTCGTGGCGGGCGAGGCCCTGCGGCTGATGCGGGTGCACGGGTGCACGGTCTTCATGGGCGTCCCGACCATGTACCACTCACTGCTCGACGAGGTCGCGAACGGTGCGCAGAGCCCACGGCTCTCCCGGGTGTACAGCGGCGGGTCCGCCCTTCCGGTGCCCGTGCTGGAGCGGGTCCGGGCGATGTTCGGCTGCGAGGTCTACGAGGGCTACGGGCTTTCGGAGACGTCCCCGGTGGTCGCCTACAACATGCCGGGCATCGCCTGCAAGCCGGGCACGGTGGGCCTGCCCATCGAGGGCGTGGAGGTGGGCATCGCCGACGCCGAGGCGGAAGGCCGCATCACGTTCGTGCGGCAGGGCGAGGTCGGTGAAGTCGTGGTACGCGGGCCCAATGTGATGGCCGGATACCTCAACCGCCCGAAGGAGACCGCGGAGGTTCTGGTCGACGGCTGGTTCCGCACGGGTGACCTGGGCGTGCAGGACGCGGACGGATATCTGTCGATCGTCGATCGCAAGAAAGACATGATCATCCGCGGCGGCTACAGCGTCTATCCGCGCGAGGTGGAGGAGACGCTGCTGGGCCACCCGGCCGTGGCCGGGGTCTCGGTGGTGGGGGTGCCGAGCGAGAAGTTCGGGGAAGAGGTGTGCGCCGTCGTCGTGGTCGGCGCCGGCCACACCCCTGGCGACGGCCTTGCGAGCGACATCGTGGCCTGGGGCAGGAAGCGGATGGCGGCCTACAAGTACCCGCGCCGCGTCGAGTTCGTCGATGCCTTCCCGCAGGGGGCCAGCGGGAAGGTCCTCAAGCGCGAGCTCGTCGGCCGCTACGCGTGAGGTGGGCCGCGCCGCCACTCGTCGACGCCGGGGTGTCCTGTCGCCCGGATCGGGAAGCGGGTCCGACTGCCGGTGCCGGTCCCGCTTCCCGGTGAACGCCGTCGGTGCGGGGTGGGTGGTGGTGCGGGGGAGCGGGCCGCGGCCCCGGCCCGGCTTCCGGTGGTTCGGTGCCGGGACGGTGGGCCGCCTCGGCACTCCGGGGTCAGAGAGCGGACTTCACCGGGGTGTCCTGGGGTACCGGTTCCACGGGCTGCCGGCCCGGGCGCAGTGCGATCGCCAGCAGGAGTGCGCCGCACAGCGCGACCAGCATGGTTCCGGCGGCGCTGATGTGCATGGCCTTGATGAACGCGTTGTCGGCGAGGCTTACCAGGTCGGGTTGGTGGATCGTGGCCGCGGCGTGCCGGGCCTGTTCCGCGGAGATCTGTGCCTGGGCCCGTACCCGGTCGGGATAACCGCCCAGCGAGCCATCGATGGCGTGCCGGTAGGCGAGCGACATGACCGTGCCGCCGACCGCGATCCCCAGCAGGCTGCCGCTCTGGCGCACGGTGCTGAGGACGGCCGATCCGGCGCCGGCCCGCTCCAGCGGCAGGGCACTCATGAGTCCCCCCGTCACCGGGCCGATCACCATGCCGATCGACAGCCCCTGGATCAGGTAGGCGATCTCGTTGACGGCCAGTGGGGTGTGCAGTCCGAAGAACATGTTGCAGCCCATGGCGAGGCCCGCTGTGGTCAGTGCCGTCGCGGTGACCGAGCGCAGTGTCCAGCGGTGGGCCAGATGGACGCCGAGGGGTGCTCCCACGATCGCCCCGATCGCAGTCGGGGAGAACGCGAGGCCCGCCTCCAGCGGTGAGAAGCTGCGTGCGCCCTGGAGGTAGAAGGCACCGTAGAAGCTGGCGGCGGTCATGGCGAACATCAGCAGGCCGAGCGCCACGTTGCCGAGCCCGAACATGCGCTGGGCGAGCAGGCGGGGGTCGAAGCTGGGCTGGCGGTGGCGCAGTTCGACGAGCGTGAAGGCGGCCAGGAGGGCCACTCCGGCCGCGATCGAGCCCCAGACCGACACCGAGGCCCAGGAGGCTGCCTGCCCGGCGTGGATCAGTCCGTAGGCGAGGAAGGCGAGCCCGCTGATCGACAGGAGCAGTCCGGCAGGGTCCAGCGGGCGCGGGGTGGGGCTGCGGAAGTTGGGTACCAGGGTGGCGATCCCGATCAGTGAGAGCACTGCGATCGGGATGTTGACCAGGAAGATCGAGCCCCACCAGAAACGGCCGAGGAGGACTCCGGCCAGCAGGGGGCCCGCGGCGATTCCGACGCCGGCCGATGTCGAGGAGATGCCGATGGCGGTCGCCCGGGCGGGTCCGCTGAAGGCCCACATGAGGACGGCCATCTGCGCGGGCATGATCAGCGCGCTTCCCAGGCCCATCGCGGCCCGGGCCGCGATCAGTTGGTTCGCGTCGCCCGCGTAGGCCGCCCATACCGAGGCGCCGGCGAAGACCGCCATTCCCGTGGCCAGCACGGTGCGGTGGCCGAAGCGGTCGCCCAGGGCGCCGGAGGTGAACATCAAGGTGGCGAAGACCAGGGTGTAGGAGCCGGTGGCCCACTGCAGCTGGCTGGGGCTGGCGCCCAGGCCCTCGACCGGGTCGGAGAGGGTCTCGAAGGCGGTGGTGAGGATGGTGTTGTCCAGCCAGATCAGCAGCGAGGACAACAGGAGCACGGCGAGGATCAACTGCTGCCGGGACTTCGGCAGAGCTGGAGGCGTCGGCATGGGAGACCTTCAGTGAGATCGACAGGAACCTGACGAATTTATTGTGTGTGATCGTCAAGAAACCTGTCAATCTCGCAGGCCGTCACACGCCCACCGCACCCACGACGGCCCCTCGTTCCGACCAAGGGCGGGCGCTGGGGATCTTCGTGGGCATCGGATGGGGCGCCGGCGGCTTCGCCGCCGCCCCGCTGCCGCCGGGGCGGCAGGAGCGCCGGCCCGCCGAAGGCGCGGTCGCGGGTTTCGAGGTCCGGCGGACGGGCGGCCGTCGGCAGGTCCGGCCGAAGCCGTCCGACCCGCGGGATCCGCGGGATCCGCGGGAGGACTTCGCGGACTTCGTGGCGCGCGTCGGGCCCGGTCGGCCGTCCGGTGTCGGCCGTCCCGTTCAGGGCTGAAGGCCCACCGGGCCGGAGGGGCCCGCCCCGCTGTTCGGGCGACGGTGCGCGGCAGGCCGTACAGCACGACGGTGCCCGAACCGGATGTACATGACACGCCCATGCCCAACGCCTTGCCGGGGCAGAACCAGGAACACCCGGCCCCTCGGGCTCGCGCCGGGACGAACCGGACAGCACGTCGGTCTCGAACCGCTCCGACTCCTCCACCGAATCGGCCGGGCTCGAGGAACTCACCGGATTTCGCGCAGTACCCGGTCGGCTACACCGGTCGGACACTCGCTTCGACGCGCCGCTCCAGCCGCCCGGACGTTCTTTCCCGCATATCCGGTGAACCGGCAGGATCGGGCTGCACCCGGGACGGCAGATCACAATCCGCCGGGGTATATACCGAGAGGCAGGGCCATGACCCCACAGGACCAATGGTGGCGCGAAAGCGACAGCTACGTTTCGGATATTCTCTCGGCCCTTGCGGCGGCACCAGATCGGCCTGCCCTTTTCTGGCGCGGCCAAGAGTTTTCCGGCAGCGAACTGATCCGGTCCACCACCGAGATATTCTGCGCACTGCGCGACCAGGGCGTGGGCAAAGAAGACGTCGTAGCGATTCTGGTCGCCCCGAACAGCCCCGAGATGCTCACCGCGCGATATGCCGCGCACCTGCTCGGCGGCACCATCTGTTACCTGCGGTCCACCAACCCGGGGACCATATCGACGATCCTCCCGCTCGACCACCAGATCCAGATCCTGTGCGACACCGCGGCCGCGACGGTATACGCGGACGCCGAGAACACGCAGCGCGCACTCGAACTCTCCGAGGCCGCCGGCGGACTCCGAGTGACCCGGACCGGCGGCACCGGCCACGACGCGGCGGAGCGGGCCGACACCCCGCGGGCCGCGCAGTGGGATCCGGGCGCCGTGGCAGTGATCGGGTTCACCAGCGGAAGCACCGGGCGGCCCAAGGGCATCCGGCTCTCCGGCCGGGTCTGGAACGGAGCGGTCCGCGGCATGACGGCGGCCGATCGCGCGGCTGAGAACGTGAAACTGCTGGTGACGACACCGCTGAGCCACACCGTCGGCACCATGGCCGACGCGGCCCTGGCCCTGGGCGGAGAACTCCACATCCACGATCACTTCGACGCGGGAGAGTTCACCAGGACAGTCGAGAAGTCGGCGATCTCGTGGACCTTCCTGGCGACGGTCCAACTGTTCCGGCTGCTCGACCACCTGGAGGAACTCGGGGCGCACGACCTGGAATCCGCCGGCCTGTCCTCGCTGAGCCGGCTGATCTACAGCGGCAGTGCGGCGGCGCCCGCCAGGATCGCACAGGCGGTCCGCATCCTCGGCCTCATCCTGGTGCAGGCCTACGGCACCTCGGAGACCGGCCGTATCACGTCGCTCAAGCGCGAGGAGCACCTCGACCCGTGGCTGTCGACCACCGTCGGCCGCCCCTTCCCCGAGGTTGAGGTCGTCATCGGCGAACTGGTCTCGGGAGCGCCGGTGCCCACCGGGGAGGTGGGCCAGGTCCGTGTCCGCTCACCGCACCTGATGAACGGCTACACCGGTGACCCGGAACGCACCGCGAAGGTGCTCCGGGACGGCTGGTACTACACCGGCGACATCGGCTACTGCGACGAGAAGGGCTATCTGCACCTGCTGGGCCGGGTGGCCGAAGTGATCAAGGTCAACGGGGTCAAGGTCCACCCGACGGTGGTCGAGAGGGAAATCCTTTCCCTGCCGGGAATCCGGCATGCAGCCGTCTACAGCGTGCCGGACCAGGACGGTTCCGAGCACATTCACGCCGCGCTGGTCTGCGACCCTGCGGCAAAGGTCGAGACGGAGAGCGTCCGTGCCCACATCATCGATTCGCTCTCGGTGCTGCACGCGCCGGAGAGGATAACCACCCTCGACGCGCTGCCGCTGAACGAGAACGGGAAGCCCGACAAGCTGCGCCTGCGATTGCTCGATAGCTGATCCGGTGTTTTCGACGTCCGGAACCACAAAATTCGACAGAAAAGGCGAACGGAATGAATCTTCACCTGGAGTCGTATTCCGAAGGCACCATCGCTGAGCGGGTCGCCACCCACCGGCGGGAGTTCCTGGAGATCGCCCGCCACTCCGGCGAGTTCCCCACCGCCACCGCGCGGCGGGACGGGGGAAACCTCCCGATCACCGCCTGGTGCAGCAACGACTACCTCGGCATGGGCCAGAACCCCCGGGTCATCGAAGCGATGACGAGCGCGATCCGGGCCCACGGCGCAGGTTCCGGCGGCTCCCGCAACATCAGCGGAACCAACCAGTACCACGTCCAGCTGGAGCGGGAGCTCGCGGAGCTGCACGGCAAGGAGTCCGCCCTCCTCTTCACCTCCGGATTCACCGCCAACGACGGAGCCCTCACCGTGCTGGCCGGGCTGCCGGGAAACACCGCCGTGTTCTCCGACGCGGAGAACCACGCATCGATCATCGACGGCCTGCGGCACAGCGGCGCGCAGAAGTACGTCTTCCGGCACAACGACATCGCCCACCTGGAAGAACTGCTCGCGGCCACTCCCGCAAACCGCCCGAAGCTGATCGTCCTGGAGTCGGTCTACTCGATGTCCGGCGACATCGCACCGCTGGCCGCGATGGCCGATCTCGCCGACCGCTACAACGCCACGACCTACCTCGACGAGGTGCACGCGGTCGGCATGTACGGCCCCGAAGGCGCGGGCATCGCCGCCCGGGAGGGCATCGCCGACCGGTTCACGGTCATCATGGGCACCCTGGCCAAGGGCTTCGGTACGGTCGGCGGCTACATCGCCGGACCGGCGGCCCCCATCGAGGCCGTCCGTACGCTCTCGCGCGGCTTCATCTTCACCACCTCGCTGCCGCCGGCGAACGCGGCCGGGTCGTTGGCAGCGGTCCGCCACCTGCGGAACTCCGAGGCCGAACGGCAGGCCCTGGCCGAGAACGCGCGGCTGCTGCACCAGCTGCTCGACGAGGCGGACATCCCGTTCATATCCGCGGACTCACACATCGTGAGCGCCTTCATCGGGGACGACCGGGCGTGCAAGCAGGTGTCCAGGCTGCTGCTCGAGCGGCACGGGATCTACGTGCAGCCCATCAACGCCCCCAGCGTGCCTGCCGGTCAGGAGATCCTGCGGATCGCGCCGTCCGCGGTGCACACCCGATCCGACGTGGAGGACTTCGCCGAGGCGCTCCGCGACGTCTGGAAGGAGCTGGGCATCCCGTCGGCCAGTGACCGGCGGCTGGCCCCGCAGAGCTGAGGCGCGCCCCTGTTCCCCGGCCCCGTGCGTCCGAAACACCCCTGCCGGAGCGCACGGGGCCGCCGCGTGTCCGCCTCCGACCGGGCCCTCGGCGCTCCGTTGCAGGCATCCCGGGCAGCTGGCCGGGGGGCGGAGCGATCGGGTCGGCAGGTTTTTTGGCACGTACCTGCCACTGATCGAGTGAGTCGTCAGGGCGGCCATAGCATCGATTGCGAAAGGCAATCCGAGGGGGCGAAAACAATGAGCGAGCGAGGGTCCGCAGTCGTCACCGGCGGCTCCCGGGGAATCGGCCGGGCGGTCGCCGTCCAGTTAGCGGCGGACGGATATGACATTGCGTTCTGCTATCGCCTCGGCGGCGACGCGGCCGTGCAGACCGAGAAGGAGATCCGCGATCTGGGCGTGGAGTGCTATCACGCGCCCTGCGACGTAGCCGATCTCGATTCGGTGCAGGCGTTCCTCGGCACCGCGGAGGAGAAGCTCGGAGAAACCGCCGTTCTGGTCAACTCCGCCGGTATCGTCAAGGACAACCCCATGGTCCTGATGCCGGCTGCGGACTGGCATGCGGTCATCGACACCAACCTCTCCGGCACCTACAACTTCTGTCGCAGCGCGGTTTTCGGATTCATGAAACGCAAGAGCGGCACCATCGTGAACATCTCGTCGGTCGCCGGCGTGTTCGGAAACCCGACCCAGACCAACTACTCGGCGGCGAAGTCGGGCATCCACGGCATGAGCAGGGCGCTCTCCAAGGAAGTCGCCAAATACGGAATCCGCGTTAATGTGGTGGCACCCGGATTCATCGATACCGACATGACCGCAGGGCTCTCCGAGAAGGCCAGGGAGGCCGCACTCGGCATGATTCCGATGAATCGGATCGGCAACCCGGACGACGTCTCCGACCTGGTGTCCTTCCTTGTTTCGGAGCGCGCCTCCTACATCACCGGACAGGTCATCCAGGTCGACGGTGGAATCGCCTTCTGATGTCAGAAATGCGCAAGTTTTCCGCACCTCTGGAAGCGATCGACGGCATCGTCCGGATCAACGAGTCCGGGATCACGGCAACAAAAACGGTCCGCACCGGGGACCCGTATCTCGAAGGACATTACCCGGACTTCACGATCTATCCCGGCGTGTTCATCATGGAATCGGTGAACCAGGCGGTCGACGCATACGCGGCACGCGTGCTCGGCACCGACCGGATCGCGGATCTGGTCACCGTCATGTCCGCGCGCTTCACCTCGCCCGTCCTGCCGGGAGACACGCTGCAGGTGACCTGCCAGGTCACCGTCCACGGTGACGACCTGGGCGTGGAGGCGAACTGCCGTACCGCCGCGGGCACCGCCGCGGCGCGATTGAAACTGATGTACCGGATTACGGGCGGAGACACCCGGTGATCGACCACGCCGGAATTCGGAACATCCTTCCGCACCGCCACCCGATTCTGCTCGTCGACGCGGCCCTGGAGCTGCACCCATTCGACCGTATCGTCACCGTAAAAGCAGTCTCCGGCAGCGAGCCATGCTATGCGAACATGGCCGAAGGTCTCGATCCGAGTGCTTTCACCTATCCGAAGTCACTGCTCATCGAATCCTTCTGCCAGAGCGGTGCCGTCCTCTGGCTGGAAAGCATCAGGAGCCGTGGGGAATCCCTGAACGGAACACTCATATTCGCCGCGGCCAAGAACGTCCGGTTTCATTCCCCGGTCCATCCGGGCGACACCGTACGGCACAGATTGAAGATCGACCAACTGGTAGGCGACAACGCATTCCTGTCCGGCCAGAGTTTCGTCGGCGACAAGCCCGTCATGACCATTGGCGAAGCAATCGCGGTCGTGCGCCCGAACGATGGGACCGCCCACCGGGCATGACCCCCACGGGCAGCACCCCATCGAGCCGACGCCCATCCTCCGGCTCGGATATTCCGCAAGACATCCAGTAGCGAACAGACAGCACAGGAAGTTGTGACGCGATGACGACTGCAATCAACCAGCAGCTGATGGACGAACTCCGCGAGATGATCGCAGAGGTTCTCGAGGAGGAACCGGAGAAGATCACCGAGACCAGCCTCTTCATCGACGCCCACGAGGCCGACTCGCTCCAGGCGATCGAGATCCTGGCCCGCATCGAGAAGAAGTACAAGATCTCACTGCCGCAGGAATGCCTCGCCGACATGGTGAACCTGCAGGCCGTGTACAACACCCTGGTCGAGCACTCCGACGGGAATCTCTGACATGACCCGCCGAGTGGTGATCACCGGCCTCGGACCTCTGTCGACCATCGGTGTCGGCCCGGACGCATTCGCAGCCGGTCTACGTGCCGGAAAAAGCAACAGCGCGCCCATCCGCAGTTTCGACGCCTCCGGATTCCCGCACAACATCGCGAACGAATTGGGCGACGTCCACCCCTCGGAATACGTCAGGAACGTCGACCCGGAGGACTGGGGGCCGGCCAGCCTCGCCGCGGCCGCCGTGGCGAGGCTGGCGGCCGACGACGCCGGCCTCGACCGCGCCGAACTGCGGCGCGGCCGGGCAGGGTCGGTCTTCGGCACGACCGGAGGCGAGACCAGCCTCCACGAGGACGCGTACAGGAAGTGGCTGGACGACGGGCCCGCTGCCGAGTTCGGCGACCTCGTGCAGAAGATCCCCGCCTACCGGCTCGCTGTCGCGGCCAACCGCGAACTCGGCATCGACGGCGAAGCGGTGACGCTCGCGACCGCGTGCTCGGCGAGCAACTACGCGATCGGCTACGCCTACGACGCGATCGCCGGCGGCGACAGCGACTACATGATCGCCGGCGGCTCGGAGGCCATGTGCGCGTTCGCCGTGGCCGGCTTCTACCGGCTCGGCGCTCTCGCGAAGGACGTGTGCACGCCCTTCGACGCGAACCGCAAGGGCATCCTCATCGGCGAGGGCAGCTCCGCGCTGCTGCTCGAGTCACTGGACTCGGCGCTCGCCCGAGACGCCAGGATCTACGCCGAAGTGCTCGGCTACGGGCTCAACTGCGATGCCAACCACATGGTTTCCCCACTGGCCGCATCGATCGCCGAATGCACCCGCCGGGCCCACAAGAACGCGGGGGTGAAGCAGGAGGAGATCGACTACATCTGTGCCCACGGCACCGGCACACCGTCGAACGACGCCGCCGAGATCGCCGCCATGCGCGAGGTGTTCGGCGACGGACTCCCTCCGATGAGTTCGATCAAGTCGATGCTCGGCCACTCCATGGGTGCGGCGAGCGGCTTCGGGGCGATCGCTTCCTGCCTGGCGATCCAGGACGGCTTCATCCCGCCGACCATCAACCTGACCACACTCGACCCGAACTTCGCAGGGGTCGACGTAGTGCCCAATGCTTCGCGGCCCGCCGACGTACGGATCGTGCAGAACAACGGGTTCGCCTTCGGTGGCAACAACGCCATCACGATCTTCGGGAGGTACGAGTGAGCGTCATGGCCGTGACCGGGTGGGGGGTGCTGTCCGCCATCGGCACCGGTGCGGAGGAGTTCTCCGAGAACTGGGGCCAACGCCTCAGCGGCCGCAAGAACGTGACGGAGATGTTCGAGCAGGACCTCCCGTCCGAAACCGCCTGCGCCATACCCGACTTCAACGCCAAGGCACACCTGCGCCGCAAGGGAAGCAGCTTCTTCGACCGCTCGACGGCACTGTCCGTGGTCACCTGCAAGCTCGCCCTCGAAGACGCCGGCCTGGCTCACGACCCGGCAGACGAGAAGGCGGGCGAAGACATCGGGCTGGTACTCGGCCTGAGCAGCGGCGGGCCCCAGGCGATGTCCGACTTCATCCACGAGATGTACACCAGTGACAAGCCCTACCTCGTCAACCCGGTGCTGTTCCCGTACGCAGTGATGAACGGCGCGGCGAGCGCCACGGCGATCTGGCACCACCTCAAGGGCGTCAACGCCACGGTCTCCGGCGGCCAGATGGCCTTCCTGACCGCACTGCGCTACGCCCGCAACAAAGTCCGCAACGGTTATGTGAACGCCGCGGTGACCGGTGTGGTGGAGGAGTTCTCCCCGACCCGGGCCTGGGCATCGCACCAGGCCAGGGGCGGAGAGGAAGCGCGTGTCGACGTCGGCGAGGGCGGCGCCTTCTTCGTACTGGAGGACGCCGGGACCGTACGCACGGCAGGCCGCGGCCTCGACGCGGAGATCCTGGCCGTCGAGTGCGGCCTCTACGGGGAGCCCGGCAGCGAGGACGACCCGGTCACCGGCATGGCGGAGTGCATCGTCCGGGCACTGGAGTCGGCCGGTGTCGAACCGGGCGATATCTGGACGGTCGCACCGTCGCTCTCCGGTTCGCCCCGGCGCGACCGGATC
Organism: Streptomyces sp. NPDC002669; assembly: GCF_042889165.1. Lineage (NCBI taxonomy): Bacteria > Bacillati > Actinomycetota > Actinomycetes > Kitasatosporales > Streptomycetaceae > Streptomyces > Streptomyces sp. NPDC002669. The sequence continues at coordinate 45,432 of NZ_JBIAQQ010000038.1, read as the reverse complement.
GAACGGCTGGCCATCACCACCGGGCTGGGCACCGACACACCGAACCTCCTGCCGGTCAAGGAACTGGTCGGAGAGACCTACTCCGCAGCAGGCGGAATGCAACTGGCCGCGCTGCTCGCGGAGCACCGCAGAAACCCCGAGCGCGACGGCCAGGTCTCCCTGGTCACGTCACTCACCTCCGAGGGGATGGCCGGTGCGGCCGTGATCCGGGGGTGGAGCCGTGCGACGAGCGCATAACACCTGGGAACCGGTCGCCCGGTCCGCGGCCGGCGGCATACCGCTGAGCGCCCACAGCCCGGCCCACCGTCCCACGATGGTCATGCTGCACGGCCTGGAGGACGACTGGCAGAGCTGGAAACCGATGGCGGACGGGTTCGGCGACCGGTTCCACTGCTACGCCATCGACCTGCCGTGGCGGGCCGGCGGCGACTACGCGTGGCGCGCCGGCGGGACGGCGGCGCAATGGGTGGAACACGCCCTGGAACTGGTACCCCGGCCGGTCTCGGTCGTCGTCGCCCACTCCATGGGCGCGAACGCCGTGCTGCACTGGCTGGCATCGGGCCCGACGCGGCAGGTCGACGCGGTGGTGCTGCTGTCGCCGTTCCACCGCCTGGCTTCCGCCCCGGTGGACTGGGCGATGTTCGACCGTTCGCTCGCCGACTTCCGGACCACCATGGAGGCCGGGCTGCGGGCGCGTCTCGGTGAGCGCGCCGAGCGGCTCGAACCGGCGATCCTCGACCTGATGGCCAAGAAGGCCCTCGACCGCATCGGTCCGGAAGGCTTTCTCAGCCTGTTCGACCTCTTCATCTCCTCGTCCGGGATCGACCTCTCCTCGAACACCGTGCCGACGCTCGTGGTCGGCGGGTCGGCGGATCCCGGCATCAGCGGTCCGCGCGCCGAGGCCCTGGGCCGCGATATGCCGGCCGCGGAGATCCGGCTCGAGGAAGACCTGACCCATTTCTGTCACATCGAGCGGCCCCACAGGGTGACCGGACTCGTCTCGGAGTTCTTGCTCCGCCACCTGCCCGCCGACCCGGAAACCGGGCGGCGGCCGGTACCGGAAGGAATGCGTCTGTGAGCACCCGCTACCCCCCGAAGTTCTACTTCTCCCTGCACAGCCCCTACAGCTGGATGGCGAGCAGGCTGCTGGCCGAACGCTGCCCGGAGGCACTCGACTCGCTGGAGTGGATCCCGTACTTCTACCCGGACGAGCAGACCTGGAAGTCGATGGCGGAAAGGGGGATCGAGCTGCACTACCGGGACATGAGCAAGGCCAAGCACCTCTACATCCTCCAGGACGTCAAGCGGCTGTCCGCGCGGTTCGGTTTCAACATGACCTGGCCGGTCGACCGCGAGCCGTGGTGGGTGCTGCCGCACCACGCGTGGCTCGCCGCCAAGCGGACCGGCGACCAGAACACCCTGTACTGGGCACTGGTCGAGGCCCGTTGGGGGCGCGGCGAGAACATCTGCGACCGGGAGACGGTACGCAGGATCGCCGATGAGGCCGGGCTCGACGGCGAAGCGCTGAGCGCCGCCCCCGAGGACCCGGAGCTGCGGGAGGAGGGCATGGCCGCTCAGGAAGCGGCCTACCTGGACGACGTGTTCGGCGCGCCGTACTTCAAGGTCGGCTTCCAGCGGTACTGGGGCCTGGACCGTCTCGACGACTTCATCGCGGGATTCCGTCAGTGGCAGCAGAAGGGCAAGGCGGCATGATGACGCAGCCGATCGCCGACCGGGCACCGGAGACGCAGAGCCTGACCGGCCTGCGCCGTCCGGTACCGGTCGTCCTCGACATCGACGGCGACCCGATGGAGGGCATTCCGGCCGAACTGGTCGACCTGGTGGGTCAGTTCGACCAGGACACCGCGGGTGGCTGCGGCTGATGGCGTCCCTGCCCGAACAGACGCACTGGATCGACGGAGCCTGGACCACAGGGCACACCCGGTGGATCGACGTGATCGACCCGACGACCGAGGAGCGCCTGGCGGCCGTGCCGGCGGGCACCGCGGCGGACGCGGAACGCGCGGTCGCCGCGGCCGGGAAGGCATTCGGCCGCTGGTCCGCCGTGCCGCTCGAATCCCGCATCGCCGCGGTACGGGCGGTCGCGAAGGGACTGTCGGCCCGGCACGACGAGATCGCCGCGGCGATCACCGCGGAGGTCGGTGTGCCGGCGTGGTTCTCGCAACAGGTGCAGGCGAGCCTGCCGGCCGCCACGTCGGTCGCGGTCGCCGCCGTCGCGGAGGAGTTCGCCTGGACCGAGCAGATCGGGCATTCGACCGTCCTCCGCGAGCCGGTCGGGGTGGTCGCGGCGATCACTCCTTGGAACTTTCCGCTGCACCAGGCCGTCGCCAAGGTCGTACCCGCGCTGCTGGCCGGGAACGCGGTCGTGCTGAAGCCGAGCGAGATCGCACCGCTGACCGCGCGGTTCCTCGCCGAGGCCGTCCACGACGCGGGGATCCCCGACGGCGTCCTCAACATCGTCCACGGCGAGGGCCCGGTGGTCGGCGAGGCGCTCGCCACCCACCCCGATGTCGACATGGTGTCCTTCACCGGATCGACGGCGGCGGGCAAGCGCGTCGCGGCACTCGCCGCGGGAACCGTCAAGCGGGTGGCCCTGGAACTGGGCGGCAAGTCCGCCAACCTGGTGCTCCCGGACGCCGACCTCCCCGCCGCCGTCCGGGCCGGTGTCGCGAACTGCTTCATGAACGGGGGCCAGCTGTGCTGGGCCTGGTCCCGCATGCTGGTGCCCGCCGCGCTGCACGGCCAGGCGGTGGCGGCGGCGGCCGCGGAGGCGGAGGCGTTCACCGTGGGTGACCCCACCCGGCCGGGCACCCGCCTGGGCCCGCTGGCATCCGCCGCCCAGCGCGACCGGGTACGGGGCTACATCGAACGCGCGATTGCCGACGGCTCACAGCTCGCGGCCGGCGGCCCGACACCGCCGGACGGGTTCGAGCGCGGCTACTTCGTCCGGCCCACCGTCTTCGCAGGCGTCGACCCGGCCGCAGTGATCGCCCAGGAGGAGATCTTCGGGCCGGTGCTGTCGATCATCCCGTACTCCTGCGAGGACGAGGCGGTGGAGATCGCGAACGCCACCCGTTACGGCCTCGGCGGCGCGGTGTTCTCCGAGGACCCCGACCATGCGCTGGCCGTCGCCCGACGACTTCGCACCGGACAGGTCGACATCAACGGCGCGTCCTTCAACCCGGCCGCCCCGTTCGGCGGCTACCGCCAGTCGGGCAACGGCCGTGAGCTCGGCCGCTTCGGGCTGGAGGAATTCTGCGAGGTCAAGTCAATCCAACGGCCGGCATCCGCATGACGGCCGCTGCAGGAAAGTGAGACACCGTGCCGACCCGCACGCTCGACGACGGCATCGAGATAGTCCTGATGATCCGCGACGACATGCGGCGCTACGGGATCGAGGGAATGTTCCGTTCGCTCGACACCCCGCCGATGACGCATGCCTGCACGGACTTCGAAGAGCTCGCCGGATTCTCCGGCGGCCAGCTGATCATCTCCTCCAACGACGTCGCGGGCCCCCTGCCCGACGCAACCGCAAAAGCCCTGCGCGCACACGGCATCCGCATGCTGATGCTGATCGACTCGGCCTCCGTGCTCGACCCCTCGTGGGCCGATCGCGCGCACGGCTTCCTCGACTGGGCGGACCTGTGCCCCGATTCACTGCGCGAGGCGATCGCCGACATCGCCTCCGGGCGGTTCTACATGTCGGAGACCCCGGCACGGCGGTCGGTGACCGCATCCGAGCCGGCCGCGGACGCACCGGCCGCGCGCCGGGTCCCGATCTCGCTGACGGCACGTGAACTCCAAGTGCTGCGGCTGATCGCCGGCGGGCTGAGCAACCGGCAGGTCGCACGCTCCCTGAGCATTTCCGAGCACGGCGTCAAGCGCTTGGTCGGAATCGTCCTGGCCAAGCTCAACTGTCCCAACCGCACCCTCGCCGTGGTCCGGGCCATCGAGTGGGGACTCCTCACCCTGTGAACCGACCATTGCTCGGAAGGAGCACCGCCCCATGTCCCAGGTCCACCGCGGCCGCCACACCGCACACATCGAGGGCGACTTCGTCGTCTTCCTGATCGGCATGCACGTGAACCGCCCCTGGCGGATCCACCGGTGGTGGCCGGTCTTCCGATCGATGTTCGGCATGGTCAAGGACCTGCGCGAGCATCCCGAGAAGGGCGCCCTGTGCACCTACTTCGCCCTGGTCTCAGGCGTCGGGCCGACGGTCGTGCAGTACTGGCGCAGCTTCGAACAGCTCGAAGCCTTCGCCCGGAAGACCGACGACCCGCACCTGCCGTCCTGGCGGCGATACAACCAACAGGTCCTCAAGTCCGGGGACGTCGGCATCTGGCACGAGACGTACCTGGTGAAGGACGGGCAGTACGAGAGCGTCTACGCGAACATGGGACGCATCGGGCTCGCCCGGGCCGGCGAGCTGAAGCCCGTACAGGCCAAGGGACACACGGCCGGGCGGCGGCTCGGCCGCACCGCCCAGGACGACTTCCCGGCCGGCACCCGCCCCGGGGACGGAGCACCGTCGTAGTGCCCCGCAGCGCCACGGCCCCCCGAACTTCTCGAACTTCCCGGTCCTCAACGGCCGGTGCGACAGAAAGGTGATGCGCGATGAACGCTGCCACGACGAGTGAGGCGTCACTGCCGCCGGTCGACAGGTCGTGGCGGACCTGGTCCGGTGCTCTCGGTGGCCTGGTGTCCACGCTGATGCTCCGGCACGCGGGTGACCAGCTGACCGTGGACCTGGCACCCAGATCGCTGCACAGTTCCTTCCTCGCCCCGGTGTCGGACCATCCGCTGCTGGTGCGGTCGGAGGTGGTACGCCAGTCGCGCACCAGCGCGGTGGTGCGCTCGGTACTCGAACAGCACGAACGGCCCGTGGCGTTGGCGACGGCGCTGTTCGGCATCACGGGGGACAAGCCCACGCTCCAGGCGGCCGGGATGCCGGTCGTGCCGACGCCCGCGGACTGCCCGGATGCCGGCTTCCCGGCCCGGATGTTCCCGTATGCGGCCCACTTCGAGACCAGGATGGCGGGCGAGGAGCGGCCGTTCGGAGGAGGGACACATCCCGAGATGACCGCCTGGCTGCGCCTGCGGGACCTCGATCTGCCGATCGCCGAGGCGGCACTGGTGCTGCTCGACGCGATGCCCCCAGCGGTATACGCGGCGGCCTCCGAGCTGGTGGCGGTGCCGACCGCCGAGTACTCGGCGCACTTCACCGACGGACTGTCGTTCGCCGACAGCGGCGACTGGGCACTGGTCCGGGTCGGGACGGACCAGTCGAGCGACGGCTGGACGGTGGAGTCCAGCAGCCTGTGGAGCGCGGACGGCACCCTGCTCGCGGTCGGTCGGCAGACCCGTCAGATCCTGCGCCCGACGGGACCCGAGGGCGCCCTCAAGGTTCCGCCCACCTGGTGGCAGAGCTCCTGACCCCGCCCACCCGGAGCCGAAAAGAAAGAAAACACAAAGAAATCCAAAAGAAACACCTTTCTCCCGCCCCCGAACGACCGGGGGCGGGAGAAAGGTTTCAGGCAGAGCTCGGATGAAGAAATCCTTCTTCGCGCCCTCCCCGGCTCACGAGACCGTCCCGCAAGGCGTGGACACCGGCTTGGAATCGAGAATTGGCATCCAGCCGGCTCATTATTTCCGCCACCCGCCGCCGATAAGTTCGAAGTGATATTCCCAATCGGCGGGCGGCCACCTCGTCCTTGCGTCCGATCGCCAGCTCATTGATGATCCGGCGATCCGCGTCATCGAAATCTGACCGAAGGTGACGTAGGTAACTCGATGGCTCACTGGCACCATTCCAGGCGGCCGCGAGCAACGACTGCAAATTCTTGATCAGCGGCGGTGACCAGGTAGCCAGGTAGTGCTCCTGGGAGAGGCCGACCTGGGTCCGCATGAAGGCGACCTGAGAGTCCACGATGACGAGTTCCTGCAGCTTGGTGTCAGTGATCCGGACCTGGCTGTCACGCTCCGCGGCAGACAGCAGGTATTCCGGAGTACACCAGTGGGGGAGGTCGTCACGATGGTAGAGCTCCCGTACGGCGACCCCCCTCCGCTCCGCTTCACCAACTATTTTCCGTACCACCCGGCCCCGTTCACCGGAATACCACTCCGGACTCAGTGCCGATAATGTAACGTCATAGCGGGCCCGCGTAACGGACTTCAGAGCGGAAACTCTCATCTCGCTCGCACTGTCGAATTGCTCGATGAAACCTCCCCGCCCAACTCCCGAAAACCTTTCCGAGCGAATTCCCTGATGAGTTCCCGAAAGCGTCGACAAGAATTCCCCCATGACCTTGGTTTCTTGACTTTCTTCAACTAAACTGTAGCGCGGCCAACAATTCAGCTCAAGCGGTCCAGGTCAAATTCGTGTATACGCTCAGGTGGATTGGGCTCAGTGACGCGCCCTGGAGATCCCTTCAAGCCATTCACGGATCGCGGCGCGCTCCTTCGGCGTGAATGGAGCCTCCAGTTCGGCTTCGCAGCGGTCGACGGCTTTGCGGGCATCGGTCAGATGCGCTCGGCCGGACTCGGTGACGAAGATCTGTTGGCTGCGCCGGTCGGACGGATTCGGCCGCCGCTCGATCAGGCCCTCCTGTTCGAGCCCGATGAGCATCTCGTTGGCGGCCTGCCTGGAGCTCGCCACCTCGCGCGCGATGTCCGACGCCGACATCCCGGGCTGTGCCTCGGCCATCAGGAGGGTGGCGTACTGCGAGGTCGTCAACCCGAACTCCGTGAGCTCCCCAGCGATCGCCGACCTCATGTTCAACCAGGCTCTGCGGACCAGAAAGGTCAGCGAGCCGGCCGCGACCCCGCGGGGATCCAACGCTCCACCTCCTCGGTTGCGGGCAAGTTCCCGATGACCGCAGATCACCGAGCTTGTCAAGTTCTTGTCGATCATAGCGGAGCCCCGATGCTCAGAAGGCTCCAGATTCGGACACACTCTCCAAGCCCGTCCTTCAACTGCTGCCGGTAGCTACTTCGACCGACCGGCCTCACGAGAGGCGCCGGGATCCGTGACGGGCCGTTCCCGGAGGCGAGCACCGATTGTCCCTGCCGCACCGCCCGGACCCGGAACCGACGAAGGCCGGCGAAGCGGCGCCCGATCCTCATCCCGGCGCGAGGCTCACCGCCACGACCCTCGGCCGCCCCCGGGACAGGATTCCCGGGACGGAGCACGCCCGGATCGAAGTCGAACGCGTCGCGCACGCGGATCCCTGGCAGTTCGTCGGCTCGTTCCCCACCAAGGACGCCTGTGAACAGGAGGCCCAGAACCTGTACCGGGCGGGCAAGACCGACCACCGCTCCTGCTCCCCGAGCAAGAGCGGCTACGACCTGGGGGCCCACTTCCGCTGACAGGGGTACGGCCCCGGTTCATTGCAGCACAAAGCCACAACAAGGCGAGGCGCACCACCGAGGACCCCGCCCGCCGGGAGCAGCAACGGCCGCGCCCTGAGGCCGGAGCGTCCTGGCCGGGTTACCAGGTTCGTGCACAGGCCGAAGATCCCGACCCGCACGTGCCCGGCCTTCACCCCCGCCACCGGCCTGCCCTGGCATCGGAGCACCCGCCAGGTGCACCCCGGATGACGGGAGACCACCACGGCCGCGGCCGGTGACCGAACAGCCCCCCCGCCCGGGCACGCGCGGAAGAAGCCGGTCTCTCCGCCACCCCCTGAACCAGCGGACGGGCATGAGGCCCGTCCTGGTCCTCTCACGCGGACGGCGCGGCATGGCGTGAACTGGCCGTCAAAGGCCACACCCTGAGCGGTGGGCATCGCCCAGCGGAAGAACACGGCACAGCTGGGGGAGCCTCGGCAGATACCGGGCTTCTCGTCGCGGCGACGGTTGCCGACGACGGGCGCCGGACCAGCATACATCTGACCGGCCAGGACCAGCAGGCGTGCACCGTCGTTCCATCCCACCAGGCCGCCCCCTCCCCCTGGCCACGCCCCGGACGGGAACGACGCCCTCCACCGGATCACCGCGGTTTCCGCAGTGGCCGGGCACGGAACGGCTACCGGCCCGGACAGGCGAGGGCGGGAAGAGCGACGCCGCGTCCAGAGGCCACCGCTGGGTGCCCGAAAACCCGAGTACGTCGGATCGTACGGTCCTGGAACCATGCCCGGATGGTCCACCGCTTCGAACCCCTGGGCATCCGGCACCCCCACCGCCTTCCCTCAACCCCCGGCCCGAGCGGGCAAGGGGACGTCGCGGCAAGGCAGTTCGACGCGGCGCTGATGTCCGTCGGATTCAAGCTCGCGGCAGACCTGCTGAAGCACCTGCCGGGACTGTCAGAGGGGACGGTCATCGACACTGCCGTACGGACGCTGGAGACCGTCCGGACGATGACCGGGGACCACGTCCAGCACAACGCGTACTTCATCGACTTCCCGGCCAATGTGCCGGACACATACGAATTCTGACACCAGCACGTCGCCCAGGCACTCGCCGACGACGCCTCGCGCGAGCGCACACTCGACCAGCTCCGCACCGGCACCGCGGACCTGCTGACCCTGACCTCGTACGGGACATACCCGCACACGTACGAGGCGATGATCGCCGCGCACGACGAGCTGACAGCCGCAGCGGGCGACCGCGTGACGGCCCTGCACCTGGACGGTGCACCGGACGACGAGAACAGCGCGCTGTACCGGGCCTGGCCGGGAGCACGACACCGCTGGGCGACGAGGTCCTGCCCGACCTCGCGCCGGGTCCGCCGCGCCCTGCCGGCGGGCCTCGACACCTCGTCGCAGCGTCCCCGGCCAAGCTGGCCGACGTTCACGGCACACCGCGAGGCGTTCAAGCGGCTCGGCGAGCGCCTGCACGCGCACGAGTACCGGGCGCGCTGGCCGCACACCGCCGACGTATTCGCCGTCGCCCGGGGCGAACGGGAGGCCCGGTCCTGCGACGCGGATGCGGTCGAGGATGGTGTTCTGGCCGACTACCAGCTGCTTGTGCCCACGATCACGAGCACCGACCTGCGCACTGTCCTCGCCAACTCCGGTGATGCCCACACGGGGTTCGGTCCGAGTGCCCGTCGTACGAGTGCGCTGCATCTGGCCGTCCTCAAGGCCATGACGGAGCACGACCTCAAGCATGTGATCGTGTACTTCCAGCAGGTCGCGGACGCCGCCGACTTCGCCCGCCAGTTCCCCCATACGCTGCGCACTCTCCCCGTGGACCAGCGCCCCGCATGGGCCGACGACCTTCTTGTGCAGTCGATCAACGGCACCCACACCCCCGACCAGCGCCACGCCATCCTCACCGGCTTCGCTGATGCCGACCGTGGTGTGTACTGACCATGCCCAGGTTCTGGGCGAGGGGGTGGACTTGCCGGCCGTGGATGCGGTCGTGTTCGCGGACCGTACGGCGAGCGTGCGCCGCATCGTCCAGGCCCTGGGCCGTGCTCTGCGCAAGCCCCCGATCGTCGAGCGCAAGACGGCGAGCCTGGTCATCCCCGCCTACACCCCACCCGAAGCCGACCCCACCGACCTCCTCTCCATCCCCTACGAAGCCCTCGGCTGGTCACCGCCGCACTCCGGCATCACGACCAGTCGGATTGCCGCCCGGGCCCCGCGCAAGAACGCCAAGCGCCGCCCGGACGCCAACACCCACACCCTGATCACACGCCGGTTCCGGTTCGACTTCACCCTCGACCCCGGACATATCGCCCGGGCCATGAACCTGCTGGCCTGGCCCGCCGTCGGCGCGGTCCTGTCCGCACCCCGCCGCGCGGGACTCGCGGCCGCCGTCCGCTTCCACGCTGAGCAATGGCCACCTCCGCGTCCCGTCCGACTACGAGGACGCCTACGGCTACTGGCTCGGCCAGTTCATCACCGGACAACGCACCGCCTACCACCAAGGCGCCCTGACCGCCGAGTGGATCGCCGAGCTCGAAGACCTGGGCATGGTCTGGGACGAGAACGAAGCCGCCTGGCAGGGACACCTGGCCACCATCGAGGCCTTCCACACCGCCCGCGGCCACCTTGCCATCCCCTCCCAGGAGCCGGGCGGTCAGTTCCTCGCCGACCAGCGGTCCCTGGCCCGCAAAGACCGCCTCGCCCCCAGCCGCGAAGCCCAGCTCACCGCCCTCGACCCGCACTGGACACTCCCGCACGGCCCCGACTGGCACCGCAAATACCACCTGATCAAGCACCACATCGCCGGCTACGACCCGGCCACGCTGCGCCGCGACACGGTGATCGACGGCATGAAAGCCGGCAGCTGGCTGCACCGTCAGTTCACCACCTGGCACGAACTCAACTCCGGCCAACGCGACCTCCTCACCAGCCTCGGCCTGACCACCGATCAAGTCCCACTGAGACAAACACCGAGAACACCCGTCACATCCGGCACCAGGAAACGCCGTTCCTTCGAACAGACAGCACTGCTGCTGCGCGCCTTCGTGGAGCGCCACGGACGCCCGCCCGGGGCCAGAGAATGGATCGAGGCCGACGGCGAACGCGTCATGATCGGCCCGTGGCTGTGCAAGACCCGCACCAAACAGAAAGCAAGTCAACTGTGAAGTTCGGGGAAGAGGTTGCCGAGATGTTCGGGTTTCCCCACCACTGATGCTGGCTCGTGTTTGTCCTGGTCAGTTGGTGTTTCAGGTGGTTGATCTTGGTGGTGTTTTCCTGAATCGGTGGTGGTGTGATCCCGAATGGGTCAGTGCAGTGTTCGTCGAACCTCCTTTGAGGTGGGCTCTATAGCGCATGAGGGTGCGGGCTGGAGGTGGAACGGGGTCTCTGTCACCTGCCCAGGTGATCGACGGGGCTCTTGTGGGGGTGTCGGCTTTAACGTCTCATCCGTCGCGCCTGCCATGGGCGTTGCTTGAACTGCTCTGTATGGGGCGGATGTTGACTGCCCGGAGGCTGGCATTGTGATCACTGCTTGGTTGCGGGTTCGTTCTCTGTGTGGTTGTCGGTTCCGGTGACGGCGGGCGGCGACGCCTTGGGGGCCGTGGATGAGGGCTTGGGGCGGCACCGGGATGAGTTGCGGCCTGCCGCGGTGGCTCAGCTGCTGCGGCTGCGCAGGGCGGGAGAGCTGAGGACGGCGCATGTGCGGCTGGTCGCCGACACGGTGGGCGTGCACATCAGGACGGTGTGGGACTGGCTGAAGCAGGCCGAGGAGACGGGGTCCACGGAGAAGCCGGAGCGCCGGCGGTTCCGGATCACCGAGGAGATCATCGAAGTCCTCGCCGACCACCAGGGCAACGTGAAACGCGCTCACGAGTATCTGGTGCGCGCCGCCAAGGCGACGGGTCAAAAGCCGGTCGGTCTGACCACGCTGCACGACGCGATCGCCCGTGACCTCGACCCCGGTTTCATGGCGGGCCTGCGGGAGGGCATCCCGGCCGCCCGTGGTTTCGACCCCGCCTTCCAACGGCCCGCGGTAGCCCGGAACCAGGTGTGGGAGGGCGACCACAAGCAGGCCCCGCTCGTCGTGATGATGCCCGACAAGAAGCTGTCGAAGGTGTGGGTGACGTGGTTCGAGGACCGCGGTACCAGCCACGTGATGGGCTGGGCGGTCACCGCCGGTTCCGCGCACCGCGGCTCGGTCCTGGCGGCCGTACGGGCCTCGGTGCTGAGGGAGGATCCTTACGGGCCGGCCGGGGGACTGCCTCACCTGGTACGGGTCGACGGCGGCGCCGACTTCATGTCCAAGACCGTCCGGCGGGCCTTCGGTCTGCTCGGGGTCCCGGTGCACCGGGTGCGCAGCGCCCGCCACAAAGGCGGTATCGAGCGACTGAACCGCACCAGCATGACCCGCTTCTTCGCCGACCTGCCCCGCTACACCAAGGCTCCCCTGCTCGATCACCGCCGCCGTGTCGGCGAGACGGACCCGCCGTTGACCTTCGAGGCATTCGTGGAGCTCCTGGGGGAGTGGGTCACCGAGCACAACACCCAGCACGTGGGGAAGCGCACCGGGCTGACGCCGCTGGAGGCGTGGCTGGCCGACCCTGCTGAGATCCGCCCCGAGCCCACCCCGGCCGAGCTGCGCGCGTTCATGCTGGAGAGCGACCACAGACCACGGAAGATCACCAGCCACGGGGTGGAGTTCGCGGGCCGCTGCTACATGCCCGAGAACGGTGCCGGCCGGATCGGGGTCGAGGTGCGGGTGCGGTGGATGCCGCACCACGCCCATGAGATCGACCTGTACACCTTCCGCGGGGAGCGCTACCTGGGCCGGGCATTCCTCAGCGACGAGGCCACCGAGGAACTGCGCGCCAAGGTCCTTGCCAACCGCCGGGAGCACAGTGCTGCCCTGCGCCGGGCCCTGCAGCGCTCCGGTGAGCGCAGGCGCGACCGCTATCTGCCGGCTACCGAACCCCAACTGCCCGTCTCTGCGACCCGCATGACCAAGGAAGAGGCGCTCGCCGAACTCGCGGGCACCAGCCACCGAGCACCTGCTGCTCCCCGCCGGCGCGAAGAGCCGTACCAGCCACTGACCCCCGTTCCGGCCGGCTGGGCACGCCCCGGCCAGGCCACCGCCCCCTCTCATCCGTCTTCGGAGGACACATGACACCCACTGCACCTACTGCCGCGCCGCCCCGGCCGCCCGAGTCGGGAGCGCCGCGCCGTCCGGATCTGCGCCCGCAGTTCTTCCTCGGCCTTGAGGACTCCTCACTGGTCGCCACCGACACGCTGCTGCAGATCAAGGACACCGTCGTCGACACCGTCGAATCGCGGGCCATGTCGGTGATCTACGGGGACGCCGGGCTCGGCAAGAGTTTCGGCACCCGGGCCACGATCCAGGAGATGAACCCGGATCTGATCCTCCCGCTGGACTTCGCCCGCTCGCGCCCGGGACCGAAGGACCTGCGCGAGGAGCTGTTCCACCAGATGAACCTGTCCTGCAAGATGCCGGGGACGCCGACCGCTTTCGACAAGCTGCTGCGCGAGACCCTGCCCCGGCGCCCGTATGTGATCGTGTGCGACGAGGCCCAGCAGTACCGGCGGGAGAACTTCGAGTTCCTGCGCAAACTGTGGGACACCTGCGACCCCAAGCCCGCCGTCCTCTTCGTCGGCGGCCGGGAGGCGTACGAGACGCTGCAGAGCGATCCGGCGCTGGCCTCGCGGATCTACATCCGCCTGGAGATCCTGGCGATGACCGAGGACGAGGTCCTCAAGGCCGTGCCCGACTCGCACCCGGTGTGGAGGGGCGTGGACGAGGCGCTGCTGAAGAGGGTCGACACCCAGTACGCACTCGGCTCGTTCCGCGAGTGGGCGAAGGTCACCAAGCACGTGATCAAGGGCATGGAGCACTTGGGGGCCGACAAGGTCGACGACCGGGTCGTGGACTGGGCCCTGAAGCGATGCTGACCACCACGCCTCCGCTGTCGGTTGTCTGGGGCGCGGCCGCCGCAGCCGAGCCCTTCGCCGTCATGGAAGACGCGGCCCCCTCCGGCCTGCACTTCCTCGACACCCCAGGTGTACGGACTTTGCTCACCCCGGGCATGCTCGCCGTGGGCGACGCGCTCGCCGACGCGTACTCCCAGGGCCGGTTCGTGTGCGTGCTGGGCGATGCCGGGGTCGGCAAGACCTTCGCCGTCCACACCGCCGCCCGCCGTCTCGGCGAGCTGTTGCTGCTGCCGCTGCACTTCCGGGCTCAGCCGGCGCCGGCTGACCTGCGAGCCGCCCTTCACCGTGCACTTGGCCTCCGTGGTGAGGCGCCCGCCGACCCAGGGGCCGCCGACGCCTGGATTCGTCGCGCCCTGGCTCTCAAGCCGCGGATCGTCGTGGTCGAGGACGCCCACCGGCTGTCGGCGTCCTGCTTCGAGTACCTGCGTTTCCTCCACGACGACCTCCCCCAAGGACTGTGCGTGGTCCTGATCGCCCAGGCGCGCGGCGAACGCTCCTTGCGCGCCCAGCGGATGCTCGCCACCCGCAGTGCCGGCTGGCCCTACATCTGGCCGCTGACCCGCGACCAGGTTCAGAAGGCGGTGCCCGCTTTGCACCCTGTGTGGCAAAGCGTCGCGTCCGACGACCTCAAGGCGCTGGACGCCCGCCTCGCCGATGGCTGTCTGCGCCGCTGGGTCGTGCTGACCCTTCACACCCAGCGGGTGTTGGCCGCCACCGGAGCGAGCAAGCCGGACTGGGGCATGCTGCAGGCGGTGGCCGACCGGGTCGACGGCGGACGCCGCCCATGACCGCCCCCACGCTCTTTCCCGTCCCCGCCTCCACGCTGCCGCCGGCCACACCACCGTCGTCGGCGGCCCGGGCGGCGGGGCCGGTGAGGCTGCTGCTGGACGGCGACGACGACCACGCGGTGCACCGGGCCGCTTACCAGTGGGCCGATCCCGCCTGCGGCCGGATCACCGTCGATCCCACCCCGCACACCACCAGCCCGGCCTACCTCGCACTGGACGTACTGCGCGCCATGGGCCGCGACGGGTTCTCCCGTCCAGACGCGGAGCGGATGTCCACGGATCCGGCCTGGCGGGCGGTGACCTGCTGGACCCTGGCAACCGGCGTGTACGAGGTTATTGTTCTGCGCGCCCACCGCCTGACCACCGAGCGCCTGCGCCGCCTGGCGGCCTGGCACGCGGACACCGGTATCCGCCTCACACTGCTTGCCCACGCACCGGAGCGTGACGACGAGCAGCGTCTGACCGAACATCTCACAGCTGCCGGGCTGGACGACGTGGTGACCGCACGCGGCACGGTCCCCGTCCTCGACGCGATCGGCCCGGCCGCCGCCGGCCGACGCTATGGGCCACCGCCGCACGATCACGCCTACCGGCTCCCGACACTGCCGCGCAGCTCGGTGGCCGCGTTCCGCGCGGACTGCTGGCGCCACCAGAACACCACCGACTTCGCCCGCACCGACGGCCAGTACCGCGCCGGCTACGCCGCCGCCCGCACCTGGCTGGCCCGCCTGCAGGCCCAGCCACCCCAAGCTGCCGTCACCACCTCCACCACCGAAGACCCGGCCGAGCCCACCCCCTTCAACCTGCAAGAGACCGAAGCCCTACGGCTGTTCCTGGCCCGGCTGACCGTCTCAAGCCCCAGCACCCAGCACACCGTGGCCCGCGTACGCGGCGCCCAGGCCGGCTTCCTGGCCCATGCGCTGCTGCTCAACGTGCCTGACAACCTCGTCAGTTGCGCGGGTCCGGGTATCACCACCGTGCCCCTCACCCCGCGCGTCGTGCACACGATCACTGTGCGCCTGCCCAACCCGCTGCGCGCCGCCGCCATCGCGGCCCTGCTGTTCACCGGCACCGACACCTCGCTGCTGTCGATGACTCAGATCGCCAGCGTCGACAAGGACGGCACCACCGCGGCCATCGACCGCGACTCGCGGATCAACATCGGCGAACCTCCCGGGCCCCGGCACCTGTACGCCGTCCCGCCCCGAGCCCGCCCCCTGCTGCGCGCCGCGGTGGAATTCCGCCGGCGCACCCCGCGCACCGCTGACAACCACGGCCTGTTCGCGAACTGCTTCGGCACCACACCACGCTTCGATGCCCTCATCGCCGACGCCGGCCTCCCGATCCCCGCCCTGGCCAACGGCCATTCCGGGGACGACTGGCATACCGCCGCCCGCTGCTGGCACCTGCACACCCCCACGCCACCTGCCCCCGACGTCCTGCCGCGCCTTGGGGAGCTACACCCGTGACCGACCAGACCCCGCCGCCCGGCGACACGTCCGCGGCCGCGTTCGACCTGACGTTCCTGCGCACACGCGCCATGGAGTGCCGGCTCACCGACGAGGACCTGGCCGCGCTGACCGGCATCCCCGCCACCGACTTCGACAGCCACCTCACCCCGCACACCCTCCCCGCCGGGGCCCTGCTCACCCTCGCCCGCGCGCTGAACACCTCCGCGGAATCCCTCCTGCGCCAGCCCGCACCGGCCCGCCGTCCCGCCCCGGGCGCGGCCACCCACGCCACCGTGCTGCACGCCGCCCTGCTCGAGGCCGACCGCATCCACCCCGACGACCTGGCCTCCGCTCTGGAATGGACCCCGCACCGCCTCGGGCGCGCCGCCACCACCCTGGCCGCACACCTCGAACAGTCCAGCAGCCCGCACCGGCTCATCCACACCGACACCGCCATCCACCTGACGTGCGTGCCCGACCTGCTCACCGGCAAGCAGCGGCAGAACCTGCACAACTCAGGCCACACCGCCGCCTCCCTCGCCCCCGGCGAGGCCGCAGCCCTCACCCGCCTGCTGCACCACACCGCCCGCGGCCTCACCCCCGACCTGCCCGCCGATCAGATCCCGCGCCTGGCCAACCGGCGCCTGCTCGCCCCTGCCGGCAAACAGCCCACTCCCCACCCGGACGTGTTGTTCGCCCTCGGGCTTGCCGCCCACCCGCTCCTGGACGCCTCCGGCCCCGCCGGCCACCCAGCCTTGGACCACCGTCACGCCGCTGCTGCCGGCGCAGACTCCGCCAGTGGCTCCGCGTCGGCGCCCGTCGCTGCCACACCGGCTCGACCCGGAGCGCTGGCTCTGTCGATGACGAAGAGCAGCGTTTCTCGGGCAGTTCGGGAGGTGCTGCCCACGTCGAATAGCGATGGCCTCGGACAGCAGCCCGGTGACGACCGGCAAGACGCCGTGTGCCGTCGGTCCGGAGTCCGGGATAAAAGCGCTGGCTAAGGTCGCAGGTCACAGCCTTCATCGCGCCGCTGCCGAGTGCCGACGGGTGCCTCCTGTTCTCATCGACATCGAGATCCGGGTGCGGTGAGTGCCTCCCGAGGGCATCGACAACTGCTGTCGTGTGACGTCGATAAAGCCAGGGGCCGGCCGCCCGGAGCGTGCCGGTGACCGGCCGGAGGCATGGTCTGCCTCTTCGCTCTCACAGGGCGCCGGCGGCCTGGCCGGCACGGGTGGGGCACTTTGCTTCGGTGTCGGCCGGGTCCTGGAGGCCGGCCCGAGCAGCGGCCGGCGGTTGTGGAAGCACCGTGGCCGGGCCCGGGGGCGGTCCCGTACCGTCGCTTCCTTGTTGTCCCGCTGCGGGGCCGTGTCTTTGGTCCCGGCCCGGCCCGGTACGAGTCGGCCGGTGCCGCCGCGGGCCGTGATGTGCGTGCAGGTGATGAGCGGATCCCGTCCGGGCGGGAGGAAGAGGCGCCCGGACGGGATCGCTGCCTCACCGGGGCGAGGCGGACCGGGTCAGATCCCCGGGCCGGCGACGTAGGTGAACGCGCCGGCCGCGGTGTCGGATCCTGCGGGGTTGGTCACGACCACGTCGGCTGCCCCCGCGGTACCGGGCGGGGTGACGGCCGACAGGGTGGTCGCGTTGATCACCGAGAACGGTGCCGGGGTACCGCCGAAGGTGACCGAATCGGTGGTGTCGAAGTTGGTGCCGGTGATCGTCACCGCCGTTCCGCCGGAGGTGGGCCCGGAGACCGGGGTGAGGGTGGTGACCGTGGGGGCGTCCACGTAGGTGTAGGTCAGGCCGTTGTTGCTGCCGCCCGCGGTGGTGACGGTCACCGGAACGGGGCCCGCTGCCGTGCCGGCGGGAACCGTGACACTGAGGGAGCTGTCGGAGTTCACGGTCGGGGTGGCCGTCGCGGTGCCGAAGGAGACGCTGGTGGCCGTCGACAGCCCGGTGCCGTTGACGGTGATGGTGTTGCCGCCGGCGGTGGGCCCGGACGTCCCGCTCAGTGAGGACTTGAACGGTGCGCCGACGTAGAAGAAGGGCACCGGGTTGCTGGTTCCGCCCGGTGTGGTGACGGTGACGCCGACAGTGCCGGTGCCCGAGGGGGAGAGGGCCGTGACTTCGGTGGGGGAGACCTGGGTGATGCCGGTGGCCGGCTTGCTGCCGAACCTCACCGCACTTGTGTTGGACAGGTTCGTTCCCGTGATGGTCACCAGGGTTCCGCCTCCGGTGGAACCCTGGTTGGGAGAGATAGGCATGACAACGCTCCTCATTCTCCAAGGGGACATGAGCGACCGGCGAAGCAGCGCCCGGCCCGGGCATTCGGCGGCCGCCGAAGACGCCGGTTGCCGATGACGCCGAAGGACACCGCATGGTGGGGCGTGGTGGGCACTGCCGGGGGCCGGGGGAGCGGGGCAAACACGCCTGACCGGGTTCGGCACCGGACCCTGGGTGCCAACACCTTCTCCTCAAATGCGGAGAAGAACCGGCACGTGCTGCCTGTTCCCGCCTTCCTCGGCCAGGGTGGGCAGCCCGCCGGTTCGCCATCTCAGTGACCCACAGGGGCATATGAGTGACAAGAGCCGCGACCTCCTGTCACCCGAACGGAGCAGTCGCCTCGGCGTGAGCACGTGCCTCTTCGAGTCGGCGGGCACAGCCCGCACGGCAGCCTGGTTCGTGCCCTGCCGGGGCAGTTTCCGCCGCGCCGTTTTCCGCCCGGCCGCCAAACGGGCTTCCCGCCGGACTGCCGCACCCAGCACGGGGCGGACCGCGGCCGTGGGCGTCCGGGCCCGGCGCGGGACCCCGCCGGGGCGTGAGGCCGGTGTGTTCCCGGCTGCTTCTGGGCCGGCTTGCCCGGGTGATCGGCCCGGTACCCGCCGGGCGCCGGCCGGGCCGGAGCCGTCCGCCCCGGCCGGCCGGATGGGCACGCTGAACATCCGGCTCTCGCCAAAGCGCGATCCAACGGAAGCGCGAATGCGGGCACGTGGGCCGCGCCCAGGTGCGGTGACGCCGGCCTGTCGCCCGGCGGCCGGTCGCCGGCAGGGCAACGACAGGGCGAGGGCTGCTGCCGGCGGGTGCGGTCACGGCCGCACCCGCCGGCAGGGCTGTCGTCCGCGCCGGCCTGACTCACCGGGCGGACGCCGCCCCCGGGGCCGCGGCGTCCGGGCGGCCGATGCTCCGCCGCCCGGGACAGGGCAAATCCCTTTCCTGGTCCGGAAATTGGGGAGCAAGCGGCTTCTGTGCGCGAAACCGCCGGCGCCGCTTAGCCCGTTGGGGTGATCCCGTTGTGGACTGCCTTGCCGACGGGGCGGCTATATGGGTGACTGGGGATGTCCAGTCGGCGGGCCGCCCTCCCCCGGACCGGAAAGCACGCGGTGCCGCGTTTGTGCGGCTGGAACGGAACACGCCGCCCACGGTTCCCATGAAGTGAAGTAGTGACACTTCGTCCTTTGCGGCCCGCCATCGGCCCGAACAGCGCGCACCGCCGTGCCGTTCGGCGACGGGCCGACGGCCGCCCTCGCCAAGGGGCTCTGTGCCGGGCCGGGGCCGGGCGCACGGCTCGTTGCCCCGCACGGGACGAGAGTGCTGTTCCTGTCTGCCCCCTCGACGCGGAGGCGGCCCGGCCTCCGGCGGCAGCCGCCCGGCGGACTCGGGGGATGTGCGGGCTGGTCCAGCCGCCACGCGATCCCGCTGCCCGGCCCGGCGGCGGCCGGGACGCGGCTGGTGCCGTGCGCCGGGAAGGACACCGGCCGTCTTTCTTGAACCGGGTTTTTTTGCCGTTCCGCTCTCGTTCCAGGAGGTATCCATGCCGCCCGTGGTCAGTTTCATCAACCCCGCGCAGGGGCCTGCATCGGGGGGTACCACGGTCGTCATCACCGGTACCGGACTCACAGGCGCCACAGCCGTCCGGTTCGGGACCGCCAACGCCGTTTCCTACACGGTCACATCGGCCACACAGATCACCGCGCTCACCCCTGCCGGGAGCGCCGGCCCGGTCGCGGTGACGGTGACCTCTCCCAGCGGGACGAGTAATGCCACGGTCGTCTTCACCTACACCCCCGCTCCGCTCCCCGCCGTGAACGGCCTCTCGCCGTCCAGCGGATCCACGGGCGGCGGCACCATGGTCACCGTGACGGGAACCAATTTCTCCGGTACCACCCGGGTCCGCTTCGGCTCCCTCGACGCGTTGTCCTTCAGCGTCCTGTCCCCGACCCAGATCACCGCGCTCTCCCCGCCGGGATCCGCGGGCGCGGTGCCGGTGACGGTGACGACGCCGGCGGGCACGAGCGCCGCCGCACCGGCGTCGTACTTCTTCTACGTTCCCGCCCCGGTGCTCACCGCGCTCGCGCCGGGGTCCGGCCCGGCCTCTGGCGGCAACACGGTCGCACTGACGGGACAGAACCTGTCGAACGCCACCGCCGTGCGGTTCGGCGCGATCCCGGCCGTTTTCAACCCCGTTTCGTCCACCGGGATCTCGGCCGTCGCCCCGGCGGGGTCCGGCGTGGTCACGGTGACGGTGACCACGCCCGGCGGCACCAGCAACTTTCTGGCCTACGCGTATGTGGATGCCCCCGTGCTGAGCGGTGTGTTCCCCTCCAGCGGACCGGCCTCGGGCATCACGGTCGTGACACTGACCGGTACGGGGCTGGCCACCGCGACCGGCGTGGAGGCCGCAGGCGTGCCGGCCGCCTTCACCGTGCTCTCGGACACCCAGATGACCGCGGCCATCCCGCCGGGAGCCGCCGGTGACGTGCCCGTTCAGGTGACGACAGCGGGCGGAACGTCAGGATCGGTGGTCTTTCACCGAGTTGCGGCCCCCGAGATCTGAGCGCCCTGCTTCTGCCGCCCCGCCTCCCTCACGCGATCGCCCCAGCGGGCTCACCCGAGCGGGTCCGCCCTGCGGGCGGCCTCACCGCGGATCCTTCCGGCAGGGCCTAGCGTGTGCGCTACCGGAAAGACCGGCAAAAACAGATAAAGGGAGCTGCCCAATGAGGCGCAGGCATACGCATGGCGGGGGGGCCGCCATCTCGGCGGCGCTGGCAATCGTCCTGGCTGCTGCCACGCCGGCGGCCGCCGCTCCGTCCTCCACCAGCGTCACCGCTTCGCCCTCGTCGGCCACCGTGAACAGCCCGGTCCAGCTGACCGCCTCCGTCACCTGCGACACCGACCCGGGCGGCGGTCTGGGCATGTCCTTCTTCGACGGCGGTGACCTCCTGGGCACCGTGCCGGTGGCGCCCAACGGCCAGGCCGCCTACCCCGCATCGTTCACCACGGCCGGCACGCACACCATCACCGCCGCGTACAACGGCAACGGCTCCTGCGATGCGTCCAGCAGCACCACGACCGTCCAGGTCTCCTCCTCCCCGGCGCCCAACCAGCCCCCCGGTCTGTGTCTGCTCGGCTGCGGCAGTCTGATCGGCTTCGTCGTGGGGGACATCAAGAACACCGTGGTCGTCCGCTGAGTGCCTGTTTCTGAATCCTTGCGGTCAGGCGCCAGCGCTTTCGCGGCTTCGGGTTGTCGAGGGCCGTCTGTCAGAGCTCGATCTTTCGGCCGCGGAACCGTAGGTCCGGACAGCCCTCGGTGTCGGTCCGGTGGCTCGTGCGACGTGTGCGGCCCCCCGACCGATTTCGGTCAGAGGGCCGCGGGGAGTGCTTGGTGGGGATCAGCTGGGCTGGTCGCCGGTGTAGCGGAAGATGTCCCCTGCGTTGTTGATGTGCCAGGCGGTGCCGTCGGCGCCGGCGGCGATGTCGGTGGCGGTGCCGGGAATCTTGATCCAGGGGTTGGTTCCGCTGGCGTCGTTGTTGGTGTACCGGTAGATACTGCCGGCCGGGTCGACGCCCCACACGTTGGTCCGGGAGCCCACCGCGATCCGCTTCAGACTTCCGTTGACGTCCGCCCACGGGTCGGAGGGGTCTTGGTCCCCGGTGTACCGGTAGACCCGGTTGCTGCTGTTGACCCCCCAGACGGTGCCGTCCGCCGCAGCGCCGATGTCGCTGAGTGAGCCGGGGATCTTGAGCCACGGGTTGGCGTCGTGGTTGGTGTACCGGTAGATGCTGCCGGCGGAGTCGACGCCCCACACGTTGGTCCGGGAGCCCGCGTCGATGCGGACCAGGCTGCCGTTGATGCCCACCCAGTTCGTCGTGCTCTGGTCTCCGGTGTACCGGTAGATCTGGTTGCCGCTGTTGACGCCCCAGACGGTGCCGTCCGCCGCCGCGCCGATGTCACTCAAGCCTCCCGGGATGTTGATCCAGGGGCTTCCGTCGTAGTTCGTGTAGTGGTAGATCGCGCTCGCCGCGTTCACACCCCACACCGTCGTCCTGGACCCCGCCGAGATGGCCGAGAGACTTCCCGCGACCTTCACCCAGTCCGCCATGATGCAATCACCCTTCCTTGACCGGCATTTGCCACCATCCTGAGCGAACCGGGCACGCTTAAGGAGGGTGTGACTGCTTGCCCTGGTGCGGGACCAGCCGGAAAGAGTCGGTTTCAATTCCTGTCCGCCTTGCAGTCCAGCGGTGGAGGCGCCTCGGCTGCGGAGATTGCGACCGGAAGAGCTGTCACTCCCGTCGGGGATGGACACGAGATGCGGTTCGTGCGTTTGGTCTAGATGACACCGCCGGGGAAGTCTGCCGCACCAACGTCAGACCCTCTGAGCAGACTCAGAGGGCTGTTCAGCATGGCCGGTTCTGTTGCTGTTTCGTCCGGGTGAGACGCCTGGTCATCAAGGTGATCGCTGCCCAGGTGATGAGAGTTTCGGAGTGCTGGACGAGGCGTTCGTAGTCCCTTGCGTGGCGACGGGCGTGCATCATCCAGGCCAGCGACCTTTCAACGACCCAGCGTCGGGGCAGAACGATGAATCCGGAGGTGTCCTTCGGGCGGCTGACCGGCTTGATCGTGAGGTTGAGACGCCTTTTCGCCCAGGCCACGAGCTTGCCCGCGTAGGCAGAATCCGCCCAGACGATCGTGATCTCCGGGTGGGTGAGGCGAAGTCGGAAGAGAATTTCCTTGGCCGCGTCGCGGTCGCTGAGGGAGGCGGGGGTGACCATCACCATCAGCGGGAGGCCGCGGGTGTCGACCACGACGTGCCGTTTGCGGCCGTTGATTTTCTTGCCCGCGTCATAGCCACGTGTCGCCCGGGAGACGGTCTCAGCGGCCTTCACTGACTGGGAGTCGATGACCGTGGCGACAGCTCTCGGCCCTTTGCCCAGCTCACGGCGGATGCGTGAGGTCAGGTGGTCACGGATCAGGTTGACGATCCCGGCGGCCGCCCAGCGGGCCATGAACCCCCAGACCGTCCGCCAAGGCGGGAAGTCCGCCGGCAGGGCCCTCCACTTGCAGCTGGTGTCCACGACATAGCGGATCGCGTCCACGATCTCGCGCCTCGGATGCTTCTCTGGGCGCCCTCCGACGACGGTGTCGCACGCCGGGATGGGTAGCAGTGGTTCGATCAGGGCCCATTCAGCGTCGGTGGTGTCGGTGGGATAGCGGCGGCGGCGCATGACAACGGGTGCCTCCAGGCATGGGTGCGGGGGGGGGGGGGGGGGGGGGGGGCGGGGCCCCCCCCCGGCGGGGGGGGGGGGGGGGGGGGGGGGGGGGGGGGGGGGGGGGTTGTGGGGGGGGGCGCCCCCCGCCGGCGCCCCCCGCCCCCCCCCCCCCCCCCCCCCCCCCCCCCCCCCCCCCCCCCCCCCCCCCCCCCCCCCCCCCCCCCCCCCCCCCCCCCCCCGCCGGGTGGGTTGGGTCAGGCTGAGGCGACGAGGTCGAGGGTGGATTCGATGGAGTTGAGCTGGGCGACGATGTGCCGTACCCACTTGTCGTTCGGGTGGGCGGCGGCGTGCGGGGCGACGGTGCCGGTGATGAACCGGCGGAACTGGGTCAGCTTCTCGCCCACCACCTGCCGTTCGTATGCCTCCAGCGCGGCCCGTTCTGCGCCGAGCTGGTAGCCGTCGCTGCGGGTCCAGATCAGCGGGGGCCAGCCCTTGGATGCGGCCTCGTCCTTCAGCGCCGCGAGGCCCGAGCGGACCTGGTGAGGGGACAGTGCGCTGGCCCTGACCAGCTGGTGGAACTCCAGCCCGGCTGGGCGGGCCTCGAAGAGGACGAAGCGGACGGTGTCCGCGTGCCGTCTGGCGGCGTCTCCCTTGCGCCGGGAGGCGCGGGGCACGACTACTCGCCCCGCAGCATGGCCGCGAGCTCGTCGTCCATGTCGACCTTGCCGGTGTCGACCGCGGTCTCGATCCAGTCCAGGGTGTGTTGACTGAACTAAGACAGGAGTTTTCGCAGGTCAGTGACCTATCGCGAGGGTTGGCGTTAGCTGATGCGTGACTGATGCTGACGGGCCAATCCGTAACCCGGCCTCTTTGGTCGTACCGCAGATTGGTCGGCTACTGGAGACCGGAGAGGCCGCCGAGCCGTACCGGCTGCTCGACCCCGAAGGACACCTCGTCGTACCGACGGCAGTGTTCTTCGCGGACCTTCAGGCGGCGTCGAAGCCGGCGACGACGATCCGCTCGTACGGCATGGACCTGCTGAGGTGGTACCGGTTCTTGTGGGCCGTGGAGGTGCCGTGGAACCAGGCGACCAGGGCCGAGGCCCGGGATTTCTCCCGCTGGTTCCAGCTCGCCGACAAGCCCGTACGCGTCCACTGGCGGCATCAGCGCAAGGGCGTCGAAGCGGGCGCCGTGCCTGCTCAGCGCGGATCGCGGAGAGATCCTGGGGCGCCGAACCCGGTTACCGGAAGGCCCGCGCCGGGGCTGAAATACGCGGCCTCCACCCGGGCTCACTGCGAGACCGTGCTGCGGTCCTTCTACGACTTCCACCTCGAAGAGGGCAGCGGACCGATCGTCAACCCCTTCCCGCTCGACCGGTCACGCCGCGCCGGCCGGGCCCACGCTCACCACAACCCGATGAACACCTTCCGCCCCGAGCGGCAGGGCCGCTACCGGCCCAAGGTCCCCAAGCGCATCCCGCGACGGATCCCGGACGAGTTGTTCAACGCCCTGTTCGCCGCGCTGAAGTACAACCGGGACCGGGCCCTGCTCGCCTTCTGGGTCTCAACCGGCGCCCGCGCCGAGGAACTGCTCACCAGCTGTGAGAAAGACGCCCTGCCCGGCCAGCAGTTGATCGGCGTGACCCGCAAGGGCACCCGCGCCTACCAGCAGATCCCGGCGTCGACCGACGCGTTCGTCTGGCTTCGGCTCGCCCAGGAGGACGCCTGGCGCAAGGGGGCGCCCCGCGGACGAGTCCACACCTTGTGGTGGACCCTGCGACGTCCGTGGCGACCGCTGAACTATCACGCCGCCCGGGCCATGCTGAACCGCGCCAACGACCTGCTCGGGTCGAACTGGACCCTGCACGACCTTCGGCACACGGCGGCCTACCGGATGGCCCGTGACCCGAAGATGTCCCTGACCGACGTCCAGTGGGTCCTCGGGCACGCGCATCTGTCTACCACCGAGATCTATCTCGCCGCGAGCCAGGAGGAGGTCATCGAGCAGGTCCTCGCCCACCACGCTCGCCGAGAACGCGAGCAGATGCGACCGCCGTCACCGGCACCCGGCTACAACCCCGCCAGCCTCAACGTGCTCTTCGGGCAGGCAGGATGACGACCACGGCCACCACGACTACCGCTGCCGCGGCGACGTCGCAGGACAAGGTCGTCGCGTTCCACGGAGCGGCATACAAGGCGCTTCAGGAGACCTTCCCGCCGCGGTTGACGCCGGACACCTGGACGGTCACCGCCGAGCCGCGCGACCAGGCCGTCTCCCGGCTCCGCGAACTCTCGGCCGGGTCGTCGAAGCACACTCGCTACATCCGGGTGCGCGGCGCCGACCTGCTCATGCGCTGGCTGGAGACCTTTCCCGGGGAGAGCTGGCAGCAGCGGTGGCAAAGCAGTACGGCGGACGACCACCCGAGAAGCTGGAGCGAGCTTCCTGCGTCCTGGCACGCCGAGCGCGGCGTCGGCACTGCACACTTCCTCTCCTCGGGCACCCTGCATCTGATCTGCGGAGACGTGATCCGGCCCAGCGTGTCCTGGCTGCTTCACCTGCACTCGCCGAACTTCCGCAGCAGGATGGAACTGACCCGGGACCCGGAGGGGTACGCGGACCTCGTCGCGGCCGCCGGCCCCACATGGTCGTCTCAACTGGGGCGGCTGGCCCGCCTACAGATCGCGGTGCTGCTGGCCGCCAAGGGCGGACGCATCCGCGACATCACGGTCGGAGACTGCCTCGAATTGCGGGCGACCGAGGCCCGCGTCTACCGGTTCGGAGGCACCGGTCGATCGCTGTTCTACCGCTGGCTCAAGGACCTCGGAACGTTCCCGCCGGACGCCCCTCACACCCTTCGAGACGTGACCCGGCACTCGGGGCAGGTCAGCGTCGCCGACCTGGTCGACCGCTACCAGCTTCAGTGCACCCCCGTCCGTGACCTGCTGGTCGACTACCTCGTCGAGCGACAACCCGCCCTGGACTTCTCATCGTTGGAGGACCTGTCCCGGATCCTGGCACGGCACTTCTGGAAGAACCTCGAAGACCTGCGGCCGGGCATCGACTCGCTTCGTCTCTCCGCCGAGACCGCAGCGGCCTGGAAGGAGCGCGTCCGCACCAAGGTCGACCGCAAGCGCCAACCGGACGGCAGCTACACCACCAGCCTGCGGTTGAACTACATCGACTTGCTGACGGCGGTCCGTGCCTTCTACCTCGACATCGCCCAGTGGGCCGTGGAAGAGCCGTCCCGCTGGGGCCCCTGGGCCGCACCTTGCCCGATCAAGGCGAACGAGGTCTCCCATCGAAAGTGCGAATCCCGGCGGAAGGCGCGGATGGATCAGCGGACCCGTGAACGGCTCCCCGTTCTGCCCGCTCTGGTGAGGACGGCCGCCGGCGAACTGAAGGAGGCGCAGGCGAGGCTGGAAGCGGTCCGGGCAGCCGATCTGGGAACCACGTTCACGGTGCTGGGTGAGACGTTCACGAAGGCCCGGGGCAACCGCTGGAGCGACCCGCGCCAGATGACGATCGCCTTCGACGCGGACGGGAAGAGGAGGCGCCTGGGCGACGCAGAGCTCCGGGCCTTCTGGGCCTGGGCTTCAGTGGAGTTCCTCCGCCTCACCGGCGTCCGCATCGAGGAGATGCTGGAGGTGAGCCATCACAGCATCATCCAATACAAACTGCCGACCACCGGCGAGATCGTGCCCCTGCTGCAGATCGCTCCGTCGAAGACCAACGAGGAACGATTGCTGCTGGTCAGTCCAGAGCTCGCCGACGTCTTGAGCACGATCGTCTCCCGAGCCCGTGACGAGTCCGGCAAGATCCCGCTCGTCGCCTCCTACGACCACGGTGAACGGGTCTGGAACCCGCCGATGCCGTTGCTGTTCCAGTGGCGCACCGGGCAACAGAACCGAGTGGTGTCGATGAGCACGATCCGCAAGGCGCTGGACGAGACCCTGGAGGCGGCCGGGCTGACGGACAACACTGGGCAGCCCTTGCGCTATCAACCCCATGACTTCCGAAGGATCTTCGTCACTGATGCGATCATGAGTGGCCTGCCCCCACACATCGCTCAGATCATCGTCGGGCACAAGAACATCTCCACCACGATGGGCTACAAGGCGGTCTATCCGACCGAAGCCATCGAGGCCCACCACGCGTTCATCGCCCGCCGTCGAACCCTGCGTCCGAGCGAGGAATACCGCATCCCAACCCCGGAGGAATGGGACTCCTTCCTGGGGCACTTCGAGCGCCGCAAGCTTTCGGTGGGCACCTGCGGCCGGGCATTCGGCACCGACTGCATCCACGAACACGCCTGCGTCCGTTGCCCGATGCTCCGGCCCGATCCAACGCAGCGACCCCGCCTTGTCGAGATCCGCGACAACCTCATCGCCCGGGTTACCGAAGCAGAACAGGAGGGGTGGCTCGGGGAAGTCGAAGGACTCCGCGTCAGCCTCGCCGGCGCAGAGGAGAAGCTCAACCAACTGGACACCGAGGAGCAGCGAAGGTCCACTGTCGTGCACCTCGGCATGCCAACCTTCGGACAGATCGCCACACGGACAAGCGAAGTCGCAGCCCCATGACACGGCATTCAAGCTGCAGTTCTTAGTTCAGAGAACGTCGCTCTCACCTTGGCGACGTTCTGGTGGACGATGACGCCTTCGTCCTCGGACAAGGTCCGGTCGCGCAGGCCGGGGACGGTGCGACCGGCCGCGGCGACGAACGCGTGGCAGGCGGTGACCAGGTCGAGGAACTCCACTGTCCGGTCGATGTTGCGGACCGCCGGGGCGACCGGGCTGGTGTCCTCGAAGTGCTCGCGGGCTTGTCGGGAGCGTTCGTTCTGGGCATGGTTGACCTGGAAGCGGGCGTGGTCGTCGCTCATCGCCTTGAACGCGATGTCCGGCCGCCGGAGCAGGTTCGTCGCCGCCGTGGTGGCGACGTGCTCGTCGCGGGTGAACTCCTCCACCACCCGGGCCCTGTCCACCGGGGTGACCGAGGCCGTCACCTCCGGACGTTTCAGGAACACGCTGGTCACCGCTGCGGCGACCTGGTCGTCCTGGGCCAGGGAGTGGATGGCGGTGATCTTCTCCTGGGGCGTGATGGGCGTCTCGACCTGGTTGCCCACGTAGCGGCGGGCGTCGTCCGGCACCCACCGGGTTTTGCCCTCGGGCGGAGTGAGGATGACGGCGAACCGCTCCTCCTCGTCCTCGATGAAGGCCAGCGTCCGGTGAACGGTGAAGGAGACACCGGGCTGACGACGGTCGGCCGGCCATCGCGAGGACGTCCACCTCGCCGACTTCACCGTGCTGAACTTCAGGCCGATATCCTCGGCCAGCCGCGTCAGCGTCGCGGTCACCGACCACTCCGGATCGGTCGGCACCCCGCCGCCCGTCTCCCGCATCGGCTCGATCTCCAGGGCGCGGTCCCCGATCGTGAACTGCCCGCGCGTCTGCTGTTCGACCACGTCCCGCAGCTCGGCCACGATCTGCTCGTAGCGGGACAAGGTCACTTCTCCGACGTTGCTGTTCTCCTCCGGCATGGTGCACTCACCATCCAACTGCGTTAACCGGCACGGCACTTCGGGCCGAGATGGACCGGTTCCGCTTCCTTTACGGAGAGTCAGACCAGAAGTAGGAAGATCGCAATAAAAGACGGAAAACGACCGAACGTGACCGTATGGGGTTCACAGAAGTGTTCGCCGCACGGTCACTGTGACCGAGTCCCGAACGTTTCCTTCCGCAGCCGCCAGGCGGCCACCTTGCACCGCTTCGAGCAGTAGACCGCCCGCACACTCCGGTCGACCCCGGCAATCCAGCCCGACCCGCAGATCGGACACGACCTCCGGTCGCCCTCACCGCGGACCGCCGCCAGGCGCCGACGCAACCGGCGCCGCAACCGCCACTGCCTGGAACGACACGCCGCCGAGCAGAACACCGCGTGCGGCCGGGCAGCCGGCCTCAGCCGTTCACCACAGCCCTCGCACACCCTCTGCACGGCCCCGCCAGCACCCTCAACCACCACGCCAGCGTAGGGCTCAGGCTACTCGCCAGCAGGGGATACGAAACGGGTTCTGAGGGCTGCGGCGGCAGGCACCTGCAGCAGTCCGGCCCGGGACTTTCGCGGGCGAGGTGGGCCGGTCCGGGGCGCCTGAAGGGAGGTGCACCGGTCCGGGCATCTCTCCGTCCGGCCCTGCCCGCAGCCGGCTCTGTCCGCCGGTGCAGGGTCTGTCCGGCTCCGGGACAGCCGCCCCGGGGCCGCAGGGCAGGTCCACGCGGCCCGCGGTCCCGGGCGCCCCGGCGCCGGCTTCTTCTCATGGACGGGGCCCCGCCGGGCACCGCGTCAGGGAGACGGTGGCCCAGATCGTCCGGGACCCGTCGCGTTCCACGTGCGTGCCAAGTGTCCGGGTGCAGTTGGCGACGATCTCCAGGCCGCGGCCGAAACCGGAGCTGCCGTGCCAGTGCCTGACGGTCCGTTGCGTACCCTGATCGCGCATCTGGATGCGCAGGTGGCTTCTGTTCTGCTGCAGCTCGGTGGTGATGACGCTGCTGCTGGTGTGGAGGATGGCGTTCGTGGCGAGTTCCGTGGCGATCAGCAGGGCCGTGTGCCGGACGCCTTCGTCGGTCAGGTGCTGCTGATCGAGCCATAAACGGGTCAGGTACCGGCAGACGGGGACGGCCCGGTCCACCGCCGGAAGACGCAGGGCGGTGGAACGCGACCGGAGCCAGCCGGTGGCCAGCACGCTCGCCACCGGGGTATCGGGCCATCGTTCGACTTCTTGCGGGGTAAGCGCGATACACGCATATGCAGGGGTCGTCGACATGACTCTCCTGGTGCTCGTGAGAGGCGCAGGCGGCAGAAGGTTCTGGTGTCCCGCAGCGGAGCGCGGGGGCGCCGCCGGCGTGGTGGGGGGTCCTTCACGCGTGTGAGAAGAAGGGGCATGGCACTGTGCTTCCCTCGGGCCCGGGAGGCGCGGGAGGGCGGTGGACACGAAGACAAAAGGGTGCATACGGTGTGCCGGTCCGCTGTCCGCGCGCTCCTTCCTGTCGGTGGCGGGAGATGCCTTTGTGCAGGGGCGTTTCGGCCTCCCGGCCGAATGCTCCGGCATCCACCCGGCCCGAAGACGGCGACAACCGCCGTGCCAATGCGGGACGGCGGTCTGTCGGGCTGGTCTGGTCCGGCAGCGAGGCGGCCTTGCCGCGACGTGCCCGACCGGGTGCTGGACCGGAACGTCAGCCGGCGCCGGGTGACGCCGGCTGACGCGTCCAATTCCTCTCCCGGGGCGCCCATAGCGGTAACCGGCCGTTCGGTGACCGGCGCGAATCGGACGCCCGATCGGCAGATGGCCACTTCCCCGGAGAGGAGGGGCGGTCAACCGTTGGACCTAACCGTTATCCGCCGGGCTCGCATATGACTGCAATAGGTGTCGGTGAAACGGTACCCGAATGGCTCACCCTGGTGCTATGAAATACCTGGATTTGATCCAGTTTAGAAATAGACGAATGGGCGGTGCGGATGCTTCGGAATCCCGCCGCCTGGCAGATTTCTGATGCATTGTCAGGTATTTTTTTCCGAGTCTTTCGCTGAATCCGGGGTGCCGGTCGGGGGCGCCTGGTATTCGGCCGGGATCCGTCGGATATGCGCCGGCAAGGTGCCGGATCGTTATTTCTGTGCCGCTGCTGCGAAGTGATGGATCGTTATTTCTGCGGAGCAGTACGGTTTTTTCACCGCCTGAATTTCATGAGAGGTGGGAAGAGGAGGGCGTGGACTGTTGAGGCGGTGAACGCTGTTGTGTTTGATTTTCCGCTTGGCGTTGTACTCCGAACGGGTGATTGGGTGCTTCCTCCCTTGAGGCGCCACGAATCCGTCCTTCTTACTGGGTTACGAACCGGCGGGTCGCCCATCCCTTCCCGGGGACGTGGCTGCTACCCGTTCCGGTCCTCGCTCCCCTCGCAGTGAAGTGTGCGGCGGCCAGACGGCGTTCTCGCTCGCAGAACAGGCCGCCCCCGGCAGGGGAAGGGCACCGCTCCGCCGACGTCGTCGCCAATGAGCACGCACGTCATCTGTAGGGAGTGTCAGCATGTTCCGTTCCCGTCTTGCCGCCGCCACCGCCACCGCCGCCCTGGCGGCGGGCGCCGTAGTGGGCTTCGCCCCCCTGGCCGCAGCGGCTCCCGCCGCCGTGGCCGCCTCCCCCTGCGTCAACGACCTGCAGGCCGCACAGGCTTCCAACAACGCCGCCATCGCCGCCGACCAGGCCAACGACACCAAGGCCGCCTTCGCCAGCAACCTGGGCACCGCCACCTCGCTCGCCTCCGCGCTCGGCGACTGCGCCGGGCAGCCGCCGGTGGTGGGAACCAATGTCCTCACGGCTTCCGCGGCCAACGCGACCGCCATCGTGTACAACCTGCTCGGATCGGCCAGTTCGGCACTGGGCTCCGAGCAGGCGACCGCTTCGGCGATCAGCCAGGCGCTGGCCAGCGCGACCTGACCCGTGCCCGGGCCGCCGCCCGGCCTCCAGGCTCCCGGCCCGAAGGCCGGCGCGCGCTCCGGCTGCCCGCTGCCGCCCGGCCGGCAGCGGGCAGCGAGAAGCCCCTCACCCTCTCCGTGCGCAGCCCGCCCCCCCCCAGCGGCCCGGACGTCCGCCGGCCCGCGAACCTTGCGGTCTGCTTGCTCTGCGCGCTCACGGCGCGGGCAGAGGCGTATGCCCGAAAGGCGATGCACTTTTTTCCGCCGCATACCGAGGCCACCGTACCGGCCACCGCCTTTCCTGATTCCCTGTGCCGCGCCTGCTGCATGGATTCTGGTTTCTGATTCCCGCCCTCCTCTCGCGGGCGAGAAACTGATGATGCCGCACCGCGCCCCAGGTGAAACCCCCTGGGGCGCGGTGCACATGCGCGGAGCACGGAACGGTGCGGACCAGCCGCCCGCAGACAGAAAATGGAGCTGAATTTGTCCGACCGTATTCGAGTCAAGCTTTCCGGAGGCCCGGACTGGATTTCCATTCCTCCCGTATGGGAAGTCCGGTCCCTGGAGGCCGAACCCAGAGTGAAAATCCTGTGCGGCAACGCCTATGAGCACTTCGACTTCTCGGGCCGTTACTCCCTCCATGAGGGCGAGCAGTTGCCCGTCTACCGCTGGTGCCGCCGTACATACGTGGCCGAATAGACCCGCCTCTGTGACCTCGAAAGGAAAATCCCATGATTAATCCGCCAGCCCCCGTGGGTGACTCATGACACGGCGGACCAAAGGCCGGGCCCGGGACGCCGTGGTCACCGGCATCGGGCTGTGCCTTCCCGGTCCGGGAGCCCCAGTGCTCACCGCCGACGATCTCTGGAACATCGCGTCCACCGGAACATCCTGCCTCAGCAAGAACGGCGTCTACTACGGCAGCGTGAACCTCCCGGACGAAACGTTCAACGAACGTGTACCCGGCATCCCCGAGTTCTTCTCACGCCACTACACAGACGCACACCGCTTCGGCCTGGTGTCACTGGCACAGGCATGCACGGACGCCGGCCTCGAGCCCCGGCGCGACCTGGAAGAAGCCGCCATCCTGGTGGGCCGCGGCGGCGTGGACGCCAACATCGACAGCTACCTCGCCGTCCTCAGAGCCGACCCCGCCACCTACCCGGCCGCCGACGCGCTGGAGATGTTCGTCGCAGCGGAACAGGCCGTCACCCCCTCGGACGTCGCCCTGGTCCAGGGCGCCCTCACCCGTTCCAGGGGCGCCAACTTCACCGTCTCCTGCGGCTGCGCCTCCTCAGCCCTCCAGATCGGCAACGCACAGCGCCTCATCGCCGCCGGCGAGATCGATATCGCCGTGGTGACCGGAGTCGACGTCTTCAGCGCCACCCTCATCCGCAACATCCAGCGCCTGCTGAGCGGAGCCCAGAGCACCTACGACACCATGCGCTCCCAGGACATGCCCAGTCTCCTGCCATCGTTCGATGCCCTGATGCGCCCCTACGACCGGCGCGCCGAATGCATCAACCACGGCGAGGGAGCCGCAACCATCGTCATGGAGAGCAGGGAACACGCCTTCCGCCGCGACGCCCTCCCTTACGGACAAGTCCTGTCCCAGGCCACCACCCGCGACGGCCTGGCCAACCCCCTGGCCAGCGACGAGAGCGGAAAAGCCCTGGTCTCCGCAGTACGCCGATGCCTCGGTGACACCTGGGAGATCAACCAGGTGCCCTACATCCACGGCGGCAGCGACGGCAACGTCGTCGTCACGGCATTCGAGGCCAACGCAGTCAAGGAACTGTACGGCCCCGCCTCGAGCGACCTGCTCATGACCTCACAGGAAGGCTGTTTCGGCCACAACGGCGCCCCGGCCGGCTGTCTCGGCGTGGCCCTGACCCTGCTCATGATGAACCACGGCCAGGTGTGCCCCACCGCCAACTGCGAACAGCCCTCCCCCCAGCTGACCTTCGACCCGGTCCCGGGAACAGCACCCCGCCCCCTCGACTTCGACTACGCCTTCAGCTTCAACTACCAAGTCGGGGGCGTGAAAAGCGCGATCCTGCTGGGAAGCCCCGACATCTGAGCCGCTGCCCCCAGCCGCCCCGGCCCCCAGGCCCCCACCCTCGGGGGCCGGCAAGGACCCGGCCCCCGCCCCTCGCCCCTCACAGCCCTTTGCCGCCCCGTCCCGTACAGCCGCATGCCGGCGCGCCCCTCCACCGCCCGGCCCCCCTCCCTCGTCCCGGACCGCACCCCCACACGCCCCGTCAACGACAAGGAGACTCCCGTGGCCCACCACAGCCACCCGTACCGCCCAGCGAACCCGCCCATCGCTGTCATCGGCATGGGCTGCCGACTGCCCGGGGACGCCGACTCCCCGGCCGCCCTGTGGCGTCTACTGGTCGAGGGCCGCGAAGCGGTGAGCACTCCACCACCCGGCCGCGGGATGACCCACCCCCAGGACGGGCTGCCCGCCCCCGCACCACCCGCCTTCCACCGAGGCGGTTACCTGAAGGACGTCTCACACTTCGACGCGGACTTCTTCGGGGTCTCCGGACGCGAGGCCGACGTACTCGACCCCCAGCACCGGCTGCTGCTGGAAGTCGCCTGGGAGGCCCTGGAACACGCAGGCATGCCCCCCGAACGCCTCGCCGGCTCCCCAACAGGCGTCTTCACAGGACTGAGCTACAACGACTACATGGATCAGCTGGCCGGCCGCCCCCAGGAACTCGAAGGCTCCATCCTGACCAACGGGCACTGCGTCGCCGCCGGCCGTCTCTCCTACCTCCTGGGCCTGCACGGCCCCAGCATCGCCCTCGACACCGCCTGCTCATCCTCCCTGGTCGCCTTCCACCTGGCCTGCGAATCACTGCACCGCCAGGACTGCGATCTCGCCCTGGCCGCCGGCGTCACCCTCATGCTCGCCCCCCGCATCACCCGCTCCTTCGCCAGAATGGGCATGCTCTCCCCGACCGGCCACTGCCACACCTTCGACGCCGCCGCGGACGGCTTCGTCCGCGGCGAGGGCTGCGGCGCCGTCGTCCTCAAACGCCTGGCCGACGCCCGCCGGGACGGCGACCGCATCCTCGCCGTCGTCCGCGGATCCGCCGTGAACCAGGACGGCCGCTCCGACGGCCTCGCCGCCCCCTCCCGCACCGCCCAGCAGAACCTCTACCGCACAGCCCTCGACCGGGCCGGCGTCGACCCCGCCCGCATCTCACTGATCGAAGCCCACGGCACAGGCACCCCTATCGGAGACCCCGTCGAGTTCGCCAGCCTGGCCGCCGTCTACGGCAACGGCCTCTCCCCATGCGCCCTGGGCTCGGTCAAGACCATCCTCGGCCACCTGGAACCCGCCGCAGGCATCACCGGACTGATCAAGACCGTCCTGTGCCTCCAGCACGCAACCATCCCCCCCAACCTCCACTTCACCCGATGGAACCCGGCCATCTCCGCAGACACCACCCGCTTCTACGTCCCGGTCCAATGCACCCCATGGCCCCGCAACCAGCCAGTCAGGCTGGCCGCAGTCTCCTCATTCGGCTTCTCCGGCACCAACGCCCACGTCATCCTGCAGCAGCCTCCCACCCCCCGCCGCACCACCCTGCCCGCCCCCCGCAAACCCCGCCTCTCCCCGCCCGAAGCGATCCTGGTCGCGGCCGGATCCCACCAAGCCCTGCCGGCAGCCGCCCGCCGCCTGGCCGACTGGCTGGACCACGACGGCGCCCGCACCCCCCTGCGGGACACCGCCCACACCCTGGCCCTGCGCCGCAGCCCCGGCCGGGGACGCCTCGCCGTCCTCGCCCGCTCCCGCACCGAAACGGTCAAGGCCCTCCGTCTGTTCGCCGACGGCCGCCCGCACCCGGCCCTCATCCCGGGCACCACCGACATCACCGCCCCCCGCCAGCCCGTATGGGTCTTCTCCGGCCAGGGCTCCCAATGGCCAGGCATGGGCCGTGAACTCCTCACCCACAACAAGACCTTCGCCAAAGCCCTGACCGACGTGGACACCCTCATCCGCAACGAGGCAGGCTTCTCCGTCCTGGAACTGATCCGGGCCGGCGAACCCATCACAGGATGCCCAAAGATCCAACCCACCCTCTTCGCCCTGCAGATCGCCCTCGCCGCCACATGGCAGGCACACGGCGTCCGACCCGCCGCCGTCATCGGCCACTCCATGGGAGAAGCCGCAGCCGCAGTCGTGGCCGAAGCCCTCACCCTCGCCGACGGCGTCCGCGTCATCTGCCGCCGCTCAGCACTCCTGGAACGAATCGCCGGAACAGGAGCGATGGCCAGCGTCGGCCTGCCCCAGGCCGCCCTCGAAGCCACCCTCGCCGACACCGGCGCCGACGCCGTGTCCGTGGCAGTCCTGGCAGCCCCCGACACCACCATCATCTCCGGCGACCGAGACCAGATCACCCACCTGACCGGCCAATGGAACCAACTCGGCATCCCCGCCTCTCCCATCGCCGTCGACGTCGCCTCACACAGCCCCCACGTCGACCCCCTCCTGCCCGACCTGCACC
The DNA here is from genome assembly GCF_042889165.1 of Streptomyces sp. NPDC002669. Taxonomy (NCBI): domain Bacteria; kingdom Bacillati; phylum Actinomycetota; class Actinomycetes; order Kitasatosporales; family Streptomycetaceae; genus Streptomyces; species Streptomyces sp. NPDC002669. The sequence goes on along the minus strand of NZ_JBIAQQ010000038.1, from coordinate 9,334 downwards.
AGGCACTCTCCGGCCTCAACCCCCGCCCACCCCGCATCCCCTTCTACTCCACCGTGACCCAAGACCCCCGCCACGCCCCCCTCCTCGACGCCGCCTACTGGTGCGACAACCTGCGCCGCCCCGTCCGCTTCCACCCCGCCGTCACCGCCGCCGCCCAGGACCGCCACCAGCTCTACATCGAGATCTCACCCCACCCCGTGGTCACCCAGACCCTCACCGACACCCTGACCGAACTGACTCCCACCGCCGTCGTCCTGCCCACGCTGCGCCGCGCCCAGGACGAACCCACCACCTTCCTCACCCAGCTGGCAACCCTCCACTGCAACGGCGGCACCGTCGACTGGACCCCCCTGTACGGCGCCGGCGACCTGGCGGACACCCCCACCATCACCTTCGACCGCACCCGCCACTGGGCCACCGGCCGGGCAACCCTGCCCCCCGCAGACGCCCTGCCCGGCCACCACACCGAAACCCCCGGCGACCAGGTCCGCCACACCTGGAGCGCCACCGCCCCGGCCCTCCACCTGCCCTGGCTCAACGACCACCACGTCCACAACACCCCCGTCCTGCCCGGCGCCGGCTTCTGCGCCCTCTTCCACACCACAGCCCACGCCGCACTCACCGGCGCCCCCACGGACATCGCCCTCACCGACATCACCTTCCAAGACCTCCTGCGCCTGGACGACAACACCCAGATGAGCACCACCGTCACACCCGCCACCGGCGGGCAGGCCGCCTGCGAAATCCACTCCCGAAACCCGGACGGCTCCTGGCAACTGCACGCCACAGCCACCGCCCGCCGCGAGCCCGCACCCCACGACACCCGCCCCGCATCAGTACCCGCTCTGCGCGACAGACACCCCGTCCCCCTGGACCCCGCCAGGCTCTACACCACCCTGCGTGCCTGCGGCCTCGAACACGGCCCCGCCTTCACCGGCATCACCACGCTGCACACGACGAACCGCCAGGACAGCTTCTGGGCCGACATCCAACTGCCGCCCACCGCCCGCACCCCCGAACCCGCCCTCAGCATCCACCCCGTCCTCCTCGACCTGTGCCTGCAGCTACTGGTAGCAGGAATCGGCTTCGAGAGCCCTCCCGCACCGATCCTGCCGCTCCAGATCCGCACCCTTCGCATCCTCGGCGACCCCGCCCAGGCCGCCCACGCCCACGCACGGGTGACCGAGAACAGCCGCACAACCCTTGCCGGAGACATCCGAGTCCTGAACGCCCAGGGCCAGCCCCTCCTCGCCCTCGACGGCGTACGGTTCACCCGCCGCGAACCCGCCCAGGACAACACCGTCGACCAGTGGTTCATGCAACTCGGCTGGCACCCAACACCCTCCCCCCGCCCGACCACCACCCCACCCGGGAACTGGCTCATCATGGACGAGGGCGACGGCCAGGGCGAACACCTGGCCGCACTCCTGCGCGCCGCCGGCGCTCACACAGAAGTGAAGGAATACCCCTCAAACGCGGAGGAACTCGCACCCCTGGCCCACACCTTCGCCCAGCACCTGACCACCCGGACAAAACCCTGGCACGCCGTAGTCCTGCTGTTCCGCGCACCGACCACCCCCCACACCGACCCCCTCCAAGGCGCACAGCAACGGGCCCGGCAACTGCTCGCCTTCGCCCAGGCCGCCGACGAGCACAGCGGAGCATGGCGCCTGTACGCCGTCACCCGCCACGCCTACGCCGTCACCGAAGACGAGTCCGGCCACCCGGCCCACAGCACCGTACGCGGCGTGGCACGCGTCATGGCCGTCGAACAGCCCCACCTGCGGCCCACCCTCATCGACACCGACCCGGGCGAGAACGGACTGCGAGCCCTTGCCGCCGAACTCCTCGCCGACGCACCCGAAGACGAGGTCGCACTCCGCGGCGACACCCGGCACATCGCCCGCATCGAACGCGCCCCCATCACCCCCGCCGAACGCACCGCCTGCACCACCCGAACCGTCCGATTCGGACAGGACGGGTTCCGCCTGCGCGTCGGACAGCCCGGCAACCTCGACAGCCTCGAACTGGCTGCCACCGGCCGCCGCCAGCCCGGCGAAGGCGAAGTCGAAGTACGCGTCCATGCCGCAGGCCTCAACTTCCGCGACGTTTTGACCACCCTCGGCATGCTCGGCTCCGAGCCCGCCACCCCCTACCGCATCGGCTTCGAGTGCGCAGGCGAAATCAGCGCCGTAGGACCCGGCGTGCACCACCTGCGCCCCAAAGACCCCGTGCTCGCCGTCCAGCTCGAAGGCGGCGCCTTCGGCTCCTTCATCACCCTCCCCGCCCAGGCCGTCACCCCCCTGCCCCCCACCCTGACACCCACCACTGCAGCAGGACTGCCCACAGCCTTCCTCACCGCCTGGTACGCCCTGCGCCACGTCGCCCACCTCGCCCCGGGCGAACGCGTACTGATCCACTCCGCCACCGGAGGCACCGGCCTGGCCGCGATCGCCGTCGCCCGCCTCCTGGGCGCAGACATCCTCGCCACGGCCGGCAGCGAAGAAAAACGGCACCACCTGCGCGGCATGGGAATCCGCTGTGTCATGGACTCCCGCACCCTGGACTTCACCGAACAGACCCGCCAGGCCACCGACGGCCAGGGAGTCGACGTCGTCCTCAACTCCCTGGCCGGCCCCGCCATCCGAGCCGGCCTCGAAACCCTGCGCCCGTTCGGCAGGTTCATCGAACTCGGCGTACGCGACATCCTGGCCGACGCCCCCCTCAAGCTCGCACCCCTGCGCCACAACATCACTTTCAGCACCGTCGACCTCATCGAACTGCAACAGCAGCGCCCAGAGCTGTTCGCCACAGTCTTCCGCGAGGCCATGGACCACATCGCCGCCCAACGGCTCAAACCGCTCCTGTGCACCGAGTACCCGCTCGACCGAGCAGCAGACGCCTTCCACCTGATGGCCCGCGCCGGCCACCTCGGCAAGATCGTCCTGACCGTCCCCGACCAAGGAGAGACCACAGCCGTCCTGCCCGACGGACCACCCCTTGTACGCACCGACAGCGCCTACATCATCACCGGCGGCCTCTCGGGCCTGGGACTGGCCACCGCCCGCTGGCTGGCGGACCAAGGAGCCGGCCGCATCATTCTCAACGGCCGCCGGTGCCCCTCGCCCGAAACCGCACGAGCCATCAACGACCTCACCTCCAGCACCACCGTCGTCCTCGGCGACATCTCCCGGCCCGAAACCGCCCAGCGCCTGGTCACCGCCGCCACCAGCGGGGGCGTGCCCCTTCGCGGAATCGTGCACTGCGCCATGGTCCTCGACGACGCGGCACTGGCCACCGTCCAAGAACACCAGCTCAAACGTGTATGGGACCCCAAGGCCACCGGCGCCTGGAACCTCCACCAGGCCACCGCCACCCACTCACCGGACTGGTTCGTCCTGTACTCCTCAATGAGCTCCCTCCTGGGCAACGCCGGACAGGGAACGTACGCGGCAGCCAACGCCTGGCTCGACGCCTTCGCCACCTGGCGCACCCGCAACGGCCTGCCCACACTGGCCGTCGACTGGGGCCCCTGGGGCGAAACAGGACAGGCCGTCGACTTCGCCGAACGCGGCTACGAGACGATCCCCACCCGCAAGGGACTAGAGGCTCTGCGCTCCCTCCTCGCCCACCGCCGGGTCCAGACAGCCGTCATCCCGGGCCCGGCAAAAACCTGGATCCCCAGCGCCGCCGCGCACTCCAGCCTCTTCGAGCTCCTCACCCCAGCTCATACTGAAGCGCCTGAAACAATCACGAACCAGAATAATGGCCCCAAACACCACCAGAACAGCATTCGGCCCCGACTCCAGGCGCTGCCCCCCGGCATCGCCCGCCAGACTGCCCTGGAGAGCTACCTCGCCGACCACATCCGCACCATCCTGCGCACCGGCAGTAGCACCCTCGACCCGCACACCCCCCTCAAGTCCCTCGGCTTCGACTCACTCCTCGCCACGGAACTACGCATCCGCCTCGACACCGACCTCGACGTCCGCCTGGCCAGCAACTTCGTCTGGCAACACCCCACCGTCGCCTCCCTCGCCACAGCCCTGGCCCTCCACATGGGCCTGGCCCTCCAGAACGAATCACCCCTTTCCGACACCACCCCATAGCACCCAGCCAGCCCGACACGAGGCCTGATGCGCGACGATGGGGAGTGTAAAACGGTTGGCCCTGTCTCACATTCGGCGGTGACGGAGAGTCATGAGGGAGCGTTGCCATTTACACGAGGGATGTCAACGAGCTCGTCCGGACGGTGTTCTCGGGTCTGTCTCCGCTGCCCATCGAGAATGCAGGCGACGAAGGTGAGCGGATCCTCGTGCGGGCACGGACCCCGCGGACAGCGCGGTCCGCCCGGTGCGCAGGGCCTCTTCGGAACGCGTGCACGGCTATCACTGGCGGACCGTGGCCGACGTACCGGCCGATGAACGACAGGTAATGCTCCGTGTGCGGGTGCCGCGCCTGGTGCGTTCCACGCGCGGCTACCGCCACACCTTCCGCGAGCAGGTGCCCGGAGTGCTGGACCGATACCAGCGGCGAACCACCCGTCTGACCAAACAAATCAAGTCGGTGGTCAAGGAATTAGCAGGCCGGTCCGGGCCCGTCTGCTGGCGATACTCGCGGTGAGCCTGTCACGTCACACGGCTCTGCGCGCGCTCCTGCGCATCCCGCTCCCCCTCGGGCGGACGCCTCCTGCGCCGGCGGCACCGCTACGCCACCGCGATCATCGACGCCGAAACCCATGAACGGATCGACATACTGCCCGACCGCGCGGCCGACACGCTGGAGGCATGGCTGCGTGAGCATCCAGGCCTCGAGACCGTGTGCCGCGACGGCTCGGCGACCTACGCCGAAGCGACGCCGCGCCCTGCCCGACGCCACGCAAGTCGCCGACCGGTGGCATATCTGGCACAACCTGCGCGAAGCCGCCCTGAGCGAGGCCAAGGCGCACAGCACGTGCTGGGCGCGCCGATCTACCGCCCCCCACGTTCAGAACACCCTGGAGCGTTGGCACCAGGCCCACGGTCTGCTCGACCAGGATGTCGGCCTACTCGAACGCGCCCGCCGCCTGCAGCTGGCCCTGAACACCGCCAAACGGTACGCCCGCGCCGACAAGCCCGAGCGCATGCTCCGCGCCCCCAAGTACCGCGCCAGCCTGGTCGATCCCTACCATGAGCAACTGCGCAAACACCAGGCCGAAGACCCTTCTGTCCCCGTCAAGCACCTCTTCGAGGAGATCAAGGCCCTCGGCTTCACCGGCTGCCCGAACCTCCTGCACAAGTACATCAACCAGGGGCGCGCGGACGCCGACAGCAGCCACATCTCCCTGCGGCGGCTCGCCCGGATGCTGCTGACCAGGCCAAACAGCCTCAAGGCCGAACAACGCGACCTCCTGGCCAAGCTCACCGCCGCCTGCCCCGAGTGTCCCAACTGGCCGCCAGCAACGCAGCCTCCGCTCCTGGTGCCTCGCGCCGACAACGCCGACGCGCTCACGCGCTGGATCACTCAGGTCCGCGGCACCGACCTGCCCCACCTGCACGCCTTCACCCGCGGCCTGGAGCGAGACCTCGACGCCGTGAACGCCGCGCTCACGCTTCCCCGTACAGCAACGGCCCCACCGAAGGCGTCAACACCAATACCAAGCGGATCGCGCGCCAGATGCACGGACGAGCAGGCTTCGCGCCGCTTCGCCACCGCATCATCCTCGGATAGCAACACTCTCCGCCACCACCGAATGTGAGACAGGGCCCTTCGTCTGACAGACCCCTTCGAAGGCGCGCCCCCTACCAGAAGATCCACTGCTGGGCGGCGTCTTCGCCGCCCAGCGGCCCCCATGCATGCAGGGCGCGCGACGATGAACTGTGATACCGGGAACGAGCCTGCTGGAGGGCCCGTGGAAAGAGTCGTGAGCGACGTGAACCATGTGCATACTGCGGCCGCAGTCCGCCGTCGACAACGCACGTTCGTGCCGCCGTCCGGGGCGTACCTGCCAGACCCTCATGCCCGGGCGGGTGACGCCCTGCTGGACCGGTTGTTCTACGCGACGGTGGACGAATGCCCTGACCCCCACTGCCGCCCGCTGCTGCTCGACCACGTCGCGGCCGACGTGGGGGCGACACGCAAACTGGTCCACTGGGCCTGCTGGATCACCTCCGAGGTGTACGGCGGGCTTCCCGCGGAGCTGGTGGACGAAGACGAGGCGGCGACAACCGCCTTCAGCCCTTCACCCCTTTTCTGCCGGCTTGCCGCCGAGTACCACAATCCCGGGCCGTCCTTCGACGCCGTATACGCCACGTATGAAACCGCCCAGCGCCGTCAGGTAGCAGACAATGCTGTCGCCCTGGTCGACGGGCTTCAGGTGTGGTGGACAGACTTCCTCTACCAGTGACCCCCGCCCGCCCCCTGCGAACCTTCAGCCGAGCCTCCCAAGGAACCACCCGATGGCCACCAACCCCAGCCCCGCTGTCCCGGACAGCCATCCGCCCCTGACCAACACTTTCGCGCCTGCCCGCCGGACGCTGCGCACGGATCAGCAGGCGGCGGTGGACAGCGGGGCAAGAGGTCTGAGGAAACCCGGGAGCCGCGGGCACATGGTGTCGGCGTGCGGTACGGGCAAGACGCTGATCGCGCTGCGCACGGCCGAAGCCCTGGATGCCCGGTTTCTGCTGGTGGTGGTGCCATCGAGGGACTTGATCGGCCAGTGGGCGGCCGCAGCCCGCGCTGACGGCCGCACCGAGGCGTTGATGGCGGTGTCATCGCTGAACGCGGACAAACACCCCGTGCTGGCCAAGGCGGGCGCGAGCAGTACGGGTTCGGGGGAGTACCTGGCGTACTGGCTGGTCCAGCGCGCCAGGAAGAACGAGAAGGCGATCGTGCTCGTGACCCTCGACTCCCTCCCGCGGATCGAGGAAATCCAGCACTCCGTCTTCACCGCACCCGCCTTCGACCTCGCAATCATCGACGAGGCGCACCGCACCGCGGGCTCCTGGGACAAGGAATGGACGATGGTCCACGATTCCTCCCGGATTCGTGCGGAGCGCCGCCTGTACCTGACCGCCACGCCCTATGAATGGGAGGCGCCGCGCCTGGCCGAGGCCCCCGACACCCGCCCGCGCCCCAAGCGGACCGCAACGACCGCACCGGAGTGGGAGTCCCCGTCCCTGATCGCCTCCATGGACGACATCAAGGTATTCGGCCCCCGCCTGCACACCTACACCCACGCGGCTGCGATCGAGGACGGCGTCCTGGCCGACTACCAGCTCCTGATCCCCACCATCACCGACACCGACCTGCGCACGGTCCTGACCGACCCCGACCACGCGCACACCGGTTTCGCCCCGACCACGCGCCGGACGACCGCCCTGCACCTGGCGATCCTCAAAGCGATGACCGAACACGACCTCCGCCATGTGATCGTCTACTTCCAACAGGTCGCCGACGCAGAAGACTTCGCCCGCCAGTTCCCCCACACCCTGCGCGCCCTCCCACCCGACCAACGCCCCTCCTGGGCCGGCACCCTGGCCGTCTCCTCGATCAACGGCAACCACACCCCCGACCAGCGCGCGAAACTCCTCAACCAGTTCGCGAACGCCGACCGCGCCGTGATCACCAACGCCCAAGTCCTGGGCGAAGGCATCGACTTGCCAGCTGTGGACGCAATCGTGTTCGCCTCCCGCACCGAGAGCGTGCGCCGCATCGTCCAGGCCCTGGGCCGCGCCCTGCGCAAACCCCCCACCACCGATGTGAAGACCGCGAGCCTGATCATCCCCGCCTACACTCCACCCGACTCCGACCCCACCGACCTCCTCGACACCCCCTACGAAGCCCTCTGGCTCATCACCGCAGCACTGCGCCACCACGACCAGACGATTGCTGCCCGCGCCCCGCGCAAGGCCACCACGCACCGCCTGGACGCCGACACCCACCGCCTCCTCACCCGCCGGTTCCGCTTCGACTTCACCCTCGACCCGGGCACGATCGCCCGCGCGATGGACCTGCTGGCCTGGCCGTCGGCCGGCGCAGTCCTTTCCGCACCCCGCCGTGCCGGCCTGGCGGCGGCCACCCGCTACCACACAGAACACGGTCACCTGAAGGTCCCGGTCGACTACACCGACGCCTACGGCTACCGCCTCGGCCCCTTCATCGCCGGCCAGCGCACCGCCCACCGCCGCGGCACCCTGACCGCGGACTGGACCGCCGAACTCGAAGAGCTCGGCATGATCTGGGACGAGCACGAAGCCGCCTTCGAAGGCAACATGACCCTCGTCGAGGCATTCCACGCCGAGCACGGCCATCTCGCCATCCCTGCCCACGATCCCGGCGGCCAATTCCTCGTCGACCAACGCGGCCTGGCCCGCAAAGACCAACTCCCCACAACCCGTCACACACGCCTCACCGCCCTCGACCCCAACTGGCTCCTCCCGTACGGACCCGACTGGCACCGCAAGTACCACATCCTGGCCCGCCACATCCAGGACGGACACGACCCCGCAAAACTGCGCCGCGACACGGTGATTGACGGCATGAAAGCCGGCACCTGGCTACACCGCCAGCTCACCACCTGGAACACCCTTGACGACGGTCAACGCCACCTCCTGGCCCGCCTTGGCCTCACCCCGGACCACGTCACCCTGACAACGAAGAAGACCACCACCCCCGCCACACCCAGCACCCTCAAGACCAGAAAACGCCGCTCCTTCGAACAGACAGCCACACTGCTGCGCGCCTTCATCGAGCGGCACGGCCGACTTCCCGGAGCCCGGGAGGGGATCGAGGTCGACGGGGAACGCATCATGATCGGCCCCTGGCTCTGCAAGATCCGCACCAGCCAGAGGAACAATCAACTCTCCGACAGCAGAAGCAAGTTGATCCAGACCATCCTCCATGAAGCCAGCACCGCCCCCGCCGAAGAGGAGCGCCCCGAAAACTCAGAGATCCCGTAACTTTTTTGCCCACAACTCGAATAAGGAAGCACCCCGGAAGCGCTACGATAGAGACCGACGGGAAGGCCCTCCGGATCCGGGAAGGCCCGCACCTCCGACACGAGAGCAGCCGGCCCAGAACCTCGTCAGCAGAACCCAAGCAGTTCATGTAAGACGGTGTGCTTGACCAGGCGTCAAGCACACCCGCCACACCCCTTGCTGCCGCAGTCTCAGGCCAGCGCGGAGCGCAGGCCGTTCAGGCCGGATCGCGGAGCGATCCGAGCCGCTGGGCCACGGAGTGGACCGGCAAGGCATCACGGAGTGATGCCCACTCACGACGGAGTCGTGAGGTTTCCGGCGAAGCCGGAACCGCCGCGTAGCGGCGGCGCGTCGTCTTCGCGGAGCGAAGCGCGCGC